>PLZX01000104.1 GCA_003152325.1 Bryobacterales bacterium | reverse complement strand
TCTTTCACATCTTGAAATTGGACGGACTGCGAGACCATTCACTTTGCGGACTCGCCGGGCCTTTTGTGAGCAGATCGGGGTCCAAAGCAGAATGCCTGTAACACCAAGCTAGAAGTTCGGACGCCCATACCTCTAGAGGTGCGATTTCTACCGTCCATAAGGCAAGAGTTGCCGTGTGGAAGGCCGGGTTCATTCGCGGGCTGCGTGCCAGACCCTTGACCGCATTTGATCACATGACACCGCGTGGTCACTCTGGCCGCGTCCATGATGGTCGTCAGCTATGCAACGCTGCGAGTCGCGCCAAGCCGGAACCCTCAAAACCCAAACGCCGGATCAGCAATGAAGGTATGGCAAGATCATCGCCGCCGCGAAGAAGCGGCGGCGGTTAGCGAAAGCAGCTCGCAAGCCGTAGTTTGGCAAAAAGTACAGCCCCATACAATAATCGTTCACACCCGGCGGACGAGCCAAACAATCAACACAATCACGATAATGGTTCCGACCAGGCCTAAGCCGAGCATTTCATTTCTCCTGTGAAAACAAAACACAGCATCTTCATTTATCTTCACCCGGTTGACTTGCAGGTTCGTTGCCATCGTAATTGGCCATTCCGTTCCTCGCTGCGGCGCGGCCAGCTTCTCTCCTGTCTGGTGGACCGCACGTTCGCAGGCAAAGGCGAGCAGACCACGGAATACGGCATCGGGCGGTAAAGCTGGATAAGGGGCATTAGGGGACCGACGCATTTTCTAAATGTGCCGCAGAAATGCGTCCCCTCTAGCCAATATCGCATGTGGTAATCGCCGGCCGATTGCTGTGGATCAGACGCCCCTGGACTGGAACGCTTGCTGTTCGGGACGGAAATGCCTGGTGGAGCGGACGCGCTCCCGGAATCTGAGGTGCAAGTGGCCATCTCTTTTCTTGCGGAACTGGGTGAGCAGGAAATCGTCGACGCCGAAACCGGGGCCAAACTGGATTTGGCCCGTGCCGAACCCGGCGACGATGTCCCCCTGAAAGAAGTTCGACGCCGGCTCGGGCTGTGATCCGCCGCGTGGTTTTCCGTCCTGCCGCGGTGCGCGACCTGGCGCGTCTTGATCGCGTCGTCTAGGCACGGATCGACGCGGCCCTGGTACGTTTCGCCGCCACGGGCCACGGCGATGTGAAGTCCCTCAAAGACCGTCCGGGCGAACTGCGTCTGCGGGTCGGCAAATGGCGGGTCTTTTTCTGCCTCGAACCGCCTGATCTCATTCGCATCCTCGGTATTGACAACCGTGGCGAAGCTTACTAATCCCCAACCACGTAGGCTGCCCCACTGTACACTGGAACGATGTCCCTAGCCGCCGAACCCGCCACGGGTCTCAAACGCGAGATGGGGCTCCGCGACGTCACGCTCTTCGCCATCGCCTGCATTGTGGGCACGCGCTGGATCCCCGCGGCGGCGCATGCCGGTCCCGGTTCCGTCACGTTGTGGCTGGCCGCGGCGCTGCTTTTCGCCTTGCCGCTGGCGGTGGCCGTGGGCGCCCTCGCGGTGAAGTACCCCGGTTGCGCGGGCGGCCTGTATGTCTGGACGCGCGGCGATTTCGGCCGCTGGCACGGTTTCCTTTGTTTCTGGGTGTACTGGATGGGTATTGCCTTCTGGCTCCCCACCGCGGCGCTCTTCTATATGGGCGCCGGTTTTTACGCGCTGGGTCCCCGCTACGCGTATCTCGCCGATAACCGGCCCGCGCTGCTGGCGGCGGCGCTGGTGGCGATCTGGGTGGCGCTGACCACCAACATGCTGGGCGTGGGCATCGGCAAGTGGACCCAAAACGTGGGCGCCGCGGCTACCTGGGTGCTCGGGATTCTGCTGGTCGTGCTGGCGGTGCTGGTGGGGGCGAAGCGCGGCGTGGCCACACGGATCGATGTGATTCCAAAATGGGACTGGGGCACCGTGAGTTTCTGGTCCACCATTGCCTACGCCATGTCGGGGCTGGAGATGGCCGCCATGATGGGAGCGGAAATCCACGATCCCCAGCGCACGCTGCGGCGCGCCGGCTGGATTGCGTCGAGCTTCGCCACGGTCTTCTACTCCGCCGCCACGGTGGCGATGCTGGTGCTGCTGCGGCCGGAGAAGATCAGCGAGTTGAATGGCCTCGCGCAAGCCGGAGGATCGGCCGGCATGGCGCTGGGCGTCTTGTGGCTGCCGCCGATTCTGGCGGTGTTGGTGATGGCGAGCGCGCTGGGACAGATCGGCGGACTGGGAAGCTCCGTCTCGCGCCTGCCCTTCGCGGCCGGCGTGGACCACCTGCTGCCGGCGGCCTTTGGAAAAGTGCATCCCCGCTGGGGCACGCCGCACGTTTCGATTCTGACGTTCGGCGGNNTGATGGTGATCACCGGCTTCCTGCCGTACCTGTACATTTTCGGCAGCGCCTGGAAGTGCGGAAAGCGGCTGAGCGCGCTCTCCGGATGGGCCATCACCGCGCTGGCGATCCTGTGCTCGATCGTGCCGACGGCGGAGATCACCAACGTCTGGCTATTCGAAGGGAAGCTGGCCCTGGGGACACTGGCCGTGGTGGCATCGGCTTGGCTGGTGTACCGGAGAAACGCGGAGCTGCGGCCGCGGTGAGTCGCGTTACTTCAACTGGATCATCTTACGGCCTTCGAAGGTATAGATATAGTCCGTCTCCGCTAACTGTTGCGCAGTGAGTGGACCCTCGCCTCCCACGTGGACATCTGTTCTGAGATCGTGAACCCATAACTGAGCCAGATGCCACATATCAGTGCCCGGTAGCGGGTCACTCAGAAATGCCACCCGGCTGCCGGGACGCGGACGCTGGAAGTTTGGAAGCTGCTCGATCAGATCCCAAGTCTCGAACCCCTGCGAAGCCATCGAGTTTCTCACTATGCCTTCTTGCAGATGGCGATTCTCACGCGCCCAGTAGAACGCGATCGCCGCTACTAGGGCGGCCTCCAGGATGCGGCGTGCCAAATGATTGAAATGCGCGTAGCGCACCATGGCGCGGCCAATCGTCTGAGTCACGTCCACCAAACTGACTGCCACGAAGATCGCCCAACCGACCATTAGCATGCACAGACAGGCTTGGGCCTTGCCCAGTAGAAACTCAAGGGGTATAGGAACAACCACGAGAAACCAAAATAGAAAACGCAGAACCGGAAGGTCGCTCCGCACCCAAGCGACCAGAGCCAACGCGACCCATATTGTCAGAACCCCCAGCCAGTCCGGGGTCCAGATCCCTGCCGAGAACAGGTCCCGGAAAGCAATGCTCTGAAAGCCGTAGATGCGGCTCAGCGTAAATACCGGATGGTAGGTTTCCGCCTTGGTCATGGCGCCGGGCCCGGATATCTTGCCGTAGACATCCAACAGGTCCAGCACGGCTGCGATCAGCGCGACCCGTGCTGGACCGCGGACCCACGCCCGAAGATGCTCTGAGGTCAACGCCGCGGGACGATGATAGAACCACTCATACGCCAGCACGACCAGAGGGATGGTAACCGCCATTTCCTTGGAGTTCAGAGCGCACAGGAAGAGTGCCAGGAAGATCACTGTCTGACCTGGTCCCAGGAGGCGGTTGCGATTACGAATGCGGAGATAGTACACGAAACTGGCCAGGTAAAAGAAGCAGCACAGTACGTCGAAGACGAATGCGGCATTGTAGTACAGGTTGGCTAGTCCCACGTGATAACAGACCGCCAGCGCGGCAAGCAGCGCCGCAGCCTCACAGCACCCCAACAGCTTGGCGAATCGGTAGACCCAGTACACATTGGCCAGCAGGAGAGCGAGAAGCACGGCTTGATAGGGGACCGGATTCAAGCCGGCGAAGTGGTAAATCGGAATGTAGAACAAGCCTCCCATCGGCCGGGAGTCGCCACGCCAGGGGAGAAACTGAGAAAGCACCAACTGCCAGGGAGAGATGTTGTGGTAGTGGTCTATATTGCCCACATCGTCGAGCGCGAAATGGACTTTGAGACTGCCCAGATTGAAGTAGAGGAAATAGGCCGTCAGGAAAATCGCGGAGGAGAATCTGCTCAGCCGGGTGGCGCGATGCGGCCCGTCGCCAGCCCTGTCGGATGCTGCGTTCACTCTAAGAATGCTAACAGGAATTCGTGCGCGGGCGAGTGAGGCGGCCGCTTCCGGTGGCGACCCGTCACGTGTAATGCAGCCTGCGCGCCGCATCCACCCGGGCCGCCCGCCACGCCGGCACCAACGCCGCCGCGAATGCGATCGTTATCACGGCGAGAGCGGCGGCGATCATCGTAGCGGGATTGCGCGGCGGTATGCCGAAGACCAGGTCCTCCAGGGCGCGCGCCGCGGCCCATCCGCCCACCACGCCGAAAGCCACTCCGATGAGCGCCAGCCGCAGCGCTTGGAAGCTGGTCCAGCGCAAGATCCTGGAGGGGCTCGCCCCCAGCGCCAGCCGTAGCGCAATCTCCGATTCGCGGCTGGTCACCCAGTAGCTCAGCAACCCGTAAATACCGATGGCGGCAAGCATCACCGCCAAGCCCGCGAACAACGTGAGCAGCAGCGTGGTGAAGCGGCGCTGTGCCAACCCAGCGCCCAGCGACTCTTCGAGCGTGCCGAACCGCTGCAGAGGCAGATTGCGGTCGAGCGCCAGAACGCGGGCGCGGATGGCGGTCATCAGGCTGGCGGGATTCCCCTTGGTGCGGATCAGAATGGTCCTATCGCTACCGTTCATTTGCGACGAAGGCCGGCAGATGTCGGCGGACGGCTGCGAATCGAGGCCGAATTGCCTCACATCCCCGGCCACACCCACCACCTCCAGCAAGCCTCCTTCCTGGTAGGGCCCGCCCACTTTGATCTGATGACCGACGGCCGGCTCATTCGGCCACCACGCGCGGGCCAGCGTCTCATTCACGATGGCGACTTTGGGGCCCGCGGCCCCGTCGGACTCATTGAACTCGCGCCCCTGGCGAATGGGAATTCGCATCATCCGGAAATAGCCGGCATCGGCGCTATCGAAAAGCGCGATCGGCACCTCGTTCTGCGGGGGCGCCGGACGGCCTGGGACGGAATAGAACCAGTCGCCGCAGTCGCCCGCTCCGGGGGCGCAGCTCACCGAGTTGGCGTCCACAACGCCGGGAAGCCGGCGCAGATCGGTCAGCAGCCGGGTGTAGAACCCGCTGATTGCCTCCGGTGAGCCGTAAGCCTTCGATGGCAACTGGAGAGAGAAGGCAAGCACGCGTTGTGGGTCGAAGCCCGGGTTGATCCTCTGGGCGGCGATCAGGCTGCGCAATAGAAGTCCGGAGCCGAAAGCCAGCACGAAGGTGAGCGCCACTTCGGCAATCACCAGAAGATTGCGAAACGCCTGGCGTTGCTTGCCCCCGCCTGCCATGCGCGCACCCTCCTTGAGCGCCGTCGTGAGATCCATCTTGCCGGCTAGCATCACCGGCGCCAGGCCGGCGAGTAGTCCGGCGGCCAGCGTGATGCCGCACGCGAAGAGCAGCACCTGCGGATCGACCGTGGTCCCGGCGAGGCGCGGGATATCGCCGGGCGCCGCGCCGATCAGCAGGCGCAGCCCCCAGTAGGCGAACGCCACACCGGCGGCGCCGCCCACCGCGGCGATCGTCACGTTCTCGGTAAGCAACTGCCGCACCAGGCGAAGGCGTCCGGCTCCGATGGCTCTTCGCACCGCCAGTTCGCCGGACCGCGCCGTGTTGCGAGCCAGCAGCAGGCTGGCCACATTCGCGCAGGCGATCAGCAGAATCAGCACCGCCGCGCCCATTAGCACCAGCAGCGTACCGCGCACATCCCCGGTACTGTATTCCGCGAAGAAAGCGCCGCCGGTGCGGTGTTCGCTCTCGGGGCCGGGATCGACCTCAGCCAAGTGACGCATGATGGCATCCAGATCGGCGCGCGCAACGGCCAGAGTGACCCCGCGCTTCAAGCGTCCGAGGGCGCTGATCGACCCGTGCTGTGCGCGGTCCAGTGTATTGCCGCCGGCCCTGCCTAGCGGCAGGTAGTAATCCACCCGCCACGGTTCCCACAGCGGTGCCGCCACGCCGGTCACCTCGTAGGGAGCGCCGTTGAGCGTGAGAATCACGCCCACGATGTGCGGATCTCCGCCGAGCTGGCTAGCCCAGAAGCGGTGATTCAAGACGATGGTGGCCGGCGTGCCGGGCCGGTCATCCGCCTGGTCGAAAAGGCGGCCCAGTACCGGACGCATGCCGAGCAGCGCGAAGTAGGGAGCAGTCACCATCAGGCCGCGCGTCACCTCCGGCTCGCCGCGGCCCGTCAGCGTGCGGTCGGTGAATTGGTACGCGGCCATCTCCTCAAAGGTGTGATTGCCTTCGCGCCAGTATTTGAAATTGCCCCAAGAGACACTGAAGGACGTCTTGGCGTTGGCCTCACGGAACCGCACCAGGCGCTCTGCATTGGGGTAGGGCAGGGACTTCAGCAGAACCGCATGGACGACGCTGAAGATCGCCGTGTTCACCCCGACGCCCAGCGCGAAGGTCAGAATCACCACCACCGAGAAGGCCGGCGCCCGGCGCATGGCGCGGAAACCGTAACGAATATCGTTGAGAAAACTCTCCAGCGAAGGAAATCCCCAGGCGTCGCGGGCCCGTTCCGCTACCAGGGTGCTGTTCCCGAAGTGACGGCGGGCCGCGGCGCGGGCTTGCTCAGGGCGCATGCCTAGGTCAATGTTGCTCTCGGTTTCGATCTCGAGGTTGCTGCGCATTTCTTCGGCGAGATCCTCGGCGATTCCCCGGCGCCCCTTCATCCAGGCGCGGAATCGGGTCAACCATTGGCGCATACCGTCATCCCTCCGGGCTCAGCACGCGGCTCATCGCGACCACGAACCGCTGCCATTTGGAACTCTCTTCCACCAGTTGCTTGCGGCCGAGCGGCGTTAACCGGTAATACCTTGCGCGGCGCGCATTCGGCGACATCTTCCACTGCGCCGTCAACCATCGGCGCTGCAACAGCCGCTGCAAGGCCGGGTAAAGCGAGCCGTTATCCACAACGAATTCATTCCCGGACTGCTGTTCGAGAAATTGGCCAATCCCATAGGCGTGATTCGGCTCCGCCTGGAGGCTGCGCAAAATGAGCACCTCGAGCGTCCCCTGCAGGAACTCCATTCGCTCAAGTGGATTGTCTACCGTAGACATACTACCTATATACCAGGGCGCACCCTCCGTAGTCAAGCCCAAACTGCCGGCGAGCACTCGCGCCCGCCTCGCCGCGGGCCGTGTCGCATTGTAGAATTGGGGGGCGGAATGCGAAGGACCATCTGCAATCGCCATGGCTGACGACCGGACGGCGCTCGAGAGCGAAGTGCGCCACTTCCACGCCCTCTTCTTCCGCCGCCCATTGCCCGGCTCCGTTGTGGATCGGTATGTGGCGGCCAACCACCTCTGCTTTCCCGCACTGGACCCCAAAACGCGGGAGATGGTGCAGACCATCGTAGCGCGGCGGCTCGATGCGGAGGCCATCGAATTGGCACTGCGAGTGCGAAAAGGCAGCCGCGTGTTGACCCGCAAGATTCAAATCCTCTTTTACTTGGTGGAAGTCCGTTCGGAATACTACGCATACTTCATCAACCAGGTGCCCGGCTGGTGGCGCGCCGTACTTCGGTTATTCGGAGCGGTTGTGCGCACCGGTTGGAAATGCGCGAAAGGCTTGTACCTGGTCTGGAGATACGACTTTGTATGATGCGGTGATCGTGGGCTCGGGCCCCGCCGGCGCCTTTTCGGCCTATGCGCTGCAGGGCCGCAATGTGCTGGTTCTGGACGTGGGCTATCGCCCGCCAAAGATCCCCGACCTGGAAGGCAATCTGTACGCCTTGCGGCAGCAGCGCGAAGATCTCTTTGAAGAGTTGATCGGCTCCGAATTCGAAGGGCTGCACAATATCTATAAGCGGAATATCAGTCTCAAGCTCAAGGCGCCCTACATGTCCTACATCGTGCGGAACTGGGCCGAACTGATGCCGGTGCAATCGCGCAACTTCGAGGCTGTGGCGAGCTTCGCGCTGGGTGGGCTGGCCAATGCCTGGGGTGCGGGCGTGTTCCGCTTTACCGCCAGAGATCTTGCGGCCTTCCCCATCAACGTCGCGGATCTGGAGCCCTTTTACGACGAAGTCTCCAACCACATGGGGATCAGCGGGGCGGACGACGATCTGGCGTCCTATTTCGGCGCAGAGCCCCATTTGCTTCCGCCGATGCGTCTTACGCGGCTTGCCTCCGATATACTGGACAGGTTTCGCATTCGCAAGGCAGAGTTCGAGCACCAAGGGATTGCCATCGGCCGTCCCCGCCTGGCGGTGCTCACGGAGCCGCATAACGGGCGCGCTGCTTATCAGTACGATAACCTCGAGTTTTACCGCCCGCATAATCCAGCTATTTACAATCCTGCCTTCACTATCGATGAGTTAGTAGCTCGGAATCAGATCACTCTACGTACCGGGTATCTGGTTCATGAGTACCAAGAGCATGAGGGCGGTGTCGAAGTCACCGCTCGAAATCTGAGCACCGGGAGTTATGAGAAATTTCTGGGCAAGAACCTGATTCTGGCGGCAGGTACGCTGGGGACGAGTAAGATCGTGCTGGAAGCCAACCGGGATTACGAAAGCCGCCTGCCGATTCTAGACAACCCAATGGCCTGCATTCCGCTGTTCCGTTTGAGCCGCATCGGCGCTCCTCTGGAGATCCATGACAGCGCTTTAGGCCAGCTCAACGTCATCTACCAAGGCCCCAACAGCCCCGAACTCCTCCAGGGCACCATCTATGGGACCACTGGTCCGCTGCGCTCCGACGTACTCTTTCAATTTCCCTTGAGCATCTGGGCGAACCTCACGTGGGCGCGCTACCTGTCTCCGGCCATGGCGCTGCTGATGCTCTTCTATCCCGGCGCCGGCGCCTCCTCCAACTACATCCGCCTCAAGCCGGACGGCACGCTCGAGATCAACTACGAATGGAAGAGTAACCAGATCGCGGAGCGCCGCCTGATTCAGGCCTTTCGCCGGATTGGTTACCTCAGCGCCGCGGCGCTGTGCCAGTATCCGGAGATGGGCAGTAGCCTGCACTACGCGGGCACCCTTCCGATGAAGAGCAATGCAGGCCGCTATCAGACCGGCGCGGATGGTCGGCTGTACGGGACCAAAGCGGTTTATATCGTCGACGGCGCCTGTTTTAGTGAACTGCCGGCCAAGAATCTAACCTTCACGATTATGGCCAACGCGCTCCGCATCGCTCGAAAAGTGAGGACCTCGTTGGAGTGAGACTGTTTCTCACTGGCGTGGGCGGCTTCCTGGGATCTCATCTGGCCTCGCAGTGGGCGGCGTCAGGGCATGAGGTCTATGGAGCCAGCCGCTCCGGTGCTGTCGTGCCGGGGTTGCGCCGCGTGGTGCCATTTACGCTAGGGCAGCCCCTAAACCCGGAAGATCTGGCAGGCATGGATATGTTGGTGCACCTTGCCTACGACCGCAAGGCTGGCTTCGACAAGAACGTGGAAGGCACCAAGTTGGTGCATGCAGCCGCCAGGGCCGCCGGTGTGCCGCGCCAGATNNTCGTTCGCCCGGGCTTAGTAGTCGGCAACGGTGGTCTCTTTCTTCGCAACATGCGCAAGATCCTCACGACTCCCCTCATGCCGTTGCTCGATGGGGGGCGTGACTTGCTCCCCGTAGTCGCTGTCGAGGACCTCACCGCCGCCATGACGATGGTGCTCGCAAGCCCCGTGGGCGCGTACAATCTCTTCAACCCGGAGTTGGTGACGATGCGGCGGTTTATCGAGACCATCAACCGCGCAGGAGAGCACCGGGCGCTCTACTTCAACATTCCGCTAAGTTGGGCGATCGGTCTATTGTCGCTATCTGGGAAGTTGCGGATCAAGCTGCCGATTGATTTAGATAATCTGCGGGCCCTGAAGCAGAATCAAGAGTGTATTCACAAGTCGGACCTTCAGACGCTGGTGCCCACGTACCGCTCTTTCGATAAGATGATCGCAGCGGCTATTCCACAGTGAAGGAATCCAAGTCGATAAACAGGCCCTTGGACTTCGGATTGGCCCGGCCCACGACGCGGATCACCGCCACGTGTTTGCCGGCCGCGAAGCAGCAGAAGCGCGTGCGTGTTTGCCACTCAGTGTTGAGGGAATAGAGATCGACGGTGCCCTGGCTGGCGCCGTCGATGATTACTTCCGCCAAGCCGCGATTCTCAGCCTTGGTGTACTCATACGTAAGAGCCGTTCCTTCAAATACGATCTGCGCCTCGCTTCCCGGGATATCGGAATAGCTGATGGTATGGCGGTCCGGCCCGTCGAATGAGCTGCTTTTGGTCCAGTCGCCGCGAAAGAGCAGCGCCGGATCGTAATCGTCATAGAATCCACGCGGAACTACCACCGGGACACGTTCCTGTTGAGGGCGGCAAGTTGCTTCCAGACGCGCCAGGTAGTGATCTCCCAATTCGTACTCTACCTCTGTGCAACGCTCCAACATTTCCCGTAACGCGGCGGGCTTCACATCATCTCTCGCGGACGGCTTGGAAGCGATGAAGTACTGCACGCCCCAACTCTGCATCAAGCGCACCATGTCAGGTACGGTGAGCGTATGGCGGATGCTCATCAGCGTATCGTACTGTTGCCAGTGGTTCTCGTAGATCGTGCCATTCAGGCCGGCGATTGCACTTTCGCTCGCCATCAGGACCGTGGAATTCGGATGGATGTGATTGTAATAGGCAATCACCTCCCGGACGGGCGCCGCTTCTGCGCGGAAGCGGTCTCTTTCCGCGAGGGAGAAAGGCAGGCGCAGGCTGAAGTCGCGATGATAGTAACTCGAGGAAGGCAGGAAGTAAGTGTTCATCACTATGCACGCCGTCACAAACCCGATCAACCCGTAATAGAGTCGCCGGTGCCCGGCCGCCCAGCCCAGCAGTGCGGCAAACGCAGCGGTAAGCAGAGGCAAGGCCGTGTACAGGTAGCGCGCGTTCGGCTGCGAACGCATAATAAGAAAGGCGGCCCCCAGGGCCACTACTCCCGCGCTCACCGCGGCGCGCCTCCGCAAGAGCAGAATCGCGACAACACCCAGCGGAGCCAATAAGAGGTACTGAAATCCAAAAGAACCGTTCTGCCCTTCGTAAGTCTTACTGGAGTGAAAGGTAAGATCGAACGGCGTGTTCCAAGTCAGCGGCCTGAGAAAGCGTTCATCCTTCACGCCGGCATCGGGAGGCAGCAACGGAGACGGGAACTTGTCGGACAGAAAAGGGAACATCGGGTTGCCGGTTTTAGCGTACGCGATGACATAGGGTGGCAGCGCAACCCCGAGCAGCAGCCCCAGCGCCAGCGCGCCCACCAGCACCGGCTTGCGGCCGAGCGCCCTGCTGTGGCGCATAACCTCCCACGCCGCGAAGGGCAGCGCCAACGCCACGAAAGCTATGGCTCCGAACTTGGTAGAGAGCGCGGTTCCGCCCAACACCGCAGCAAGGTAGAGGTATCGCTTCTCTCCGCTGTCACCGAAGCGCCAGACGGCTGCCATCAGGCCCAGGATCATGGCGGTCATCAGGTTCTCAACGAAGAGCGAGCCGGTGACCAGTTGAACCATCGGAGTAGTGGCGAACAGCGCCATCAGAAGGAACGTGGCGCCGCGCGTCAGCCAGCGGCGCATGGCGTAGTAGAGCAGGGCCTCGATCACCAGGAGCATCGCGAAATCGATCAGACGCGCGGCGTACTCGCCGCCCAAAAGATAAGTGATCGTGTAAGTGAAGTCGGCGCCCATGGGCATCACCGCCCACAGGAAGCGGCTAGGCTGGTAAGTCAGCGCATGGTTGGCTGCGATGTTGGCGGGGATCGCCAGGTGCATGGCCAGGCCATCGGCGCTGGTTTCCGGCATAAGCGCCACGAACCAGTGCGCCAGCAGAAAGAAGATCAGGATCGCGAAGGCTGCGCGTTCGCCCGGGCAACGCAGTTCGGCGGTGCGCAGCAGGTCGACCCAACGGGTCAGGCGCCGCCATGCGCCGCGCAGGTCCAGCAGGACGGGAATGGCGAGCAGGCCCGCCCAGGCCGCCGGGTAATTCACGGGAAGCCGCGCTAGCAAGTACATCACAAAGATCCACACACCCATTCCGAGCAGCGTGGAGAAGAGCTGGGACTGCGGATCGTCGCCGTGTTTGCGGCCCAGCAATCGAGAACCGAGAGCGCACGAGGAAACCAGGAAGAACGCCACTGCCAGCAGCGCCTGGGGGCCCACCGATACGGCGGTACCGACCGCGGCGAGTCCGGCGATGAGGCCGGCGAAACTCCAGGGCACCAGCAGCAGAACCGGGACCGACACTCCCAGGTACATGCCGATGAATCTCGTAAAGCGCTTGATCCCGATGGGCAGCCAGATTTCCTGCGAGAACAGGTTGCCAGTGCGGAAGCCGTAGACTTCCATGGCCAACACCCCGAGCGAAATCAGCACCACCAGGGTGGACACCAGGCGGGCCGGAACGGCGCGCGGCGGGCGTGGTTCGGCAGGTACCGCCGTGGACCCGTCGGGCTTGAAAATGAACAGGCGCTGCACTGCGAAATTGACGAAGAAGAGGAGCGTCTCCACCACCAGCTTGGCGGCGACGGGGTTGGTGCCAAGAGTCGTGGAGAGCAGCCGGATGCCGCCGTAGGACGCCGTCCCACTGGCCAGCACCAGCATCAGGTATTTCGGTAAAACCTTCCTGTGCCGCTGATGCGTATAAAAGACCGAGTTGCGCACCATGGTGTAGTTGAAGCTGACGCCGAACACTCGGCCCAGCACCTGCGAAGCCAGGATGTGACCCCCATGTCGGTACGCCAAGTAGAAGACCAGGCTGTCCAGCAGCGCGCTGATCAGCGAAACCGAGCCGAACCGCAGCAGCACGAAGTAAATCTTCATCGAATCGACGATGGGATTGAAGTGCGAGGACTGGTTGCCCTCTTCGTAAATCGTGCGGATGTTTTCTTCCACCACGGGGATGCCGAGCTGGTGCGCGGCAATCAGCATCTCCAACTCGAACTCGTAGCCGGTCGCCTCGATCTTCAGAGTGCGCAGCGCGAAAGACGCGGGGATGCCGCGCAAGCCGGTCTGGGTGTCGGCCATCTTGCGTCCCATCAGGGCGTGCATGATGGCGCTGGTGAGGATGTTTCCGAAGCGGCTGCGCAGCGGCACGTCTTCATGAAAAGCGCGGCACCCCAGCACCAGGCTCTGGGGATGCGCCACCAGCGCTTCGGCGACGCGTTCGATATCGCCGGGGTCGTGCTGACCGTCGGCATCGGCGGTGACCACGCCCGCCAGATCGGGAATCGTACAGAGCGCGTGATTGATGCCGGTCTTGAGTGCGGCGCCCTTGCCCAGGTTGGTGGCATTGCGCAGCAGTTGGACGCCGGGAAGCGCGCCGGCGTCCGCGAAGATCTCGTGGAACTCCGGACCGCTGCCGTCGTCAACCACGAGGATGGCGGGGAACTGCCGCTCCACCAGCGCGCGCACCACCTCCACCAACGCGGCCGACGGCCGGTAGGCGGGGATCACGACTGCGAGCCGGTTGGCTTGTTCGCGAATCATGTGCGGAGAACGCTATTATCTCACCGCTACGGTCACTCCAGCCTTGCTGGTCACTCCGCCGATGGTCACATCCAGCGCTACCGCGTTCCCTGGGGTGACTCCCGCCGGCACCACGACATTGATCTGCAGCACGCCGACGATGATTCCGGGGGCTTCGCCGGCATAATTCACGTGGGCGGCGATTCCGCCCACGCGGGCCGTCGCTGGAAGCTGCACATAGGGCGGCTGCGCCAGCGTGCCCTCCACTGCTCCAGGCATCGCGCCGCCGCCCGTCGCATAAATCTGGATCACCGAACCGAGCGCCGCCGGGTTGGTCGCCGAATTGACCGAGTTGTCCTCGTTCAGAATCGCGCCTTCCCCGGCGCCGGATGAATCGGAGGAAAAGATTCCCGGCAGCGATCCAACCACCGGCAGCGTCATGGTGTTGGAAATCGTTCCGAAGTAACTCACTTGCACCTGCGTGCTGGACTGGCCCTGCAGCGCAAACGGCGCTACCGCTGCCACTTGGCCAGCCGACGCGTAGACCATGGGAGCTGCCACGCCGTTGAACAGCACGCTGGTGCCGCCCGCCACCGTGCCCACGACCCCCGATGTACTGACCACAGGTTTCTGCAGGACCGTCGGTCCTAAGTTCGAGCCGAACAGCGTGATTAACTCTCCGGGAGCCACGCCGCCGCCCTGGTAACTCGCCGCGTTCACGGTTCCCTGCGCTGCCAGAGTGGGTACTTGCAATACCGTCACCGATGGCGCCGTTACGCGTGCCCACCACGTCCCCCATTGGCCGCTTCGCCCTTGAGACGGCGTGACCGAGTACTCCTGGATGGTCCAGAAAGTGAGGTCGTCCACCGGGTCCGTCCACGTCCGGCTGAAGTCCCCCCAGCGATTGCTCCCGGATCTGGTGCCCGCCGCTACGTAAGAAGATTGCCCCGGCTGAAACAGTACGTCCGGTTCGAGCGCACTCACCGGATCGGAAGCCATGCGGAATGAGAATTCCGCGCTGGGGTAGTCCTGCGCGCTGAACCGGTTGTAGCCGATCAACGCGTCGTTGTTCTTGTTCACGGCAATCGTCGGGTAGGCGTAGAAGTACGTGTTAGTCGGGTCGTCGATGCGCCCGCGTTGCAGCACCGTGAGCCTTGACGGGTCCACTTGGAACCATTGCACGGTGGAGCGCGTGGGGTTGGACAGCGGAAGAAAGATCGTGTGCGCGCACCAGATAGTACCGCCGCGCAGCAGGCAGTTCTGGCACCGGCTGTCGCCCGCGTCGATTTTGCGTGTCGACCCGGCCTGCGGCGCGAAATCGGCGCCGTTGGCCCCTGAGTCCGCCCACCCATCGTTGATCGGGATTTCACCCACGTTGCCGCCCGCAAATGTCTCCGACCCCAGCGGTCCTTGCAGTTGGCTGATCTCAATTGTGCCCGGATTGTTGTTCACGCCCGCATCGCCGGCGAATGTCCGTACGAAGTAGAGATGGTTCGGTTGGTTGTCGAAGTCCGCCGCGGGAATCAGTTCCCCCAGGTCATCGGAAAATGTTGTGGATGAGCCCTTGCCGTTTTGATACAGGTCCGACTTGCTGAACACATACAGCGTTGTGTTGACGTAGTTGCTGCCCTTCCGCGTGAAGAGGTTGAGGGACACCACAATCCAGTTCCCGTTGAATCCCAGCACCGGATAGTCGCCCCAGTTACCCGACGTCCCGACGTTGGTCTTGTACAGGTTCCACGTCCCGCCCGGATCGCCCGTTTGCGATACTCCCACCAGCATGGCTGACGTGGCCAACTGGCTATCCACTGCCGCGCTGGCGATCCAGCGGTCGTTCGCTGCATCGTAGCGAATGTTGGGGTCGAACACATCGATCGAGGTGGTCACCGCCGACCAGAAGCCCCTGGCGCCGCCCAGGTTGATCGGGTAATTCGCCCGCCAAGTGCCGTCGCGCGATTGGATCAGCACTTGCGAGTTGAGCATCGTCACCACGTGCTGCGGCCCCACAGCGCCTTCGGTATCCGGGGGAATCACCGTGAAGTCGTCCAGCAGCCCCTGGAAGCCGGAATAGACCGGTGCTGCCGCCGCCGGCGCTGGCCCTGGTACGGCAGCAGCGCGCGGCAGGTTCAGGTTCACCCCCGCATTGGGTCTACGCCGGATCTCCATCCCCGGATCGAATACTTCGCGCCGCGGACCGCCCGGTACGGGGTGGCTCGCCGGGTTCTTCGCTAACTCATCCAGGTTGACCGTGGCGCGTGCGTCCGCCGGGCGTCGCGCCGGCGCCGCGTCCAACGCGACCAGCAACGGGAAGCAGAGAATCAGCAACTGGGCAAAACGGCGAGTCATTTCGTGTCGATTACTTTCCATTGTCCCGATTCCTTCATGGCTCTGGCATACTGAAGATCTGCCTAAATGAACCCGTCCCCATCATTGATGTCGCGCTCCGCGCTCTGGCTCACCTTCGCCGCGGCCACGTCGATTGTGCTCTCCATCGCCGCGTTCAACATCCTGATGGCCCTGGCCCTCGCTGCTCTGCTGTTTTCCGGCGAACCGATACGCCTGCCGCCCATCAAGCTGCCCCTCGGCATCTTCCTGCTCCTCACCGTGGTTGCGTGGATCTTCTCCCCGGACCCCTGGATGGACGGCATGCCCCAAATCCGGAAGTTTTGGATCTTCTTCATCCTGCTGCTGGTCTTCTCCACCCTTCGCAGTTTATTGGTGCTGCGATGGCTCTTTCTCGCTTGGGCCGGTCTGGCCTCCATCGCCGCTCTCCGCGGCTTTGTCCAGTTCTTCACAAAAGTCGAACAGGCGCACCAAGCCGGAATTGACCTCTACCAGTACTACGTGGCGGAGCGCATCACAGGTTTCACCAGTCATTGGAATACTTACGCGGCGGAAGAGATGTTCGCCCTCCTCGTGCTGGCCGCCATGCTGCTTTTTGGGCTCCGACTGCGCAAATCCTGGATTTGGATCTTGTGCGGCGCTCTGATGGCCGTAGCTTTGTACCTGGGATGGACGCGCGCGGTGTGGCTGGCCACCGGCGCCGCGGGCCTTTACCTCGTCTGGTTTTGGAAGCGCTGGATGGTGTTCTGTATTCCGCTGCTCGCGGTCGGGGCCTTCTTTGTGTCACCGGTCGTGCTGCGCGAACGTGTCACCTCCATGCTGCGGCCCCAGCAGGTGGATTCCAACACGTTTCGCATCATCGCATGGAACGCCGGCATCCAGATGATCGAGAAGCATCCGCTGCTCGGACTCGGTCCCGAAGGCCCCAAGTATCACTTCAAGGAGTACGTTCCGGCTGATACCTGGGCTAGCCGGCCCCCGGGTTTCTATGAACATCTCCACAACGTCTACCTGCAATACGCCGCCGAACGCGGCATCGCTGCGCTGCTGGTGTTTTTCTGGTTGATGATTCGGATTCTGGTGGATTTCGGGCGCGGCCTTCGCGCAATGCTGCCCGGTCCGGGTGACCGCCGCTACCTGCTGCACGCCGGCATCGCTGTCGTGATTGCGGCGATGGTCGAAGGTGTTGCGGAAGTCAACCTGGGCGATTCCGAAGTCCTCACCATGTTTCTGGTCGTGATCGCCGCCGGCTATCTCGCCCTGGAAAAGGATCTGGCTACCGTCCCATGAAGCGTGCTACGCGATGGCTCTGCTCGAGTGGCAGCGAGTAGCCGATCAGGCAGAACTGATCTAACGCAAACAGCACCACCGATTCCAGATGCGCCCCCTGCGCCATCCGCTGCTCTTTCTGCCACGGAGTAGTGCAATCGCCGATTCCCACCAGGTGGCTGCTCTGCGAAGCGCCAAACCCGAGTTGCATCGGCAACTGAATCGACTGCGCCGCAGCGTTCAAGTCCCGATCGCCCGTGTAGGTGAAGTTTTCAGTCTTCAGACAATTTAGATTCGCCGGAGTCCAGTCGCTCTTCGGAAAGTTTACGAGTTGATTCAGCGCCGTGTTGTTGACATCTGGGGGATACAGAACCTCGAACCGCGCGTTCGCATGTGCCTGCCGCACAATGCCGCGAATCGTCTGCGTGAACGTGCCGATCAGCCCCGGCAGAAACGCGCATTCCTGTGTCAGCGATGCCGGATCCGCGTACTGGTTCGGGATCAACGTCATGGTCCGCCCGTATGTCGATTGAAAGGTCGACGCGGTGTAGGCATCATAGAACGGCATGCCGGGTTCCGACGCCGCTGTGGCCGACTGGCCCGGAAAGTACCACCACTGCACTTCACCGAATTGGAGGTAGGGTGTCACGCCGGCGTTCGCCATCACGTCCGCCATATCCGAGTAGACCTGCTGCCAGAACGCCGTGCTGGCCGGGCTGAAATTGGTCTGCAACGCCGGTGTGTTCANNCGCCGCCACGTCGATTCCATACCCTTTCAACGCCTCGAAGAACGCGCCGCTCCAGTCGCGCGCCGCGCGGTTGATTCGCGGAGCCGCCGTGAGGTCCGTTAGCCACTTGCCGTCATTGCCGCCCGCGAGTAGTCCGCTCGATTCCGCCGTCAGCGGGGTAGGATTGCTCTCGGAATTGTCGGGCGCCGCCGAAATCGCCATGCCGCTGCCCGCGCTTCCCATCGTGCGCGAGGTGATCGTCAAGGTACTGCCCGCGGCGCTCGCCCATACCCCCGTCGAGCCGGCGTTGATGAGCAGCGCGAAGCACAGCGCCACGCTCGCGGCAGTGTCGCCGATCAAGTTCACGTGCTCGATGAGTGTCGGCCCCAGGTAGACCTTCGTCGTCTTCCCGAACTCCGGATTGCCCGCGAACGTGATCTCGCCCGAAGCGTACTGCTGCGTCGGGTTGCATAGCTCGTAAAACCACAAAGCCCCCGCGTAATGATTGGCGCGGCCGTGAAAACCCAGCGTGTCGATCAACCATGCCGTGCGCTCCGGCGCAAGCGCGATCGAGTGGTCCGTATCCCAGTCGGTCGCGAGAGTGGTTGTTGGATTGGTGTTGAAGGAGGGCAAGGTGCTCGTCGGTAGCGCCAGTTCCAGGAAATCGAAATAGAAATACGAACCCGCGGCTCCGCAATGCGTGATTGTGACCGTGTGTTGCGTCAGCCCTGGGAGCTGGCCCAGAGAGACGCGCACTAGCACGTCTTCGCCCGGGAGCGCCAGCACGATGGTCTGCGGGCCGCCGGCGTCCACTTGCACCGAGATCTGCCCGCCCGCGTCCGCGCGCCGCGTTCCCAGGTAGAGGATGTGGTCCGCACCGGCTGTGTAGGAGCAGGTGAGCGAAGCCCCCGGCATCGTCGTCCAGTGGATCGAGCCGCCCGAGAAGTTGCCCCGTGCCTGGCTCCACTGGTTCAGCGGCGAATAGACGACAACCAAAGCATCGTCTTCGATCCGCCGGCTTCCCGCGCCCGCTACCTGATACGCGAGGTTGTTTCCCGTCACCATCCAGTTGGTGACTGATACCGAATACTCGTTTCGCTCGAAATCTCCAGGCTGCAGATTGGCTGCCCACGTCCACCGCATCTTTCGCACGCTGGTCGTCGGGACCGGCGCCAGAGTCGTGCGGTCCGGGTCGATGTAGCCTGCGAGGGCGCTGAAATTCAGGTTCACTTGCCACGTCCGGGGCGACGCCCCACCGCTGAATGTCGCTGATGCCGGTGACCACGTCTCCGTCCCCGCGCCGTGCACCGTGCCGTATACCCCGATCCGGTTGGTGTTCTCGCCGGCTTCCGCCGCGTAAGAGAGCGTGATCTGGGCGCCGCTGGCGGCGGCCGTCACGCCGCCGTCGCCGAACTGATTGATGGCTGCGGCCAGCGCGCTCGCTGCGCTTTCTAACGTGTCGTCTCCCTCCAGGCAGTAGTTGTAATGTTGGTCCAGCCACGCCAGTTCGATGTAATCTCCCGCGGCCGCCACGCCCTGTAGTGTGAATTGTACCGTCGCCGCGACGTAGCCTCCCTCCTCGGCCGTCGCATAGTTTTTCAGCGGCACGTCGTACAGCGTATCGGTGCCGTTGGTTTCCGTCCAGATACGCAGATAGGGCCACTCCACCGTTGGGTAAAGCGTGGAATCCATTGGAATACAATTCGTGCGCGCTTCCTGATAGCTAAGCTGGATGCCGCTCAAATCGCCATCCGGAAAGGTGCGCAGAGCCGGATGCTCGAACACGTTGTCGCGGTTCCATTCCACCACCGCCCAATCGAACTGCTGCCGCCAACTACCCGACACGGTGAATCCATTCGCGCTGGCCTGGCTGAGAGCCGCCGCCGCCGTGGGCCGCTGGAAATAGCACTGTAGGTCCCGGTCGGGCCGCAGCTTGGTCAATTGTTCCGCCATTAGAGTCGGACCAGCACCGTGAGATTGGCGCCCGGATACATCTGTCCCACTGACGTAACCGCCGCAGTCACCTGCGCTCCTATGATCAGCGGAGGGAGCGTGTTGCCATTGACGCTGCTGGAGAGCATCGCTCCAGGCTGAAACGTCAACGCGCAGAACAATGCGCCGTTCACCTGCACCTGCACCTGAACCACCGCATCCGCCGCGGTTCCCAGAACCGCGTATACGTCTCGCACTGCGTGCGACGCCTCCAGCACGATCGGCGGCGCCACGCATTGTTCCACCGCCAGGTACCCATCCACCTGGATCGAGTACTGCCCGCCCGAAAGCGTACGCAGCCCGTTGTCGTCGTTGTGGGTCAGGTTGATCGCGGCCGTCGTGCTGTTCCCCACCTCGTTGGTCACGAACAACTCCGCACATCCCACACGCACATCCGGCACTGCCACCGGATAGCTCCAGTTCCCGCAATACGGGCTGCCGAAAAAGTTCGCGGGAAATGGCGCAATCACCGTCTTGCTCGCCAGGTGGTAAACCGGCGCCGGCGCCGCGTGCGTGGTCGCGGCCGTGCCCTCGATCCCGCGCCCCACGCTGTACTCGATGCCGCCGTTCTCGACCGCCGTCACTCTAAGGATCTCGCGGTCGATTTGGAGAATGCTCCCCGGTACCGCCGGTCCTGCCGTTCCCAACGTCAGCGTCGTGTCACTCGCTGCCACGGCGCTTGCCAACCGCGTCGTGGGCGCAGCCAGCAGTTCATTCCAGTAGTACAGCGTCAGCGTGCCCGAAGAAATCGTACTCGTATTCGTCAGGTCGGTGAATGAAACGCCGCTCAATTCTGCCGTACCGCCGGCCGTTCCAGGACCCATTCCAAAGAACGGCTGCGGCGGCACCTGCGTGTCCGCTCCGCCCGAGCCTCCAATCGTCCAGCGCGTCACCGTGGAGATCTCCGGTGAGCATTCCACGTCATTGACGTTGGCCGAGCGCCCGGTGATCTGCACCACCTCGCCCGACCGGTTGGGAATCGCAAACTGCACCGGGCTGCTCTTGGCCACTGCGCCGAAATGCCACCCCGCCTCGGCCACCGCAAAAAAGCTGGTTGCGTCCGGCTCGACGGTCCATGGCGGAGAAACCGTCAAACTCGTCAAGTCGTTCGCCGTTACCGGGCGCTCCTGCCCCGCGCCCGTGCCGCGGGTGATCCGCGCCATCATTCCGCGGTAACCGTTCACCGCCATCTGCAGCGTTCCGTTCGCCACCGAACCAGGCGTGTGCGCGGTCACCGCAAGTTCCGGCTGCAGTTCCGAGCGCCAGTAGAAATTGGCGTGGTCGAAATTCGAATCGGGCGGCGCCACCAATTGAGCGGCAAGACCCGTATCGGTAAACTGCGCCTCGATCGGTTGGTCCGAGGCGATTCGGAACATCTGCGCCGGCGTCGTGCCCCGATACACATGAAAAGCCGTAGTCCCCGATGGAAAGCTCAGACCGGTCAGCGTCACGGTGCTGCCGTCGTTCACGACGGCTGCGCGCACCAGGAAGGAAAGCGGGCTTTCCTGGCCCGCGCTGTTCTCGCCGGAAACGGCATAGTACAACGTCTGCCCGCCCTGCAATGTTCCGCCGCTGCCAACCGTCGGCGAAAGACTCAAGAGCGGCATCCCGGGTCCGGCTCCCACAGCGATGGTCGGCGGTACGAAACTGACCGTCGCGCTCGTCTCTACCGTGCCATCGCTACTCGTGGTCGCCGTCTCCTCCAATCCAAACTGAATGTTGCCATTGCCGTCCAGCACGCTGCCCACCAGGGGCCGCGGCACGCCCACTCCGGAGTTACCGCCTTGGCTCGTGCCCGATCCCGAAGTGACCTGTCCGTTGGTGTCGGCGTACCAGGCATCGTCGTGGATCTGCGCAGTGATCGTCGTCGTCCGGTAGTTGGTAGCCGGCGAAAGTTTCAAAACCCGGAACGGTTGGCGGTTCAGTCCTTCCTTCTGGTACGTTACAGTGATCAGGTCGCCAGGCCGGACTCCGAAGACCTTCACGCTCGTCTGAAACTCGATGTAGCTATTCCCGCGAATCGATTTGTCGAGGTTGAATTTCAGCATCCGCGCCGCCTGATCGTACTGCGGTAGCCCCAGCGCCAGCAGCGTCGAGGAAACTCCCTGTCCCGCCAGCGCGATGTCGCCCGGATCCGCCATCTCGTAGCTGTCCTGCTGGTAACCGTTGAGCGCATCCTGAAATTCCACCGTCATGCGGTTCGGAGTGTCGGCGATGCTGCGCGATGTCAGCGTCACGCTCGGTTCTCCGTTCGCCTTCCGCAGAATGCCGGAGAACCCGTTGCTCCCATCCCCGAATTCGTAGCTCGCCCAACCGCCATTGAGCGGCTGCGTGCTGTTCGACCCCGCCGGCTTGGCCGGCTTCTCCAGCGCCGCGGTGTTCTCCACGTTGAGCTGCAGCGCGCCGCCGCTTCCATAGGTCAGGTACAGCCGCGCGCAATTGCGGACGCCTCGCACCAGGTCGCCCGCGCTGCGCCGGTTCTGCAGCACCAGATTGCATTGAAAACGCGGCAGCGAGATCGTATTCCCGTTCGGGTCGATGACGTTGATCTGTTCGTCGCAATACGCCGCCGTCTGCGCGAAGCTGACGATGTCGATCTCCGACGCCGCCCAGCCGCTCCTTCGCAGCACGTCCAGCAGGATCCACGCAGGGTTGCTGGAGAATTGGTCGCTGGTATAGATCCCGTCCGCGCCATACACCGGTACCAACAGACCCTGTACCAACACTTGGACACTGGGCAGCGAGTTCCCGTTATTGAGCTGGTTCGGAACCACCACCGACAGGTACGCCATGCTGCCGTACGGGTCGCCGGCCGGATTCCCTCCGCCATCCGTGAAGTTGTTGTCGAAACAGCCGTCCCGTGTTCCCAGCGTCTCGATGTTATACCAGCCCGAGCCCGTCATATTCCTTCCGTTGACGCCTCGCGGAATCTCCACACCGCTCACCAGCACGGTCAGCACGTCTTGCATCTGCCCGATCCCCAACAGCACTTCCATGCGGGTCAGGTTTCCGTCGTTGCGCGCAAACACCACATCCGGCGCATACCAGGCCGTGCCGTATACCATCGGCACATAGTCGTTGTAACGTGCCTGGTCGATGGACAGATTGGACGTCGTCCAGTCCTTGCCGTACCCGCGAACCTCGATCGCCGGAGGCACAAACTCGAGGCCGCCGAATCTCGCGAACATTCCTCGCGCCTGGCAATCGGAACGCGTGTACTCGCACGTCGTGTACGGGTCGCTCCCGTTCATGTTCCCGCTGCCCCCCGCGACGCCCGCCGAGTAGCCGCAGCGGTAAAACATCGAGTACTTGCCGTTGGCTCCGCCACTCACTGCTTCCACCCGTTGATCCGCCGTCGCCGGAAAGTCCCACGGGCAGCGGCGCTGGATGCGCACTTGCGGCAGCAGCAGCCGTTGCAGGTTCATCCGGTTGATGGCGGTCAGCCGGAAGGTCCCTTCCTGGATCTGGTCCGGCGGGTTGCAGATCCCCTGAAACACCACCGCCGCGTCGGTCAGCGGAGCGTTGTTGCGCAAATCGTAGAACAGGAAGCTCACCGTCAGTTGTGCGCCCTTCCAGCCGCATGCGCGCTCGATCTCCGAAAAGTGCGAATCGGCGTTGGCCAGCACAATCGAAATGCGCGGGCTGCCGTCGACACCCTGGTCGGAGGCCGTCTGGATGTCGAACGCGCTGTGCTGCACCACGCGCGCCGCATATGCCGTCTGCCCCACCGTCACTGCATGGGTGCTCCAGTGTTCCGTCTGCCCGTTGGACAACGCGCAGTCGAACACGATCAGCGGCGTATCCACTACCGCCTGTTCTTTGAGATCAGAGATGGCTTGCATGAATGATATTTACCGTTGCGGAATGGTTACTCACGCCCGCCGTCGTAACGGTGAGCGCGTCGTCGCACAATCGCGCGGCTTCATAGACGCCCCCCGTTGTACTTGGTTTGTATTTGGAAGGAGCGGCCTGCGGCTCTGCCTGTAGTCCGTATATATCGATGGCCGTCCCGGCCGCGAGTTCCAACCCGAGCACGACGGATTCCGCCGACGCGTCTCCACTTGCGGTGAATGTGATGCGATTCCAGCCGGTTTGGACCGGCTGGGCGGAGCGGTTCGCTGCCATCAACATCGTCACGGTTGTGGCTGCGGCCGCTCGGACCCACGCACTGAGACAGAACAGGTACCCCCCGGGCGCCGCCAGCGTCTGAGTGATGCCCTGGGCACCGGCGCCGGAGTTCGTCAGGTGCCAGGCGTTGCTTCCGCCCAATGGGTCGGCCACGCCCCCAGTTTTCGTCAGGAAAGATCCGAGGCTCCATACCGCATTCTCCAGGTGGTCGCTCCAAGCTAAGAGATTGCCGGCCGGATCGAGGAAAGTGAATCCGTTGAGTGTTCCTTCCGCCGCCGTGAAGAACTGCTGGAGCGCCGCCAGTTCGCCGTCGCTCAGCCCTGCGTACTGCAACTGCCATTCGGTCAGTTCCCCCGTTGGGTCGGCCAGCTTGATCGCGCTTCCATCGGCGGCCGAGTTCACCACGGTCCGCCGTCGCCGGCGCTTCTGAATCGGGAACTGGCTCAGCGCACCGGTCGTCAATTGTGGGTATACAAGCATGGATTTATCCCCGGTTTTCCACCACGGTCAGCGAAGTCTTGCCGCGCATTTCGGCCTGCCATGTCAGATCCAATTCGTCGCTCGCCAGGCTGCAATCGGGGTATACCGTCCCATCCCACGGATCGGTAAACGCAAAGCTGCCGAACCTGCCCTGGTCATCGGCAAAGAACTGCTCGATCCCAGCCATTTCCTTTTCGTCCAGATCGTTGAGCCGGATGCTCCACCGATGCAGCGGCCCGGCTGAATCGCGATACCGTTGTTCCGTGCCGTCCAGGAAACGAAGCGCCTGGTTCTGAAACCGCGCCGTCTTCGACGCCGGGTACTGTGCCACGGCGTTCGTCTTGAGCTTGGGAAAAGTCGCCATATCAGAGGTTGCTCACCACGTCGTTGATTGAACTCAGATTCAACATGGCATCGCGCACCGCGAGGGCAATGTCGCTGCTGTGGTCCAGGAAAGACCGCGAATCCATCGCCTGCACGTTCACGGTGACCTGTGGCCCCGCTGGGGCCGCGGCTGGTGCCGGCGCTGGCGCCGCATTATACGGCCTCGGCGCGCTCGTTTGGTCGTAATCCATGTCGCTCGTCTCGCTGCCGGTGTCCGCGCCCTCGAAGTTGATCTTCGCCGGCATGGCGTATTTGGCCAGCGGAGTCGGCGTGCTGTCGCCGCCGCTAAAGAGACCGATCAGCCCGGTTACTAGCGGGATCATCCCGAGCCCGCTCCCCATCACCGTGGTGACGATGGATAACGCTTCGCTCGCTCCGCTCTTCGAAGCGTTCGGACTGGCTTCCGCGGAGTTCTGGGACGGGCTTCCGCCAACTTGCTCCGTTACGCTTCGCAGCGATTCCGCCAGCTCGTCGCTGGCGCTGGTGATCGGTTCCAGGGCCTCCGCCTGACTGCCGGCTGCATTCGAGAAAACATCATAGAGTCTGTCTTGTGTTGTGCTGGCCATCTTCCATCTCCGCCGCAAACGCCTTTTCTAAAATGACGAACGCCTCGACCTGCCGTGCGCTCAGCCCTTCCCAGTCCAATCCTCGAAGGCGCCGCCGCACCAGGAACTCTTCCACCAGGCTCTGGCTTTCCGCCGTAACCGTCGACTTCGGACACGTCTCCAGTGCGATGTACTTGCGCGCCCACACCGGCGCCGCTTGCTTCCGTTCTCCACTGGGGAGCCATCCACAGCCCCGCTTCTTTTCCAGGCCGGATCTCCGGCACGTGTCGCACTTCCAACCGGCCTGGTTGGACAACTGAAAATGGAAGGCGACGATCAGTTTTTTCGTTCGGCCTGGTTCAGGCCAGTCTCCGCCCGCACCGCCGTCAGCGCTTCCCGGAACAGGTTTTCGGGACCCGCTTCGGCCAGCAGTTCCGGGGTGGCTGCGACACCGTCAACTTCCAGCCCGCATACCGTCCGCAACCCCCAGGTGAGGTACAGGCGGTCGATTTCCGCCTGAAGCAGGGCCGCGTCCATCTTCTCACCGGGTTCCTGGCCGGCCTCCAGAAACTCCATGCGGCCGGCCAACTCCCGCACCCGCCGCATCAGCTCCGTCCGCCGGCCGAACGACATTCTGGCGACCGTGTAGGACACGCCGCTCGCCACCCGCGATTCCACCACCGAGACGCTTTCGTAGTTCATGGCGCTATCCGAAAGCCACGGCGATTTCGTCGTCCACCGTCCCCTGCGCGCGCGACGGCCGGAACTTCCACTGCAGCCGGTTCTTGCTGTCGTCGAACTCCGGCACCACCGGAATCACGCTCTTGAGGTAGACCCCCATGAGCTGTCCCGGTGCATCGCCCAACTGGAACATCACGCTGATGGGCGATTGCTGGCGAGCCGCCTGATAGAGCGCCGCCGTGTTGCTGTCATCCTGGCTGTAGAGGTCAAAGGTGGCAGTCACCGTGCGCTGCCCCGGTGAGATGGCTTGAGGCAGGCTGGAGCCAAACTCATTGGTCCGCGCATCCAGATCGTTCTTCAACACGATGGAAGCCTTGGTGACGGTGAAAAACTGCGTCGCCGAAGTACCCAACCACGCCTGCCCGAGGTTGCCCGGTACGATCGAGTAGTCGAACGAAGCAAGCTCCGGTTCCGCCGGGAAACTGGAAAGCTGTTGCGCGACGCCGCTACCTGACCCGATGCTGCTGCTGTCCACCACATCCTGTGCCAGCCCCGTGAAATGGAATTCATGGTAATCGCCATTCACATCGATTTCCAGTTCGTCCACCGCCGCCCCGCACAGAAGCCGCTGCACGGCCGTCGAGGGGCTCCAGTAATCGAAGATCCCAACGCTGGGCAATTCCGTTGCGGGCACATACGTGATGGCTGGGGCCACCGTCGCTCCGGCCGCCGGAAGCGTGCTGAACGGCGCGTTCAGTTGTACATTCTGGATATCCACGATCGCCGCCACGAACCGGATCTCGCCGCCGCACGTCACGGCCTGCCCGGCGCTCAGTCCATGCGCCGCCGCGAATCCCAGGCGGCCGGTTGCCGTACTGGAAGCCACTGAGCCGCCCGCAAACGCTAACGGCGCTCCGCCCAACGCGGCCTGAAACAGAGGCCCGTAACCCGGCCCGCCGCTGCTATTTTGCCAGGAGGTCAGGTAGGTCTGTAGCTCGAAATTGGTGCGGCGCCTGCCGCCCATCGGCAAGCCCGCAAACGTGCGGCTGCCGGTCTTGTCTTTGCGGTTGGCGGCATCGAGTTGTTGCCGGACAGTCAGCTTTACGGCCGGAATTCGATTGCCGGCCGTGACCGCCGGGACTTGTCCATACGCGCTTTCCAGCGCCGTGTAGAAGCGGTTCGCGTTAGAGGAAATATATGAGGCCATATCAGTTCTTACTCACTCCCATCTCAAAGGTGATCTTGGCTGTTTGAATGAAATTCTTGCCGCCGTGCTTAACGGCTCCGAACGCTACCTGGTATTCACCGGTGTAGAATGCGCCGTCGCCCCAATCGCCGCGATTGGCCGCCAAAACCTGCATCGCCGCGTCGGCATAGAGTTCCAGGCTGTCTTGCAGTCCGTCCAGCCGGTCCTGCGAATGCCGAAGTTCAATTGCCATCTGGACGGTGCCGGAAAAACTACGGAATTTTTCCGCCAGGCTGTTGGTGATTTTTTCGCAGTACACATTCAGCGATGGGTACTGCGTGGTGTTGCTGCGGTCCGCCACGTCGGGCGCTACGTTTTGCGAGCGCACTTGTGCCGGGCTGAAAGGGCTCGGTGCCGCGCTCCCCTGCGTGAGTGCGGCCAGGCCGGAGTTCACGCCCGCTGGGCCGGTAATCCGTTGCAGCACTTTTGCCGAAATCGCGCTTCCAATCGTTTTACTCATCAGCCCCTCTGAATTACTCTCGGCGCGGGCCTCAGGTAGTTGGCCGGTTGTCCGGTTCCCGGTTCCCGGCCGCCCGTCGTCACTGTGTCCGGTTGCAGCCATGTCTGTCCCGCCGCGATCGGCGAGGCGTTTTGCAGCTCCAGGCCGTCCGGCTCGGTTCCGACGTAGACATTCCATCCCGTCGCGTTCGCCGGTGGTGCCACCGGTTGCACCAGCAGCGTGCTCTGAGAAGTGGTGATGGCCGAGGTGACCGCTGGAGAGCCTTCTTCGTTGGTGGAGTTCGTCCAGCTCATGGTGACGTAGTAAGTGTTGTCAGGCAGGCTGCCGGCTGCCGCTACCACCCGCGGCGCAGCCGCCTGCGGCACGGGAGTCGAGGCGATTCCGATACCGGTTCCAGCCAATTGATCGCTGGCTCGCTTGGACTGCTCGTGAAACTGATCGCGTCTGGCGGCATACCGGTCGTTCAGTTGGCTGGCAAACGCGTCCGCATACACAAGCTCCAGCGTGTGAAAGGTGTGCCACATTTTCAGTGCTGGCGTTATTACCACGCTACCCAGTGATGGTGGTGGCGCTAGCCAGGACGCCTGGCTGACGAAACTCATCCGATCCAACAGAGTGGTGAGATCCAAAGCCAGTTGCTCCTGGGCCAGCGCCAGCTTCTGCGTCACGTCGATCCCCTCGACGTTCGCCACGTTCAGGAGCTGAGAGTCCTGTGCCGTCAGGTCTTCGATGCTCGAAATGGGACCGTCTGTGAACAGAGCCATGTGAACCGCCTATTCCTTCCCGGGCTTTCCGCCCTTGATCCGCTTGAATTCCTCGGTCGTGACCACCGCGACTTGCACCTTGTTCGCCTCGGCCGCTTCCTGGGCCAGCCGCAGCCCCTCCGACTGTTGCTTGCGGAATTCCTTGGCTTGCTCTTCCGAAACCTCCTGCGCCGTCCCGTCGACCACCATTCGCGCGGCGATCTGGCGAGTCACCTCAGTGAGCACGCCAACCTTGCCGCCGTCTCCCGTCTCCCGGCTCGCCAGCACCGGATACGCATCCTTAAAGGCCGCTTCCTTCTCACGAATCTTTTGGTAGTACTGTGTCAGGTCCATGCTGTTCTCCTCTTGATGTCTTGTTTGGGGGCTGAGCCGTCCGAAGAAAGCCCCGCCCCCGAGTGCTGCTAGGTGTTCACCTGCACGCCGGCGTTGTTGCGCAACACGCCGCATCCGTACAGAATGTCGACCGTGAATTGCTGTGCCAGCGTATTCGGCTGGTAGCTCATCACGACGCGCATCCCGAAATTGCCAAACTCGGCATATTCCGCGATCGCGCCGGTGCCCGGCAGCGGTTGTGGCAGGCGCCGGATCACCAGGCCCAGTGCATCGCGCGTGAACGCNNGGCCATCAAGCCGGCGTCGCCGGCCGTCTGAAATTCGCTGAACCGCGGGATCTGCCTCCACGCCGAATACGCCGCAGCGTCCACCACGATGAACTTCTGCTCCGTCGGTGGAACCTTTGCCAGGAACAGCGCGGTTTCCGCCCCGTCGATGGTCGGTTCGGTGATGACCGTGCCCGGCGTACCCACCGGGGCGTTGGCCGTAAAGCCGGCATACAGGTTCAGAAGATCGCTTTCGACCTTCTCGGCAATGGCAATCACGGCCGGCTGCATGTAAAGCTTCAACAGGTCTGGTACCGCCAGCACCTTGGTCACATCCGGAATCTGGAAAGTTGCCTCAGCGTGCGTGTTCAACACGATTTGCGCGTTCCCCAGACTCGGGTTCTGCGCCTGCACCGACCCGCCCTCCAGGATGTTGTTGGCCTGCATCGCCGGCGGAATCGGCACGTTGATCGTGTCTCCGGCATTTGCCAGGACCGGCTCGTAATCGCGATTGACAAGGTTCCCCATGACGAGGTTCGCCACCAGTGCCGGCAAGGCGTCCGCCGCTACCAGCTTCACAATCGCGCTTGCGACGTTGTTTGATGTAATTGCTCCCATTATTTCTCCTTATGTGTCTGTTTTTGCCGGCCAGTGCGCCGGTACTGCTACATGCCCCGAAGGGACTTTGATGCAACCCGCACGATCTCCTCACGCACCCGCTGCATCTGTTCCGCGCTCATACCTGGGCGGATTTGGTCGATACTGACTGCTTCTCTGCCCACCACTGGGGCCTTAAGGGTTGCCGTCATCCCGGTTCCCCCCGCAATCCGAGCCGGCAGAAACTCCGGATTCTCATTGACGAAGTTGGTGAGGTATTCCTTGACCGGCATTTCGCCGCTCTCGGCCCGCGCCACCAGGCGTCCGTCTTCGGTACGGACGATGTCGTCTTGTACCGCCTTGAATGCGAGATCGATCTTTGCGACGCCGAGGCGTTGCAGTTCGGCTCTGACGGACGAGCTGCGTTCCGCCTCTTCCGCCGCCTGGCGGCTGCGTTTGTTCTCCGCCACCAGCTCATTCATCCGGCGTTCCAACTGTTCCCGCCGCTTGCGTTCTTCCTGCAACTCCGCTTTGTAAGCCGGTTCGCTTTTGCCTTTTTCGTCTTTCACGAATTCTTGAACCGCTTGGCGCACAATCGCTTGAATATCTGTTCCTTCCATAGACCTCCTTATTGGTGTTCGATCTCCTCGGCGACTCGGTTTTTGATCTCCTGTCGCGCATCGCTGAGGTACTTGAGGGCCAGCTTCTTGAAGACCTGTTTCTTCAGCGTCTCTGACCCGATTCCTAAATCCAGCAGCTTCTTGGCATCGTCGAGCTCCGTCCCGAGGTCGTTAATGTCGAACTCGTCCATGCCCCCGACGTCGATCGTCACGCCGTCCTGCCGCGCCGCGGCCACCGCCCACAGAATCTGCCGCAAGGTCTCCTTGACCGCGTCGCCATAAGCGCGCAGCACTTCCTCGGTCGTGCTGAACTCCATCTGCTTGCTCAGTGCGGACTGGCGCGCGTCGCTGCCGTCGCCCGCCTGGCTCATCAGGTAGCAGACGCGATAGATCTCGTCTTTCAACTGCCCCAGGTTATCCGCCGCGATCTGATAAACCTTGCCCTCCGGCTCAGTCCACCCGAAACGGTCGTTTGGCCCCATCTGGATGTAATAGGATTCGCCGACGATCTGGTTCCACTCCCGGTCGGAGTAGATCACGGGGGTTGCGAAGAGCCCCATCGTGAGCGCCCATCCCAGCGCGTTGGACTTATTAAAGTGCTCTAACTGCAGCAGCGCCGACTTATTCATCAGCCACAGGCCTGCCGTCACTTTCACCTGGAATACCGGCACGCGATGCAGCGAAGCCAACGCATGGCGCCCTTGGTCGATCAGCTCAATCGGGCTGCTCTCGCCGGCCTTGCGAAACATCCGGAAGTTCTCGCGGTCGTAGTAAATCCACCGCGTCTCGCTTTCCCACTTGGCGTCCGTCACCTGCGACTGCTGGAGGCAGGACGTCCGAATGACAATCCATTCCAGCCCGCCGGTCTCGTTGAAGTTCCAGTTGATGACTTCCTCCGGGCCATAATCCACCAGGTACGCCCGCGATTGGCCTGAGGCGTCTTCTTCGGCGCGGGACCGCGCGGCGCCGGCGGTCTTCGGAAAGTCCACCACAATGTAGCTGGACCCGCAGACCGCTGTCTGCACAAACCTCTGCCGGAAGAACTCCGGCAGGCTGGTTCCTTTCAGGTCGCAGTCGTCGTACAACAGGCTGTAAAAGTCTTTGGCCGCCGCATCGTTGCCCTCGAACATGAGGACTGGTTCGCGGTGCATCAGCGTGGCTGCGTACCAGTCGATGATCGAGCCAATGTAGTTCTGGTAGAAGACGCGGCTCAGCCGCTCCTGGTAGATTGGACCGGGCTCCTTGTGTCGGCGCATCAGGTAGTCGGAGGCGCTCAAGCGAAATTGCTCGCCGCCTGCATAGAGGTCCTTGTATTGTCTCCACATCCCCTTGCGGGCGATGTATTCAGGATGTTCCCGGTTGATGTTTTCCATGGCTATAAAATCCGCTCCTGTCTGTCTCCGATCTTTGGGCTGCCTACGCATTCCTGCCACAGCATGTACCCCAGGGCGTCCGAGGCATGCGTGCGCATCCGGTCCCGATCCTTGTCCACCTGGTTGGAATCCGCCTTGTAGGACACCTGCTCGAAGTCCTGGATCAGCTCCTTGCACCCCGGATCCACCAACATGGAAACATTGCCCGCCGCGGATTTCAGCCTGCCGTTCATAACCGCGATGCGCTCCTTAACACTCGGGTTCGCGGGTTGTAGTTTGTAGTTCGCGCCCGTTATTCCCTTGTGTCGGAGACCATCGCGGACAATCTGATAGTCACTGGTGCCTGACGTCTTGCTGTTATTCCCCGAGGAGTCCCCGTAGACCGCCACGCCCATGGCGTGCGCCGGGTACCGCTCGGTGAAGGCATCTACTGCCTCCGCCGTCGTCGCGTGCCGGAGCACGATTTCGCCCAACACACGGAAGATCCCTCCGTTATACTGTGCGACGATCGAAGTCATCGGGTCCACGTTGAAGTCCAACGCCCACAGCAACGGAACATGTGGATCGATGCTTTGGGGCTGAACGTGTATCATGCGGTCGAACACGCCGTACACTCGGCTGCCATCCAAACTCAGATACTCGCCCAGTGCCTCCTGCTTGAAGAAGCGCTCGTCATAGGTGTCTTTCAACCGGTCGTAATAGTCCGGTATCTTGTCCAGCAGGTGCCTGTTCTCGTTCGGCGCGGCCACAATCGCAACATATTTGGCCACTCTTTTGGGACCAATGAACTTCCGGTACACCCAGTCGTAGCCTTTCGGCGTCCAGGCCGCGAATCCGCACAAGCGTTTTGCCTTGGGATCCCGTAGCCGGCTTACCATCCGGTCCCATGCGTCCTGCTGTGTGTAAGTCAGTTCGTCCATCCCAAACCACGCCAGGTTTGAGCCTCGGAGCCGCTCGTACTCGTCCATCGAGCGAAACAGGATTCTGGATCTGCTGTCCTTCAGGATCACCGTGTTCTCGCTCTTGTTGTGCTCGATCGGAATCCTGTTTTCTTCCAGGATTTCGAACAGCGTGGTCTGCGTCGCGTCTCGTAACATCGGAAACGTCGGGGCGCCTAGTAATCCGGTGCGCCCCGGATTCTGGTAAGCCAACCGGATCGCCTCGTGGCAGAGCGCTTGACTCTTCCCGCTCCCTACCGGTCCCGAGAAGCCTTTGATCCATGACGGACACTCGTGAAACGCTTTTTGCGAAGGCAGGGGATCGTATTCTATTTCTCGTCGGGTGACAGTATGCTCGGTCCGACCCATGTGACCTGTACCTCCGTATCCTGGATGTCGTCGTCTAACTCCTTCTCCAGTTGGAGAAGTTTGAGGTATTCCGCGATGGTCGGCTTGAAGTCCTTTTCCCTCAGTTTTTCGTCGTAACTGGCGATCGCTTTATCCAGCAGTTGCGACACCCTGACGTGCTCCCGAATTCGCTCCCAATTGCCGCATTTTGTGCAGTCTTGTTTTTTGTCTGTCTTTTCGGTCTTGCTCATAAAGAGTCCGTAAAAAGCAAACGGCCTCGCGTTGTTTTCGCGAGGCCGCGTAATTCTTTACCCGACTTGACAGTAGCATCCGCCCCGAACCATCGGGGCTAAGTCAAAATGCTAAGTATCTCAAAACAGACCAAATATAGTGATCAGAAATTTGTGAACAGGTATTTGCCGCCCGACGCCTTTACCGGAAAGAGCCGATTTCCGGTCACTTTGACGAGGCGAGGTACCTGCGGACCTTCGGCGACCAGGTAATAGCGGGCAGGGGAGGCCCACAGCCGCGCGAAATCGCTATCTTCGATGAACACACCCTGCGGCGCATCTGGAGCGTAAGAGCCGTATACCAAATTGTTGACGCGTCCGTTGAGCAACAGCGCGCGGCGATTCGTGTAGAAAAAAACGGACGAGAACGTGTAATACTGATCGTCCACAATCAACTTGCCGGGAGGCGCATCGAGCAGTGCCTGCGCTAGCGGGCGGGACGACATATAGGGATCGAAAACCACTAGCGCGAGGCGCGCTCCGTGAAAGAACAGAACCATCATGGCGGTGAGGGCAGCCACCGGCACCGTGCCGCGCCGCGCACCGCGCCATGCTCCAATGGCTCCGATGCTGAACGCGATCCCCGCCACCGCGAGCGGCAGCCGCAGATAAGCGAAGGCGCGTAGCGTGAGGTCTGCCATGTGCCCGAGCGACAGCGTGTAGAGTTCCGGATTCTGGCTGAGCGCCATGGCGATATCGCCCGGTGCTGGCATGCCGTGCACCATCCACAGAATCGCGCCGATGGCGATCGCGGCCAGCGCCGCCACCGCCGCAATTACGCGCGTGCCGTAGCGCAGCCAGGGGTGGCTCCGGTCGATCGCCCAGCCCAGCAGCAGTGCCAGAGCCGGGTAACAGGGCATCGAATAGTATTCCTGCGTGGTGGAGAGCGTGAAGAAGATCAGAATGAAACCGGCCCAGCATAGAATGAGCAGCCGAGCGCGGGACGCGCGTGTCTGGGCAGGCTCGGCCGCGCTGCGCCGCCAGACGCACGCCGGCAGATAGACGCTCCACGGGAACAGCCAGAGCAGGTGAAACAGCCAGAAGTAAAGCCGCGGGACCGTGTTGTAATCGCGCGGGTAACGCATGTTCAGGAACCGCAGCACGTGCTCGTTGATGAAATAAAACCAGAAAAAGCCGTGATAAGAGCCCCGCTCGCTGTGCATCGTGAAATCGAAATACGGCGGATTCCGAATCGTAGCCAGCACGTGCCACGGCGCGGCGATTAGCAGAAACAGCAGAATTCCCGACAACGGCCTCAAGCGCGTCCAGGTCTGGCGCTGCAGCAACTGCCGGGTGAAACCCAGGTACAGCAAGCCGCCGGCGATCGGGAAGAGCGCGGCGATCAGCCCCTTCAGGAGGAGTCCCATTGCCATCGAGGCCCACATCAGCAGGGCCCAGCGGGCAGGGTGCGGCTCATCTTCGTCGAGCGCGCGCAGCAGGCTCCAGAGCGCCAGCGTGACAGTCAGCGTAAGACTGGCATCCGGCAGCAGGATTCGCGTAAACAGAAACAGTCCGACGCAAGTGCTCATCACCAGGCCGGCCAGCAGTCCTGCGCGCCGCCCGAATGCCCAGGCACCGAAGCGCGCTGTAATCCAACACAGCGCCACCACCGACAGCGCCACCGGAATCCGCGCCGCCCAATCGTGCGGCCCGAATATCAGGAACGACACCGCGATCATCCAGTATTTGAGGGGCGATTTTTCAAGATAGGCGACGCCATCGAGGCGCGCCGTCGTCCAGTCGCCCGATTGCACCATGTTGCGGGCAATCTGTGCCTGCACGGCGTCTACGTCATCCATCAAAGCGGGCGGACTGAGGATGCAACCCAGGAAAACCAGGGTTGCGATTGCTAAGACGATTACTTGATAGCCAGCAGCCGCGCGGGCGCTACTTGGGCTCTTCTGGCCAGCGGCTGGGTTTGGACGTTCCACCGCTTCATCCAAAGGAAAAGAGTCAGCAGGCCCCATAGGTGATATCCGACATTAATGCGCCTTTCCATATGATCGCGAATTAGCGAATGGATTGCTCGCGAATCGAATATGCCTGTGGCGTCGATCGCCTGGGGCGTCAGCGTATCCATGAGCAGAGTGCGCAGCGGGCCGCGGAACCATTCGTGCGTTGGAATGTCGAATCCCGATTTCTTGCGGTCAAGCACGAAATCCGGCAGCTTGCCCCGCATCAGTTCCTTCAGGATGAACTTTTGCTTGAAGCCTCGGATCTTCAGGTTCTGGGGCAGCGAGCGCGCAAATTCCACTATGCGGTGGTCGAGGAACGGCGGACGCACTTCGAGCGAGTGCGCCATGCTCATGCGGTCTGTCTTATAGAGGATGTCGTCCGGCAGGTAATAAGCCTGGTCCACCTGTAGGTAGCGGTCGATGGTGCCGCCCCGCTCAATTCCCAGGCGGTCCACCAGCATCCGCAGCCCGCTTCCGTTGGCGCCGGGACAAATCTGCTTCCGCTCGGCGGAAGAAAATGTCCCATTCCAGAAAAAGTGCGCCTCGTCGGGATGCAGAAAGCTTCCATCCACCCAACGCTTCAATTTGTATTCGAGGCTCAGTTTATCGTCCGAAACCGGCAGGCAGCGTCCCATCACCCCGCGCGCCATGCGCCGCAGCGGCTCGGGGGTGGCGCGGAACGGCCGCGCCAGCCGGTCCGCCATGTAAGTCAGATAGCCGCCGAACAATTCATCCGCGCCTTCGCCCGACAGCGCCACCGTCACCTGCTGTCGGCACATCCGCGAAAGATACCAGATCGGCAGCGCGCCGGCATCCGCACTCGGTTCATCCGAAAAGTACGCAAAGTCCTCGATGACGCTTTCCAGTTCCACCGCCGGGTTGAGATCGAACTCGTGGTGGTCCGTTCCATAGATCCGCGCGATCTCCCGAAAATACCGGCTTTCGTCGCACGATCGCCCGGCGAAGGAGACCGAAAAAGTCTTCAAGCGGCCTGTGGTTTGGTGTGCGGCGTAGTGCAGAATCGTCGAAGAATCGAGGCCCCCCGATGCCCACACGCCAAGCGGAACATCCGAAACCAGGTGCTCTCGGACTGCATCGCTCAGCAGCCAGTCCAACTCTTCTTTCGCCGATTCCAGCGAACAGTTCTTCCGCGAGCCCGTCACCGGCCTGTACCATGGCTCCAGCCAGAGTGTGCCGTGACGCCATTCCAGCAATTCTCCCGGGCGTACTTTCTTGATGCCTTCGATGAGCGTGTGCGACCCCGGCACGTAATTGACCGAAAGATAGCTGTCCAGCGCCTCAAGATCCAGGTGCCGGGGGATCTCGGAATGTTCCAGAATGGCTTTCAGTTCGGAGCCGAAGTAGACGTCATCGCCGTGACGGTAATAATACAGCGGCTTAATCCCCATGCGGTCCCGCACCAGCACCAGCCGCTTGCGCGATTCGGTCCACAGCGCCACCGCGAACATACCGCGCATGCGCTCGAAGCATTTCGTGTCCCATTGCAGAAAGGCATGCAGCACGGTTTCCGTGTCGCAGTGGGAATGGAAACGGTGGCCCAGCTCTTCCAACTCCGCGCGAATGTCCAGATGATTGTAGATCTCGCCGTTGAACGCAATCGCGGTGTCGCCATCGTCGCTCACCACGGGTTGATCGCCGCCTTCCAGATCGATGATCTTTAGGCGAACCGCGCAAAGGGTCGCCTCGCTGCCTTCGTAGATTCCCTGTTGGTCGGGACCCCGATGGTACAGCGTTTCATTGATCCGGCGGGCCAGATCCCAATCTAAATTGCCATTGAGATGTGTAAAACCTGCAATACCACACATTTACGGCGTAATCCCCGTTCCTTACACCCAGGAACGTCACATTCTCCATACCGCTGATGGATTTGTGAACACTATAGCATGAATAGCCCTAAAGAGTTTTAGCTCCAAGCCATAATTTTGGAACTACGGCCGATCAATCACGGAATCTTCCGCCACATGGTGCCGCGCTTTCACGGTACAATCCCGTGTGAGAATCCTATCAACCATTTCGCCCCTTTCGGCGTCTAACCTCCGAGAACCATTATGAAGCGTTGGATTTGCGTCCTTGCGACAGCAGTTTCGGCTATGGTTCTTGTTTCCTGCGAACGTCCGGCCGCCTCGGTCCAAGCAGCCACGACCCCCGTTGCAACACCCGCGGCGCCGGACTCGAAACACGAGGTTCGCGTCACCGGTGTCGTCCAGGCCGTCCACGCTTCCAAAGTCCTCGTGCCAGCCATCAGCGGCCAATACAATCGCATGACTCTCACCCGGATGATTGCCGGCGGGTCGAAGGTCTCGGTCGGCGACCCCATCGCCGCCTTCGATGCCACCGTTCAAATGGACGCCGCCCGCGATGCGCAAGCCAAGGGCGATGACCTCGGCCACCAGGCCGATCAAAAGCGCGCCCAAAACCGAGCCGATGCCGAAAAACGCGCCACCGATTTGAAGCAGGCCGAAGCCGATCTCGCCAAAGCTCAAATCGAGCTGCGCAAGGGTCCCGTGATTTCTGACATTAAACGGCTGGAAAACGAAGAGAAGGCGCGCATCGCCACCCTGCACGTAGAGAGCGTGAAAAAATCCAACGCCCTCCACGATCAAGCCGACGCCGCCGCGCTGCGTATCCTCGAATTGCAGCGCGACCGCCAGAGGGTGGCCCTGGAACGGGCCCAGACCAACGTCGGCAAGCTGGACGTGAAAGCCCCGCTCGCCGGCATGGTCGCCCTGGAGAATCTCAACCGCGGCAATTCTATGGGACACGCCCAGGAAGGCGATCAACTCTATCGCGGCCAGCCCCTCGTGAGCATCTTCGACCCTTCCGAGATGCGAGTCCGTTGCAGCGTGGGGGAGCCCGATATCGAAGCCATCGCGCCCGGGAGCAAGGCCAAAGTCTACCTGGACGCCTATCCCGATCTGGTGCTGCCCGCGCATTTCGAATTCGCCAGCCCGGTGGCCTCCGCCGGTCTCAACAGCCCCATCAAGACATTTACCGCCGTCTTTCGGATCGACAAAACCGACCCCCACTTGCTCCCGGATCTTTCGGCCGCGGTCGTCATCGAACCCAAAGCCGCCACGGAGATTTCTAAAAAATGAGTGCAGGCCGCAAGCGCGTTCGGTTTTGGCTCACCTTGTTGGTGGCGCTCCTGGTCGTCGGTGGCGCGGCCGCCGGCCTCTACCGCCTTCGGAAAGTCCAGGCCGACGTCTCATTTCCCGTCGCCCAGGCGAAGCACGGCGATTTCCTGGTCATCGTCCGTTGCCGCGGTGAGCTCAAAGCCGCACGCTCCGTCGAAATCTATACCCCCATGGTCCCCAATCTCCGCATCGCCTGGATGGCGCCCTCCGGTGAGAATGTGCAACAGGGCGACCCCATCATCCGCTTCGACTCCAGTTCCTCCCAGCAGGATTTGGCCAAAAAGGAAGCCCAACTCAAGTCGGCCTCCGCCGCCTTGGACCAGTGGGTCGCCCAGGGGCGCATTACCGCGGAACAGGATAAGAGCGACCTCGCGGACGCCCAGTACGCCGTCGAGAATGCCAAAATACAGGCCTCGATCAAGGAGATTAAAAGCAAAATCGATGGGGAAGAGGCCCGCATTGACCTGGGTATCGCCGAACAAAAACTGAAGGTGGAACAAGCGACTGTCGATCTCCACGCCGTCGCCGACCGCTCCAAGATGGCCTCCCTCACCCGCCTCCGCGACCAGGCCCAGTCTGATGTGGAAATCACCAAATCGCGCATCGCCCAAATGGAAGTGAAATCGCCCAGCAGCGGCTTCCTCACTTTCAACCTCAATTACCAGGGCTCCATCGGCGGCAACGACGCCAAGCCCTACAAGGTCGGTGACACCGTCTATTCCGGAATGAACCTCGGAGAGATTCCCGACCTCGCCACTCTCCAACTCTCCGGCAGCATCGAGGAGACCGACCGCGGCCGCATCGCCCAGAACCAGGATGTGATCGTCCGCATCGACGCCTTGCCGGAGCTGTCCCTGCCTGCCAAGCTCGACACCATTTCTCCGCTCGCCGAAGTGACCATGACCGAGTGGCCGCCCACCCGTAGCTTCCGCGCCTACGCCAACATCACCAAGAAGGACCCGCGGCTGCGCCCGGGCATGAACGGCGGCATGGACATCGTTGTGAATCGTGTGCCCAACGCCATTAGCATTCCCGCCAAGGCCCTCTTCACGCGCAACGGCAAGCCCGTTGTGTACCTCGCGGATGGCGGCTCCTACCGGCCGGTCGAAGTAAAAGTGGAGGCCCGCAACCCCGATGAGGTAGCCATCTCCGGCATCTCTCCCTCCGCCACCGTGGCGCTCGTGGACGTCGACAAGAAGGAAGCTAAGAAATGAGATTCCGCATCCTGGCCATTGTGATCGCCCTGGCTGTTATCGCAGTCGCGTCCTTCGGCGCCAGGAAACTCGTCAAGTCGGTCACTACCCAAACCGGCCCGCAATTACCTTCCACCAAGGTCCGGCGCGGCCGCGTCACCATTTCGGTGACGGCCCGCGGCGAACTCCAGGGCGGCAACACCGAAATGATCGTCGTGCCTCCCACCGGCGCCGATTCCACTGCCATCACCTCACTCCGCGAGCCCGGCGAAATGGTCGAAGCCGGTGACGTCGTCGTCGAGTTCGATACCACCCTGCAGGAATACAACCTCCGCGAAGCCGAGGCCGATCTGGCCGAAGCCGAACAGATGGTGATTCAGGCGCAAGCCAATAGCCAGGCGGGTGACGAAGAGAACCACTACGCGCTGCTCTCGGCCCAATCCGACGTCAAGCTGGCGGAACTGGAAGTGCGCACCAACAAGGTGCAGCCGGCCCTCGTAGCGCGCCAGAACGACATCGCCCTGGACGCGGCCAGCGGGCGTCTGCGCCAGGCTGAGCAGAACCTCGCCAACAAGACCGCCAATACCACCGCTGGCGTGGCCATTCAACAAGCCAATCTGGGTAAGGCCACGGTCACAGCCGAAATGAATCGCAAGATTATCGAGGGCATGAGCGTCAAGGCCAAAACATCCGGTTATGTCAACATTCAACCCAACACCAATGTGAACATGTGGTATAGCGGCATGACGTTCCAATCGCTGCAACTCGGCGACACCGTCTACTCCGGTATGGCCGTGGCCCAGATCCCCGACATGAAAAACTGGGAAGTCAGCGCGCGCATCGGTGAGCTCGATCGCGGCCATCTGGCCGTGGAACAGAAGGTCTCCCTCACCGTAGTGGCGCTACCCGGCAAATCCTTCGCCGGCCGCGTCAAAACCGTGAGCGGCACCACCGGCTCCCCCTGGGACCGCCATTTCGAATGCCGCATCACTCTTGACCAGCCCGCTCCCGAAATGCGCCCCGGCATGACTTCCAATATGCTGATTACCGCCGAATCGCTCGACGACGTCCTTTGGATCCCCTCGCAAGCCCTTTACGAAAGCGACGGCAAGACCTTTGTCTACAAGCAGACTCCCAAAGGCTTCATGCCGCACGACGTCACTTTGCTGAACCGCAGTGAGTCCCAGGCCGTGGTCAAGGGACTCGACGAAGGCGACGTCGTCGCCATGTCCAATCCCGAGCAGCAGACCAAGCCGGCCGGGCAACAAAACGGCGCCATGCAGGCCCTACAGAAATGATCTTTTCCGACATCGGCCAGGCCATGGCCAATCTGCGGGCGCAGAAGACCCGCACCCTGCTCACCGCCCTCGGCATCGTCTTCGGCGTTGGCTCCGTAATCGGCATGCTGGCCATTGGTTCCGGCGCCAAGGAGGAGTCCCTCCGCTTCATCGAGCAGCTTGGCGTGCGCAACGTCCTCATCGATTCGCGGCCCACCAGCAGTTATGAGGCCTTGCAACAGCGTCGCAAATCCTCGCCCGGTCTTTCCGATCGCGACGTCCGCATTCTCAAAGCCAACATCGAGTCCCTCGAACTGTTGTCGGCGCGCCGCACTATGCATCCATCCCAGGTCCTTCCCAAATCGTCCCGCGACATGCCGGAACTATATGGCGTCGATCCGGCCTACGGACCCATCCACAGCCTCCACTTGGCCGAAGGCCAGTTTTTTACCGAAGGCGACAACCTGGCCAGCGCCACCGTCTGCGTACTGGGAGAATCCGCCAAGGTCAATATGTTGGGTTACGCTTCCGCCGTGGGCAAGTACGTCAAAATAAACGATACGTGGCTGCGTGTGGTGGGCGTTCTCAACGAGCAGCTCATGGCCGGTTCCACTTCCAGCGGCGGTAGCATGCAGGATATCAACAACATCGTATATGTCCCGCTCAATACCTTTCAGTACCGCTTCTGGGACAACAGCGCTGGCATGAAGGATGATCTGGATGGCATCGAAATCCGCTTGAGCGCCGAGGCCGACAGCATCGAGGTGGCCAAGGTAGTCACCGCTGTCTTGAACTCCACCCATCACAACACTCAGGATTTCACCGTCACCATTCCCGCCGCGCTGCTGGCGCAGCAGAAGCGCACGCAGACTATTTTCACCTACGTCATGGTAGCCATCGCCGCCATCTCGCTGCTGGTAGGCGGCATCGGCATTATGAACATCGTGCTCGCCACCGTGCTTGAGCGCACCCGCGAGATCGGCATCCGCCGCTCGGTGGGTGCGCGCCGCTTCGACATCGTGCGCCAGTTCCTCACCGAATCCGTGCTCATCTCCATGGGCGGCGGCCTGTTAGGGATCGCCTTCGGTTTTTTCCTGGCGTGGCTCATCGCCCGCACCGCCGAGTGGAAGACCATTGTCACCACGTCCTCCGTGGTAATTGCCTTCGGCGTCTCAGTCTTCGTTGGGATCGTCTTTGGAATCTACCCCGCCATGAAAGCCTCGCAGATCAACCCCATCGACGCCCTGCGCTATGAATAGCCTCAAGCCTAGCTTTCCAGCACCGCCGTCAGCGTAATATTCGCCTTATACAGCTTCGATACCGGGCATCCGGTTTTGGCGGCCTGCACCGCCGTGTCGAACGCCGCCTGGCTCGCGCCGGGAATCTTGGCCTTCAGGTCCAGATGGCTCTCCGCGATGCCGAATCCATCTGCGCCCTTTTCCAGGCTGATGGTACAGGTCGTCTCCAACTTCTCGGCGGTCAGCCCTGCGCCCGCCAGTTGTGCGGAGACAGCCATGGTGAAACAGCCCGCATGCGCGGCCGCCAGCAGTTCCTCTGGATTGGTCCCCTTGCCATCCTCAAACCGCGTGTGGAACGAATAATTGGTATTCGAAAGTACACCGCTCGCGGTGGAGATGGTACCGGCCCCGGATTTCAGATCGCCGCGCCATTGCGCAGTAGCTGTGCGTTTCATCGTTGGCCCTCCTGAGGCCCGGAGATTGGATGCACCCGGCCTCGGAAAAGTGGCAGGTTCGCCGTTATCCTGGAGTCATGGCGCATCGTAACGTGGAAGAGGATATCGAGGCCCTGAACCCACTGCGCGAGGCCCTGGCTTCCGAGGCCGTACCGGCCTTGCGCAAAGTCCTGGCTGATCCCGTCAACCTGATCGTTGCCAAAGCCGCCAAAATCGCCGCCGAGCGCCAACTCCGCGACCTCCTCCCGGACCTCCTGCAGGCCTTCGACCGCCTTTTCGAGAAGGCCGCCGCGCGCGATCCCCAATGTTGGGGCAAGAACGCCATCTCGCAGGCGTTGGTCGCCCTGGAGCATCGCCAGGCCTCACCCTTTCTCCGCGGTCTGCGCCACGTCCAACTAGAACCCGTCTGGGGCGGGGAAGAGGACACCGCCCCCACCCTGCGCGGCACCTGCGCCCTGGCGCTCCCAGCCTGCCTCGATATCGACCGCGGCCTCGTGCTGCGCCACCTTGTGGACTCACTCGCCGATCGCGCCGTCACCGTCCGCTCCGACGTGCTCCGCGCCCTCGCGCAAATGGAAGGCGACGAGGCCATCCTGGTATTGCGCCTCAAGGCCCGCCTGGGGGATGAAGAATCCCAAATCGTCGGGCAGGTCTTCGACCACCTGCTTCAATTGGAAGGCCGCCAGGCGCTCGATTTCGTTGCCGGCTTCCTTTCGGATAAAAGCGAAACAGTGCGCGAGGAGGCCGCCCTGTCCCTCGGTTCCTCCCGACTGCCGGCGGCCGTCGAGCGGCTCACCGAAGCCTGGAGCCGCGAACGCGAGCCGCAATTCCGCCTCGTGCTGCTGCGTGCGCTCAGCGCTACCCGCCAGTCCGATGCCCTCGAGTTCCTGCTGAATTTGCTGCGTATCGGCCGGGTCGCCGACGCCGCCGCGGCCGTGGAAGTGCTCAGCCTTCATCGCGATTCGCCGGAGATCCGTCGCCAGGTGGAAGAGGCTGCCCGCCTCCGCGAGCCCGAAGTACGCCACCAGTTGCGCCAATCGTTTGCTCGCCCCGAGCCGGCATAAAAACAATTCATTCCACCGCAACCTTCGGATGGATCGAAAATGAAGAGTGAGTCAAGCTGGCAGTATGATCTCAGAAGAACAATGCTGGAAAGCCCGCGAAGATCGCGATGCTAGTTTCGATGGCCGCTTCTTTATCGGAGTGGTCACCACAGGGACTTACTGCCGTCCCTCCTGTCCGTCGCGCCGCGCGCTACGCCACAATATTCGCTTCTACCAAACGGCAGCCGAAGCCGAAAAGGCCGGTCTGCGCCCCTGCCTCCGTTGCAAGCCCCTGGACGAACCCTCGGCGGCGATCCAGGATCTCTGCCGCTATATCGAACAACACTCCGCCGAGCCCCTCGACCTCGCCGCGCTCGCCACTCACGCCGGCCTCAGCCGGTTCCATCTACAACGTACCTTCAAGGCCGCCGTCGGCTTGACCCCCAGGCAGTACCTGGAGGCGCGTCGCATGGAGAAACTCAAGGCCGGGCTCCGCCACGCCAAGGACGTAACCGAGGCCGTATACGACTCCGGTTTCGGTTCCGGGAGCCGCGTCTATGAGCGCGCCGACACCCGCCTGGGCATGACCCCCGGCCAGTACCGCCTCGGCGGTGACGGCGTCACCATCACACACGCCACGGTGAAATCGCCGGTCGGCCTCATCATGCTGGGGGCCACCGACCGCGGCCTCTGCTTCGTCCAATTCGGCGACTCGGACGAAGACCTCTTGGATGCCCTGCGGCGCGAGTATCCCGCCGCCCGCCTGGAGCCCATGCGCAAGCCGCACGCCGCAGGTTTCCGCCGATGGATCCAAGCCCTCAACAATCATCTGGCAGGCGTCCAGCCCGGCCTCGCGCTTCCCCTCGATATCCGCGCCACTGCCTTTCAGATGCGCGTCTGGAACTACCTGCAGACCATTCCCTACGGTCAGGTGCAGTCCTACAGCGAGGTTGCCGCCGGCATTGGACAACCTTCCGCCACCCGTGCCGTGGCGCGCGCCTGCGCCGGCAACACCGTAGCGTTGGTCATCCCCTGCCACCGCGTAATCCGCGACAACGGCGACCTGGGCGGATACCGTTGGGGTTTGGCGCGCAAACGGGCGCTGATCGATCTGGAGCGGGCCAAGCGTAGGGCCTGAACGCCGCTACGCCGCCGTATTTACCGACCCCACGCGCCGCGCCTCGTAGGCAGCAATGTCGGCCTCTTGGCTCAGAATATACCCCAACTCATCCACGCCCTCCACCATGCAGTGCTTCGAAAAGGCGTCCACAGGGAACTTCACCCGTCGTCCGCCCGGCGTGGTCAGCGTCTGCGCCGGCAGGTCGATCTTTACCATGGCAGCCGGATCGCTTGCCACCGCCGCAAACAACTCGGCGTGCACATCCGCCGGCACCACAATTGGCAGCAGCGAATTCTTCAGCGAATTCTGCGTGAAGATGTCCGCGAACGAAGTGCTGATCACTGCGCGGAAGCCGAACTGCGTCAGTGCCCACGGCGCATGCTCCCGCGAACTGCCGCAACCGAAGTTGTCGCCGGCCAGGAGCACCTGCGCCCCTTTCACACTCGGTTGATTCAACAGGAAATCCGGCTTCGGATTCCCCTGCGCATCGTAACGCCAGTCGTTGAAAAGGTGTTGATCCAGCCCCTGCTTGGAGGTGGTCTTCAGAAACCGCGCCGGGATAATCTGATCGGTATCCACATTGTTTCGCGGCAGCGGCGCCATCCGGCTCTCGAAATTCGTGAATGGCTTCATAGCATGGTCCTTACGTCCGTTACTACTCCCGTCAGAGCGCTGGCTGCCGCCGTCATCGGGCTCGCCAGGAATGTCCGCCCCCCCGGTCCCTGCCGTCCTTCAAAGTTGCGGTTGCTCGTCGACACGCTATATTGCCCCGGTCCAAGCTGGTCGCCGTTCATCGCGATGCACATCGAGCACCCCGGCTCGCGCCATTCGCAGCCGGCCGCCCGGAAAATCTCCGGCAACCCCTCCGCTATGGCCTGCCGCTTCACTTCCTGCGACCCCGGTACCACCATCACCCGCACCCTCGGATTCACCTTCCGACCCTTCAGTAGCGCCGCCGCGCTCCGCAAATCCGAAATCCGCGAATTCGTGCAACTTCCAATGAACACCACGTCGATCGGGTGGCCTAGCAGGGGCTTTCCGCCTTCCAGGCCCATGTACTTCAGCGCCTTCGCGATGGAATCGCGCGCCATCGGGTCCGCTACCTTCGCCGGGTCCGGCAGCGCCGCGCCGATCGCCATCCCCATCCCCGGATTGGTGCCGTACGTAATCATCGGCTCGAGCGCGTCCGCCTCAATCGTAATGCTGCGATCGTAACTCGCGCCCTCATCCGTCGGCAGTTCCTTCCATCGCGTCACCGCCGCGTCCCATTCCTGGCCCTTCGGAGCGTGCGGCCGCGTGCTCAGGTATTCGAAGGTGGTGTCGTCCGGCGCCACCATCCCGGCTCGCGCCCCGCCTTCAATCGACATATTGCACACCGTCATGCGCTCTTCCATCGTCAGTGTGCGAATGGCGCTGCCGGTGTATTCGAACACGCTGCCCGTGCCGCCGGCCACCCCGATGCGCGCAATCAGCGCCAGAATAATGTCCTTGGCCGAAACCCCCGCCTTCAGCTTGCCATCCACCCGCACCTGAAAGCTCTTCGATCTCCGCTGCAGCAGGCACTGCGTCCCGAGCACGTGCTCCACTTCGCTCGTCCCGATGCCGAACGCCAGCGCGCCGAAGGCTCCGTGGGTGGCGGTGTGGCTGTCGCCGCACACCACCGTCATCCCCGGCTGCGTCAGCCCCAGTTCGGGCCCGATCACGTGCACGATCCCTTGGCCGTCGCTGTGAATTCCCAGACAGCGGATTCCGAATTCCGCGCAGTTGGTTTCCAGTTGCGCCAGTTGTTTCGCCGCAATTGTGTCCACAATCGGCAGCGACCGGTCCGTCGTCGGAATGCTGTGATCGGCCGTCGCGATTGTCAGGTCCGGCCGCCGCACTTTGATCCCGCGCTCGCGCAGTCTCTGAAACGCCTGCGGCGAAGTCACCTCGTGAACCAGGTGCAGGTCGATGAACAGCAGCGTCGGTGCACCCGCCTCTTCGTGAACTACGTGTGAATTCCAGAGTTTCTCAATGATCGTGCGTGGCATATTCATTTACCCGGCGGCGTTCACCCGATCGCTGCACATACCGATTCTCCCACCTGCTCGGTAGTCGCCGGCGTGCCCGATGGCCGTAAGTCCGCCGTAACCCGTCCGCTCCGCAGCACGGCTGCGATCGCCGCTTCCACCGCGGAGGCTTCCTCCTGCAATCCAAAACTGTACGACAGCATTGCCGCTACACTCCCGATGGCTCCCAGCGGGTTGGCTTTGTTCTGTCCCGCGATGTCCGGCGCCGAACCATGTACCGGCTCGTACAACCCGACCCACGCTCCCGAGGGCCGCCGGTCGCCGATCGAAGCCGAAGGAAGCATTCCGATTGATCCCGCCAGCACCGCCCCTTCGTCGCTCAGAATGTCCCCAAACATGTTCTCCGTCAGCACCACGTCGAACCGCCGCGGGTTCAGGATCAACTGCATCGCGCAATTGTCCACCAGCATGTGATCGAGCGAGATCTCCGGATACTCCCGCGCCATTTCGGTCACCACCCGCCGCCAGAGCTGCGAGTTTTCCAGCACGTTCGATTTGTCCACCGACGTGACTTTCTTGCGCCGCGCCTGCGCCAGGTGGAAGGCCATGCGGGTAACGCGCTCGATTTCCGAGCGCGTGTAGGCCATGGTATTGACCGCCCGCTCCTCCGCGCCAGTACCGGCAATACCGCGCGGAGTTCCGTAATAGATCCCGCCCGTCAGTTCGCGGACGATGATCATATCCGTGCCTTCCACCAGGTGATTCTTCAGCGGTGAAGAATCGAGCAGCGACGCGTAAGCCCGCACCGGACGCAGGTTGGCGTACACCCCCAGTGCCTGGCGAATTCTGAGTAGTCCTTTTTCCGGCCGCTTCTCCGGCGGCGCATTGTCGAACTCCGGCAGCCCCACCGCGCCCATCAGCGTCGCGTCCGCGTCCGCTGCCAGCCGCGCAGTTTCGTCCGGGAAGGGCGTCCCCGTCTTATGGATCGCCACGCCGCCCAGCAGTCCTTCGCGCACGTTGAGGCGATGACTCCATTTATCGGCCACGTGGCGCAGCACCCGCGCCGCCTCGCCTGTCACCTCGGCGCCGATTCCATCCCCAGGCAGAACCAGAATGTTCAAATCCATGCTTTACTCTGGCCCCACCTAGTCCGCCGCAACGCGCATCGCCTTCTGTCCTGCCCGGATCAGCCCGGCGATTTCTTCGTTCATCAGCCCCTTCTTGCGGTGGTCGGCCACCGCCGTGAAGCGATGATACAAATCGTCCAGCTCTTCCCGGTCGAGCTCGAATCCCAGTTCCTTCGCCCGCTCATGCAGCGCGTGACGTCCGCTGTGCTTGCCCAGCACCAGCCTGCCTTCCGGTACGCCAACCGTTCGCGGATCGATAATCTCGTAGGTCGTTTTCTCTTTCAGGTAGCCGTCCTGGTGAATGCCCGCCTCGTGCGCGAACGCATTGCGCCCCACAATCGCTTTGTTCGGCTGCGGCCCAAACGTAATGATGGAGCTCAGTAATTCGCTAGCTCCGAAGAGATGTTCCGTGTGAACCCCCGTGTGGTACGGATAGCTGTCCACGCGCGTCTTCAGGATCATTACGATCTCCTCCAGCGAGCAGTTTCCGGCCCGCTCCCCAATCCCGTTGATCGTGCATTCCACCTGCCGCGCTCCGGCTTCGATCGCCGCCAGCGAGTTCGCCACCGCCAGGCCCAGATCGTCGTGGCAATGCACACTGACAATCGCGCAATCCCCCAACGCTTTCGCAATCTGCCCGATCAGCACGCCGTATTCCTTGGGCGTCGAGTAACCCACGGTATCGGGAATATTCACCGTCCGTGCGCCGGCCGCTACCACCGCTTTCGAAATCTTTTCCAGAAACTCGGGCTCCGTGCGCGCTCCGTCCTCGGCCGAAAACTCCACATCGTCCACGTGCCGCCGCGCCAACTCCACCGCCGCTACCGCCTCTTCCAGAACCTGCGCCTGCGATTTCTTCAGCTTGTATTTCAGGTGAATCGGGCTGGTCGCGATGAACGTATGGATCCGGGGCCGCTTGGCGTGCGCTAGCGATTTCGCCGCCCGCTCCACGTCCATCGTGCAGCAGCGCGCCAGCGCCGCCACTTGCGCCCACGGAAATTCCCGGCTTACCGCATCCACCGCTTCGAAATCGCCTTCCGATGCGATCGGGAATCCCGCCTCCACAATGTCCACGCCCAACTCCACCAGCTTGTGGGCCATCCGCAGTTTTTCCGGTACCGTCATGCTACAGCCCGGTGATTGTTCCCCGTCTCGCAGCGTTGTGTCGAATATGTATACGCGGTCACTCATGGATATTCACCACCAGTGTCAATTATCCCGGCCGCGTGTTCGATTTGGCAAATTTATAATATTAGCAGTACGTATTAGCGTATGTTATGATGATTCCGGTGCTTTGCGCGCCTCCATGGAACTCTATTCCCTTCAAGTCTTTCTGACTGTCGCCACGGAGAAGAGCTTCTCCCGCGCCGCCGAAAAGCTGCTGCGCACTCAGCCCGCTATCTCCCTCTCGCTCCAGCGCCTCGAACTCGAGCTCGGCGAAAAACTAATCGATCGCTCCGGCAAAGACCTCATCCTTACCGACGCCGGTCGCACTGTCCTCGACTACGCCCGCCGCTTTCAAAGCCTCCATCAGGAGCTCGATAACGCGCTCGCCGAACTGCGCGACAACTCCGCCGGCCGCCTCGTCATCGGCGCCAACGAATCCACCATCCTCTACCTGCTCCGCCATATCGAGCGCTATCGCCAACTGTACCCCAAGATTAAGGTGCAGGTGCGCCGCAGTTTCTCGAGCAAGATCCCCAACGAACTCCTGGACGGCAACCTCGAACTGGGTGTCGTCAGTTATGATCCCGGCGATGAGCGCCTCAAGTCCCGCGCCATTTACACCGACGCGCTGGCCTTCGTCGTCTCCCCAGTCCACCGTCTCGCGCAACGCAAGACCGTCTCCATCACCGAGCTCGGTACGGAAATCTTCATCGCCCACAACGTCGTTTCCCCCTACCGCGAAGTCGTTCTGCGCGAATTCCAGCGCTACAAAGTCCCGCTCTGTATGGACGTGGAGATGCCCACCATTGAGACCATCCGCAAGCTCGTGCAGAACAACGCTGGCGTAGCCTTCCTGCCGCGCATGTGTGTCGAACAGGAAATCGAGCAGGGCGTGCTCTGCGAGGTCCGCGTCAAGGAGATCCACGTCGAGCGGAAAATCCGCCTCCTCTACCCCACCCGCCGCGCTCTGAGCCATGCCGCCCGCGCGTTCCTGGAACTCCTCGGCTAGTGCGGCTTTCCCCCCGTGCCGTACAGACCGTGCTTCAGAATATAGTCGAGAACCGGCTTGGGTACCTCCGCCGGCCGCCTTCCCGCAGCCAGCGCTTTGCGGACCTCCGACGACGAAATGGGCAACACCACCGTGTCGAGCCGCTCCAGCGTCACTTCCTCGGGAACCTCGTAGTTCCAGCCCGGTCGGCTGACCACCAGAAACCGCACCGCGCGCGCCACGTCCCGCCATCGCCGCCAGGTTCGGACTTCCCCAAACGCGTCTGCCCCAATCAAAAAGCACAACTCGTTCGACGGCGCCATTCGCGCCACTTTTTCGATCGTATCGATCGAATAGCTCCGCTCGGTGCCCTCTTCCAGGCGCGACACCTCGAACCCCGCCCGCCCGCCGCAGGCCAATTCCGCCATGCGCACGCGGTCGTCGTAAGGTGCGTTCGTCACGCCGGCTTTGTGGGGAGGATGATACGCCGGCACGAACAGCACGCGGTCCAGGCGGAAATGCCGCGCCGCTTTCCGCGCGATCGCAAGGTGTCCCTTATGAATCGGGTCGAACGTCCCGCCGAAGATCGCCAGTCTCAAAGCTCACTACACCCGCTCGATCTTTACCGAATTCACTACCACTTCCTTCGCCGGCCGGTCCTGCGCCCCACGCGGCACGTGCGAGATCTTCTCCACCACGTCATACCCTTCGGTCACTTCCCCGAAAACGGTGTGCTTGTTGTCCAGCCAGGGCGTCGCTGCCACCGTAATGAAAAACTGGCTTCCATTGGTGTTCGGCCCGGCGTTGGCCATCGACAGGATGCCCGCCTTGGTGTGTTTCAGGTCCTTGTGGAACTCGTCGGCGAACTTGTATCCCGGGCCGCCGCGTCCCGTGCCTTCCGGGTCGCCTCCCTGAATCATGAAATCCGGAATCACCCGGTGGAAAACCGTGCCGTCATAAAACGGCTTCCCGGTCTTGGTGCCTTCCGCCAGGCTGAGGAAGTTCTCCACCGTACGCGGCGTCTTATCCGCGAAAAGCTTGATTTTGAACTTGCCCTCGGTGGTGTCGAATACGGCGTAAATATCGTTTGCCATCCCTGCGATTGTAGCAAGCCACGGCGCCGTTACCTGCGCCAAAGCGCCCAGCGGCTCGCCGAGGCTATGCTAAACTGACCTGGAGAGGGCCCGCCACTACGGCCCAGGTGCCCTTGGACCGTACCAACCAGGGCGCGATCACGACTGTTGACATGAATTCTGCTTCGGAGGGTTCGGCGTGCGTCTGCAAGCCCCTGTCCCTCTAACTTTGGAAGAGCACCGGGAACTGGGCCGTGAGATGCGCGCCGCCAATTCTCGCCTGCAGGAACTCTGCAAAGTTGTCGTCGGCGTCTACGGCCCCAATAACCACGCCTCTTTCACCTTTCGGAAAGTCGCCGAGAACCTCGATCGCCTGTGCCACGACCTTCAGGCGCAAGCCGCCCAGGATCTCCCCGGATTCTCCGTCGACGGCTTTTATCTGTAGGGCGCAACCAGCCCGCCCCTACCAGCCTACCGGCTTCCCCTGGTTCTGCTCGTCCAGCCATTTTTCGAGCGGCGCGAAGTAATCCCGTATCGCCGACGCGTCCATCTGGCGCGCGCCCGCAATCTTCTCCAGTGCGTCCTGCCACGGCTGGCTCAACCCCATCTGCAGCATGCCGTTCAGTTTCGCGCCCGCTTCTTTGTTGCCGTAAATCGAGCAGCGGTTGAGTGGGCCCGTGCAGCCGGCCGTTTGCGCCAGCGCGCGATGAAACTGAAATTGCAGGATGTCCGCCAGGAAGTAGCGCATGTACGGCACGTTCGCCGCCACATGGTATTTGGCGCCCGCGTCGAAATCCTCCTCGCTGCGTCCCACCGGTGGCGCGATGCCCTGGTATTTCAACCGCAACTGCCACCACGTCTCGTTGTACTTCTCCGGCGGGATCTCCCCCGAAAAAACCTTCCACCGCCACTGGTCGATCACCAGCCCGAACGGCAGAAAGGCAATCTTCTCCAGCGCCTTGTGCAGCAACAGCCCGATATCTTTCGAAGTGTCCGGTGCTTTGTCCAATAGCCCCAGCTTCACCAGGTATTCCGGCGTCACCGAAAGCGCGATCGTGTCGCCAATCGCCTCGTGGAATCCGTCGTTGGCGCTGTCCCGGAATGTCGGCGGCTGCTGGTCGTATGCCCGCTGGTAGAAGTTGTGCCCTAGCTCATGGTGGACCGTCAGAAAATCCTCGCCTGTTACCTGCACGCACATCTTCAGCCGCAGATCGTTGACCGCGTCGACATCCCACGCGCTCGCGTGGCACACCACATCCCGGTCCGGCGGCTTCAGGAATAACGACCGCTCCCAGAACGTTTGCGGCAGCGGATCGAATCCCAGCGAGACGAAGAATCCCTCGCCGTACTTCACCATCTGCTTCCAGTCCGTGTTCTTCTTCTTCAGCAGGGCGGTCAAATCGTACCCCGGGTCCGCGCTGGGCGGCGCCACCAGCGGGTAGATGTTGTCCCACTCCTGCGCCCACATATTTCCCAGCAGGTACGCCGGAATCGGCCCGTTCGCGGGTACCGCGTCGCCGTATTTCTGATGCAGCCGGTTCCGCACATAAGCATGCAGCGAGAGATACAGCGGCTTCACCTGCTCCCACAGCCGGTCCAGTTCTTTGGCGAAATCGTCGGGCGCCATGTCGTATTTCGAACGCCACATCGCGCCGTTGTCCTTGAAGCCCAACTCCTGTGCGCCTTTGTTCGCCAGGGCCACGTAGCGCGTGAAATCCTTGCGCATGGGCCGCGCAATCGCATGCCACCCCGTCCAGGCGTCCTGTAGTTGTTTGGCGTCGCGGCTCTCTGCCAGAATCTTGCTCAGCGCCTCCAGGTCCTTGCAGGTCTGCGGGGTGTCCGGACAATACTTGCCCTTTCCGTACGTGCCTTCCATCCCCGCCGTGATCCGCGTCAGCTCTTCGCTCTCTTTCGGATCGTTGGGCGTGGCGATCGTCAAAGACAGTTTCAATAGCTTGATCTTCCGTGCCGTCACCGCGTCCAGCGGGAGCCCGTCGAACTGCGTGGACTGCTTGGCATAGCCCACCGTCGCATTGATGGCGCGCTCGTCGATGATCGCCGCCACCGCTTCCGTATCGTCGGTGATATAGGTGTCTTTGATCCAGTCCGCCCGTTGCGCGTCGTTGTTGAGCGCCAGCAGCTTCAGCTCCGCAGCATCGATGAACGCTTTGGCTTCTTCAGGAGTCGCCCGGTGTCCCGCGCACCCCCCAAGCAGCAGCAGGGCGCAAGAAACAAACACAATCAGCCGGTTTTGCATGCCCCCACAATAACAGAGTGCTGCATCTTTTTCGACCCGGCGTTTTGCCGAATGCGCGTGCGGCGTGTTAGGATTTGATTGTCAGCGTGACATTTGCGGGGACGTAGTTCAGTTTGGTTAGAACGCCGGCCTGTCACGTCGGAGGTCGCGGGTTCGAACCCCGTCGTCCCCGCCATTCCTTCTACGAGCCGGGCGTTGTCGCCTTCGCCTCTTCGCGCAGTGCGGCGATCCGGTTCTGCAGNNCGCAGGCTGATCCCCAACATTTCGGCGGCGACTTTGCGATTGCCGTGTACGTGATCGAGGGTGAGTTTGATGTAGGCCTCCTCGAGCTTCACCAGCGGCTGGCCCGGCTTGAGCATGGTAGGGCCGTCATAGCCGGCGGACGGCCGCGAATACGGGCCGGGGCTTACGCCGAGCACAGGCGAAGGAAGGTTCGTCAGCCGGATCAAACCCTCGCCTGCCATGATTGCGGCTCGCTCCAGAATATTACGCAACTCGCGCACATTACCAGGCCAATCATACCGATGAAAAAGCTCCAGCACTTCGGCATCTACTCCTGTAATCCGCGTGCCGTGTTTCGCGTTCAGATTCTGCAGCAGCACTTCAGTGATGGGCGGGATATCGTCCATGTGTTCGCGCAGCGGCGGCACTACGATCTGGAATACGCTCAACCGATAGTAAAGTTCTTCGCGCAAATGCGTCCCGAGATCCTGACTGGTCGCGGCAAGTACCCGGGCGTCCACCGCGATTTCGTGCTTGCCGCCCAGTCGTCGCACTCGCAAGTCCTCGAGGACGCGCAGCAGCTTTGGTTGCGTAGACGCCGGCATCTCGCCGATCTCGTCGAGCAACAAAGTGCCCCCGTGAGCCTGCTCAAAGCAACCGGCCGAACGCTCCATGGCGCCCGTAAACGCGCCTTTCTCGTGACCGAATAATTCGCTCTCGACCAGCGTCTCGGGTAAGGCGGCCGCATTGATCGCGACGAAAGGTCCATCGCTGCGGGGGCTGCACTTATGGATCTCCCGTGCAACCAACTCCTTCCCGGTGCCGCTTTCTCCACAAATCAATACGGGCGCTGAAGTGGGCGCCACCTGCCTGATGAGCGAGAAGATTTGCTGCATCGCCGCGGAACTTCCTACCAGGTCCCCCAGTACGCCGTGATGGCTCAGGTCGCGCGTCAGCTCGTCGGCTTTCTGCAGACTTCTTTTGTAATGAATCGCCCGTTCTAGAAGAATTTTGAAAGCGCGCGGTTCGACGGGCTTCTCGAGGAACCAGAATGCCTTGAGGTCATGCACGGCGGAAAGCGCCTTTTCCATACTGCCGAAGGCCGTGAGCGCGATCGCCGGAGTGAGGTCCCCTCGTTGCTTCAGGTGCCGGAGCAGTTCAAAGCCGTCCATGCGCGGCATGATCAGATCCGTAACGATCACGTCGGCGTTGAAAACAGTGAGCCGTTCCAGCGCTTCCTGACCATCGGCCGCCACCTGCGTGTCAAAGTCGGAATCGGCAAGCATAGCAGTCATGGCGGCGCGCTGGCGCTCGTCATCGTCGACGATGAGGATACGGCCCAAAACCGCAGGCAGTCGGGGCATCGCCTTATATTCTAGCAAGCCACGGTGGAAACGGTGGGCGTCATTCGGGTTAGGGGCCAATCAGGGTTTTTGGCGCAGTAGGATCCGTTTGAGATCCGGCCCGAACTCGGCTGCCAGGTTGCTGGCTAGATCGAACCCGAGTTGGAGAGAACCCTCGGAGAATCCGAGACGCACTGTGTTGAGACGGCCCGGATACCACAGGTCCGATATGTAGGCCGCTCCATAAGCGCTGCCGAGGCGCCAAATGGACAGCGTCTCAGTTCCCTTGTCCGTATGCGTGAGGATGGTGCCGCGGAACGCATGTGCTGTGCGGCGCCAGAACCCGCCGCTGGCGGAACGGAAATACCGCGGATCCTCGTGCAGGGCCGAATCCAAACCAAAAGCGAGAGCGCTATGGATCCCGGAGCAGGCGACCGTCGACGCGAAGCGCTTACCATACCCGGACCCGCCCTGTCCCCATCTCGTCGGCGTATCGGTCTCCTGGAGAATTCCGGAGTACGCCGCGTCCCCGACGAGCGCCAACGGACCAATCGACTGCTTGACGTGGAAGCTGAGCTTGTCACTCACTCCCAGCGCCAGGAACTGCTGAGCGAGTCCCATTGCGGGAATCGCAAGGACTATGCCAATGACCAGCAGGGAACGCATGGATCGCATGAGCTAAACAACCCTGCGGCCCTGAAACAGGCGGATTACCAATACGATCAACGCAACCACCAGCAGGATGTGAATTAACCCGCCGGCGGTGTAGGAGGTTACCATTCCCAAGGCCCACAAAACCAGCAGAATTACACACAGTGTCCAAAGCATTTTTTGCTCCTCCCAATGTATGACTGCAAGTGCGGGTCCAAAGCGGCGGCCCAAGCGGCGCACTGCCGGACCGGAAGCTCCACTGGCGCAAGGTGCAGAATCTGCATGAAACCTCGCAGTTACTGCAGGTCAAACTTCCGGCGGCTGGAAGCATATAGAATTCAAGGGAGAGGCTACAACTGAACAAACCAGACAAGACGCTGGACCGCTTCTGGGACATCCCTCTTCGGGACTTACTCAAGTTGCTCGAAGCCACTCCAGCCGGACTGACTTCCGACGACGCCAAACAGCGGCTGCGTCTCCATGGCCCGAACAGCCTGGTCGGGGAGTCCCGCTTCGCTGCTCTGATCGGCTTTCTGCGCTTTTTTGCCAATCCCCTGGTCCTGATTCTGCTGGCGGCCAGCGTCATCTCGATTGTGCTGGGTGATCCGGTCGGCGGCACCATCATCATTGCCATAGTCCTGCTCAGCGTGATCGTGAACTTCTATGTGGAGTTTCAGGCTCGACACGCGGTGGAGGATATTCGCAAGCAGGTGGCTACCACTGCCGCGGTTTTGCGTGATGGACACGAGCTGGAATTGCCGGTCGCGGAGCTGGTCCCCGGGGATATTGTCCGGCTCAATGCCGGGGACCTGGCGCCAGCCGATGCCCGTCTATTGGACGCCAAGGATCTGCATGTGCGGGAATCCGCGCTCACGGGCGAGTCATTGCCGGTCGACAAAGCGGCGGACGATCTTCCCGAGGGGCAACACAGCATTGCCGACGCCGCCAACAGCGTTTTTCTGGGGACTGCCGTTCAGACGGGAATCGGCACCGCTGTCATCGTTCGCACAGGCAAAGATACCGCCTTCGGCGAGATTGCCCAACGGCTGGCCACGCGACCGCCGGAGACCGAATTCGGTCGTGGCATACGCCACTTCGGGTTGATGATCACGCGGGTGATCATGCTGCTGGTGCTCTTCGTCCTGCTGGTGAACATCGTCTTACATCGTCCGCTGCTGGAATCGTTTTTGTTCTCGGTCGCCCTGGCCGTCGGGATGACGCCGGAGATGATGCCGATGATCATCACCATCACGTTGGCGCAGGGCGCGCGCCGGATGGCCAGGAAGAAGGTTCTGGTCAAACAACTCTCGGCCATCGAAGACTTCGGAAGCATCGAGATTCTTTGCAGCGATAAGACCGGAACCCTCACCGAAGGCGAGATCGTGCTCGACCGGCACGTGGACGTTCACGGGCAGGACAACGAAGACGTCCTCCGGTTCATTTACCTGAACAGTTACTTTCAAGCCGGCATCAAGAGCCCGCTGGACGACGCCATCCTGAAGCATGAGCACCCTGCCATTGGGGAGTACGAGAAGGTGGACGAGATCCCGTTCGACTTCAACCGCAAGCGCC
>PLZX01000146.1 GCA_003152325.1 Bryobacterales bacterium | reverse complement strand
CCGGTCACGCTTCCCACTGCGGACTGCGGAAACAGATCCGAAGTTAAGGTAAAGATGTTCGCCGAAAAACCCTGGTGCGCCGCGCAGGCCAGACCGACCAGCCCCACTACCAACCAAAGGCTCTGCGTGAAGGGCACGTACAGCACCGGCAGCACGCACAGCGCGCAAATCAGCATGGCCGTCTTGCGCGCGGCATTGACGCTCATGCCGCGCCCCATCAGCGCCCCGGAAAGCCATCCGCCGCCCACGCTGCCCACGGTGCAAAAGGCATACACCACTACGATCGGCGCGCTCGATTTGCCCAGCGTGAGATGGAATGTCCTTTGGAAATACCCGGGCAGCCAGAAGGTCCAGAACCACCAGACCGGGTCCGTCATCATCTTCCCGAGCGCGAAGGCCCACGTCTCTCTCTTGGGGAGCAGGCGTGCCCACGGGATGCTGCGGATTCTCTGCGGCGGATCAGATTGAATGTGCCCCAATTCACGAACCGAAACTCTCGGGTTCTCTTCCGGTTTCGTGTAGATCCACAACCAGAACACCAGCCACACCAGCCCCGCCGAGCCCCCAATAAAGAAAGCGCCCCTCCAGGTGAAGTGAGCCGTCAGGAACGGCACCACCAGCGGCACCAGCAGGTTGCCTATGTTGGCTCCGGAGTTGAAAATCCCGGTCGCCAGCGCGCGTTCCTTTTTCGGGAACCACTCGGCCACCGTCTTGATGCAGACCGGAAAATTCGCCGCTTCACCGATCCCCAGAAAAAACATGGCCGCTGCAAACGTGGGGACCGAGGTGGCCGCTCCCGGCGCCATCGCGGCGAGGCTCCACATGATGATGGCAATGGTAAAGGCTTTTCGCGCCCCCAGTTTGTCGGTCAGTCGGCCGGCAGCCAGAAACGCCAACCCATAAGCCGCCTGAAACGACCCCGTCATCCAGCCGTATTGCACGGTCGTGAAGCCGATAACCCCTTCCAGGTACTTTTCCAGGAAACTGAGGATTCCGCGATCCATGTAGGCAATCACGGTGGCAAAAAACAAGAGCCCGCAAATCAGCCAGCGCACGTTCGATTTGGCCGGCCGTGACGAGAGTGAGGGTGTCATGGAACATCTGATTATAGCTGGCAACCCTGAAAAAAGAGTTTCCCACCTGAAGGTGGTGTTGCGTTATAATCGGGATTGACCGGAGCCTTACCATGAAGCCACCCGAACGGCTGCTCTTGAGCGGGGATGAAGCGGTAGCCCTAGCGGCCCGCGACGCCGGAGTTGCGCTGGGAACCGGCTACCCGGGCACGCCTTCTACCGAGATTCTGGAACATTTCGCCACCCTGGGCGGTCGCGCGCAATGGGCTCCCAATGAGAAGGTGGCGATGGAAGTCGCTATNNGCCTACACCGGCGTTTCGGGCGCCCTCCTGATCGTCTCGGCCGACGACCCCGGAATGGCCTCCAGCCAGAACGAACAGGACAACCGGCGCTACGCCCTGGCTGCCGGCGTCCCCATGTTAGAGCCGTCTGATTCGCAGGAAGCCTACGATTTCGCGGTTTTGGCGCTCGACCTTTCGGCCCGCTGGAAAATCCCCGTCCTTCTGCGCATGACCACGCGCGTCTGCCATTCGAAAACTCTGGTGGAAGCCCACCGCTCCCCCGCGCAGCCGGCGCCGCAGCCGTTTTTCGAACGCGATGTCGCCGCCCGGGTGATGATCCCGGCTTATGCCCGCCCGGCCCACCGCAAACTGCGGCGCAAGCTGGAAGACCTGGCGGCGTGGAATGAAACCGAGGGTCCCAACCTGGTCTCTCCCGGCGACTCCAAACTCGGCGTGATCACGTCGGGCATCTCTTACATGCACGTTCGGGAAGCCGCTCCGCAAGCCGCCGTTCTCAAGCTCGGCATGACGCACCCGCTGCCCGTGCAGAGAATGCGCGAGTTTGCCGAAACCGTGGAGCGACTCCTGGTGATCGAGGAAGGCGACCCGTACCTGGTGGAATCGCTGCGGGCCGCCGGCATCGCCGTCGAAAGCGCGCCCGGGATGTATCGCTTCGGCGAACTGAACGTCGGCCGCGTGCGCCGCATCCTGGCGAACGATGTCACTCCGGAAGCCGCGCCGCCGCCCGGCAAGCCGCCGGAGTTGTGCCCCGGTTGCCCGCACCGCACCGTCTTCACCGCCCTGCGCAATCTGGATTGCATCGTCGCCGGCGACATCGGTTGCTACACGCTCGGTGCGCTGCCACCCTTCAACGCGCTCGATACCTGCGTCTGCATGGGCGCCGGCATCACCATCGGGCTTGGGATGCGTCACGTGCTTCCGCCGGAGCAGGCGCGGCGCGTGGTGAGCGTCATCGGCGACAGCACCTTCATCCACAGCGGCATCACCGGCCTGGTGGAGATGGTCTACAACCCGCCCTCGACCGGCCACCTGGTGATCATTCTCGACAACGGCACCACTGCCATGACCGGCATGCAGGAGCATCCCGGCACCGGCCGCTCGCTCGATCATCATCGCGCCGGCAAGGTAATCATCGAAGACCTCGTGCGCGCGCTCGGCATCCACAATATCCGCGTGCTCGATCCCACACGCGATCCGGCCGCCTTCCAACAACTGGTGGCCGACAGTCTAGCCTCGGGCGAGATCTCCCTCATCGTCGCGCGGCGCGATTGCCTGCTGGCAACCAGCAAGATTAAGTCGTACGAAACCGCCCTCCAGGAGGTTTGCGTTGGGTAAAGTAACCAATATCGTCGTCGCGGGCTTGGGTGGCCAAGGGGCCCTAAAGGCCTCCGACATCGTGGCGGACGCCGCGGTGCGCACCGGTTTGGACGTCAAGAAGAGCGAGGTCCACGGCATGAGCCAGCGGGGCGGCTCGGTATCGAGCGATGTGCGCTTCGGTGCGCTCGTCTTCAGCCCCATGGTGCCGCCCGGCGAAGCCGATTTCCTGGTGGTGCTCTCTCCGGATGAGGTGGAAGGGAATCGCTGGCAACTTCGTCCCGGCGGAACCCTGATTTCGCCCGGCATCATTCCGGAGCATGCCTTGCGGAGCAAGCGGAGCCTGAACGTGGCGCTGCTGGGCGCTCTCAGCGCGGCGCTCTCCATCCCGGTGGACCACTGGCACGCCGCCATCCGCGCGCAGCTTCCGGAAAAACTGCACGCCGCCAACCTCGAAGCCTTCGCCCTGGGAAGGAGTGCGCGCCTATGACCACGCAAACCATGAGCATCTCGCACTCCATCGCCGAGCAGATGGAGCGCGCTTCCTGGATTCGCCGCATGTTCGAAATCGGAATCCAGCTTCGCAAGGAGCGTGGCGCCTCGAACGTTTTCGATTTCTCGCTGGGCAATCCCGATATGGAGCCGCCCGCCGCGGTCATCGAGGCCCTTCGCCGCGTGGTCGCCGAAAACCAGCCGCACAGCCACGGCTACATGCCCAACGCCGGCTTCCCCGCCGTGCGGGCCGCCATTGCAGGCCGCTTGGCCGAACGCACCGGCCTTCCTTTCACGCTCGACGACATCCTCATGACTTCGGGCGCTGCCGGCGCCATCAACACCGTGCTCAAAGCCGTGCTGGACCCCGGCGACGAAGTGATCGTCCTCAACCCCTACTTCCCCGAGTATCGCTTCTATATTGAGAACCATTGCGGCCGCGTGGTGCCGGTGGAAACCGGCACGGACTTCCAGCCCGATATCGCCCGCATCGCCGCGGCCATCACGCCGCGCACCAAGGCGCTGATTCTGAATTCGCCCAACAACCCCACCGGCGCGGTCTACGGCGCCGACGTGCTGCGCGCGCTCGACCGCATCATTCCGGAGCCCGTCTTGATCATCAGCGACGAACCGTACCGCCCGCTGACTTTCGACGGCCTCACACCTCCCGAAACGCTGCGCCTGCTGCGCCGCGCCGTGATGGCGTGGAGTTGGTCCAAGGCCATGGCGATTCCCGGCGAGCGCATCGGCTATCTGGCCATCCCGCCGCACCTGCCGGAAGCCGCGCAGTTGCGCAACGCCTGCACCTTCGCCAACCGCATTCTCGGTTACATCAACGCACCCGC
>PLZX01000132.1 GCA_003152325.1 Bryobacterales bacterium | reverse complement strand
CCCGCAGCGCGGCTTCCGCGGCACGCCCGTACGGCGCATGTGCGGGGTTGGCGATGGCCACATGGCGCACGGAGGGATCGCGCAACGCCGTCGCGGGATCAAGCGGCGAAGAGTTTGGCACCCAGACGACGATGCGGCCGGCGGCGTAGTTGAAGACGGCGCCGACGGCCAGCCCATCGTGGGCCAGAGTGCGCGGGTATTCCGCGTCGGCCGAAAGGAACAGGTCGAACGGCGCGCCGTTGCGGATCTGCGCGTAGAAATTGCCGGAGGAGCCGTAAGTCACACGCAGTTGGGTCTCCGGATGCACCTGGTGAAAGGAGCGGGACGCTTCCTCGAGCGCGAACTGCAGATCGGCGGCCGCGGCGATGGAGAGGGTGTGGGACTGGGGTGCTCTGGCGCAGGCGGCGCAGAGCGAGCACGCGGCCAGAATCGCCGAAGCGCCGAAGTTCCGGGTCGATATCATTTGGGTAAGAAACTAGTATGGTAGCCCTGTTTGGTATAATCAATAACACGCCCAATCCGGTGAGGTGCGAGAGCGGTTGAATCGGGCGGTCTCGAAAACCGTTGAACCTTTGCGGGTTCCGTGGGTTCGAATCCCACCCTCACCGCCATCCTGAACAAGAATTATATCATCCATATAATCAGTTGTTTCCAAGCAACAACCGCTCGCGTAGTGGTTGCTCCGTGCTCGCGGCCTCGGCGGGCCGCAAAACACCGGCAACGGGCAGGATCGCGCAAAATGTTCTTCGATTCATATTTCCGTGTTCGCAAGGCCTCGGGTCTCCGCATTCGCGGAAGCAGAGTGCCGGATTCGCTCATCGTCTGGTTGCGCTTGGGTCGCCAGTCGGCGCCGGCGCGTGGTCTTCTTTGGCGGGAGGACCGAGCAACTCGGTGAAGATAGGCTTCAGCGCGTCGGCCCAGACCTGGTAGCCCTTGAGCGTCGGATGCAGCTTGTCGGCGTTCAACATTCCGTCGAATAACGTACCGTCGGGACCCGCCAGTTTGGAGTTCACGTTCAGGAAACGCAGTTGCTTGCCATCGGCCAGTTGGGCCAGGTTCGCATTCACTTTGTCGATGATGGGCAGGGCTGCCGTGCTGTCGTTGCGCGGGAAAATCCCCGTTTGCACGATGGTGGCCGCTGGGGCCTTCTCCCGCATGATCTTCAGAATCGCCTGCAGGCCCCTGGTAATGTCGGCGACCTTGGCATCCTCGCCGCCGGGCGGCGCGCCTCGACCGACATTATTAGTCCCGGCCAGAAGCACAATGATCTTGGGGTTGACTGCATCCAGTTCGCCGTTCTCCAGGCGCCAGAGAATGTTCTGGATGGTATCGGCGCCCCAGCCGAAATCGGCGGCATTCCAACCGAAAAAGTTCTGCTTCCAGTTGGCCAGGAAGTCTGGGTAGTCCAAGGCGCCCCAACGGCGGGTGATGGAGTCGCCTTCGAAGTAGATGTCGATACCACCCGTTTTGGCCTTCTCCAGCAACTGCGCATGGGCCGTCTGCGAGTTCTGGTCGGTGCGCGCTACGGGTTGATCGGCTGGAACCGGGGCCCCGCGCGGTTGAGCGATCAGTGCCAAGGGCAGGCCAAGGGCCGCCCCCAGCAACGCGGCGGTTCGTGCAACAGTAAGTATCGTCAATTGGAACCAGACTTCGCCAGAGGAACGGGCGTGTATGTCCGTTTCCAGAATTTATCGGCCCATGGGATGAAGTACTTCCAATTCGGTCCGTCGGTGTGCCCACCGTCATGCTGGCGCCAGGCTAACTGGCCGTTGAGCAGGCCTTCCAATACAGGCGGCATCTTTTCGGTCTTGTAGTTGTCGGAACGGCCCAGGTCTTTCGCCCCGAGCAGGCGGAACACCGGTTGGGCCGCGATGGCGGCCATGAAGCTGCCCTGGTGATCGAGCCATTTCGCATCACCCTTTTCCGGAACGCCGTAACTGACAAATGTCAAACGCGGCGCGCACAGGGCGATGAGCTCATGCGCGTCCACCGGAAGATCTCCGGCGTTCTTGCTGCCGAAGGTGGCGTCGGAGGCGCCGTATTTCAGAAAGTTACCGGCCATCCAATGGTATTCGCCGGTGCCCGTGAGGTTCTCGACCGCCTCTCCCCAATTGCGCCGATGCAGTTTGGCGCCGCCCTCGCCGGAGGAGCCAATCAGCACAACCGCGAAACGCGTGTCATAAGCCATGGTCACGAGTGCCGCCTTCCCGTAACGCGACACTCCCTCAATGCCGACCTTCTTGGAGTCGACGGTTTTGTTAGTCTGCAAGTAATCGAGGCCGCGTGCGGCGCCCCATGCCCAGGCGCGCAACGCTCCCCAATCGTCCGGCTTGCGGGGCATTCCCTTGTTGACCAGGCCGATAATGCCCTTGGTCAAACCCGCGCCATTATCCGCCTGAAGGCTGCCGGGGTTGATACCAGCGAAGCCCCAGCCATCGGCTATCAACTGGTCCGTAGATGGCGGGTCGCCTCCGTTCATAGCGGCCATGGCGGCGGCCATGTTCGCGCGTCCGCCGGCCGGAGGAGCGCCTGGGGCGGGAGGTTGCCCACCAGCGGCGGAAGGCGTCCCGGTGCCTCCGCGTCCGGCCGCGCCGGGCGCGCCGCCGCCGGGAGGCGCGCCGAATCCTCCGAAGCCGCCGCCGCCGGCCCCAGCCGGCTGCAGGCCCGGCAGACCGCGGCCGCCGAACATCATCATCACAGGCACTGGCCCTTTCGCATCGGCAGGTACAACCAGCGTCATCTGGATATCGACGGTGATCGCCGGGAACGACGAGTTGTCGACGTGGCCGGTCAGCGCTTTGCCGATCACCGGGCGCCCTGCCACGGTCGCGGTGATCGTGTTCGTAACGGTCCACGTTACCTTCGGCACGTTCTTGGGAACGCGGCCCAGCACTTCCCGGTCGAAGTCCTCAACGATCTCCGGGCGGCGCTGATTCCACCACATCTTCGCCGTAGTGACCTTCTTGCCGTTCTTCAACGTCAGGACGTCAGGAAGGTTCGGGAACGGGTTGGCCGTGGACTCGTCGTAGTTGGCGTGATTCGGCGCGGTCTCATTGCCGTTCGGGCCGGGGCGCAGGGCTTTTATGCCAAGCTGATCCATCATGTTCTGATGGTCCTGCACCGCAGTCCAGCTCATGGATGCGGGCGTGTTGGCGGCATTCGCGGCCGGGGCCGGCTGCGCGGTTTGTTGGCCAGGCAAACTAATGGAAAGGAGAATCGCCATCGCCGCAACCAATAGGCGCGCTGATGCGAGCACCAGGAAACGAGCAGACCATTGCTTCATTATTATTGAGGCCTTTCTCTTGAAACTTCACGCCTTGGCATGCATCCCAGGCGCCGATATAGTTGGAAGGCACGATTATAGGCGCTTTCCGCGTTCGGAGCAACACGCAGTGTCTACCAATTGAAGAAAACTTGCGCAATGCCGCCGCTGAGGCTCGGATGCTGGCCGCCTGAGGCGTGTCGCGTCAGGCTGTTCCAACGAAGAGCGTATGACGCATGGCGAACAAACGACGAAGACTGGGGCGGCGCTCACCACGGTCGTCACCCGACTATGATGCGCTGCTGACCGGCATCCAACAGCGCCCGGAATGTTGCCAAGCCGGTTGCTGCGTCCGGGTCGAGAAGGTCCCGCGCTCTCGTCGCTATCGGCTGGTCGGCAAGGTCTATTCCGTCTGCTTGGTCTTCCTCAAGCTCTTCGGAAAAATCTACGCGCCTCTTACCGTCGGCCTGATGGCGCCATTCCGCAGCGACCGCATCCTGGCCGAACAGAAGCGCTGCCAACTCGACCGCCTGTATCAACGCATCTGCGACAATCTCGATGCGCTCCTCCGGGAAGTCGGTTTCAAGATTGCCGCTTGATACGGCGAAACGAGTACAAATTCTCGTTGGGGCCCCTATAACGGGAACTAATCTCGAATTTCCCCTGGGCGTCCGTGAGGGTCTTCTCATCGTAGTGGGAAACGGCGTTCACGATCTCTGCCACCGCGCCCACGACGACCGCACCGCGGCTCCTCGACATACCCCGCCATCGCCTAGTTTTCATTGGCCAGGCTTTACCGCGGGTATTTTTCGCGCCGCCGGTTTACCGCGGCAGCTTCAGATCGCCCTGGATCGTGAATGGTAATGACATGCCGGCTGCGCCGGGTCGCGGCTGGCCGCCGCCCACAAAAATCCGGTAGGCGCCAGGAGCCACAATGCGGTCGCCGGCTTGGTTCACGCAGCTCAGGTCGCGCCGGTCCAGCGTGAACTTCACGTGGCGCGTCTGGCCGGGGCCAATCGACACGCGCTCAAAGCCGCGCAGGGCGCGGATGGGTGCTCCGGGAATCTTCGGGAATGTCAGGTAAACCTGCGCCACTTCGTCGCCCGCCACGGTGCTGGTGTTCTGGATGTCGGCTTCGACTTGCAGGCTGGCTCCCGCTTTCACAGTTGGCGACGAAAGCGTCACGTTGCTGTAGGCGAATTTCGAATAACTCAGGCCGTAGCCGAAAGGATAGAGCGACTGGCCGGTAAAATAGCGATAAGTTCTGCCTTTCATCGAATAGTCTTCGAACTGGGGCAGATCGGCGATGTCCTTATAAAATGTCACCGGCAGGCGTCCCGCCGGGTTGTTGACGCCGGCTAGGGTTTCGGCCACCGCCGCGCCACCTTCTTCGCCAGGGTACCAGGCTTCCAGGATGGCGTTGGCGTTCTGGCTGGCCCAGTTGACCGCCAGCGCGCTGCCGTTCATGAGGACCACCACCAATGGCTTGCCGGTGGATTTCATAGCTCCGATCAGGCTTTCTTCATCCCGGGGCAGGTCGATGCTGGTGCGGTCCCCGCCGACAAAGCCTTCGGGCAAGGTTCGGCCTCTCATCTCTTCGCCCTCCAATTGCGGGGTGATCCCCACGGCGGCGATCACCACATCCGCCTGCTTGGCGGCGGCGATGGCATCTGCCACGGTGTTCTCAGGATTCCACCGCAGGGTCGGGCCCGCTGGACCCAACGCGCCGCGGCCGCCTCCGGGGCCTCTGCCGGCGCCCGCAGCATTTCCGCGTCCCGCATCGGCCGCCGACGTTTCGTGGAAGAACTCCACTTTGAGGTCGTAGTTCCTGCCCTTTTCCAAGTCAACTGGGGCGCTTCTTGCGGGATCTGCCGCGACATTGAACCCGCCGCGTCCGCCGGCCGCAGACTGCACCCAGTTGTCGATCACGGCCTTGCCGTCGAGCCAGACCCGCACGCCGCCGTTGCCGACGATCGAGAGTTCATATTTCGCGGACTCGGGAGGCGTGATCGAGCCGGTCCAGCGTGCCGAAAAGTCGCCGTCTCCGACTTCGGAGGGCAGCCGCCGCTCCGCGGCGTTGGCACGGCCGCCGCCGCCGAACCCCGCGGCGTTGCCGATCTCCGGCTCGCTGCGGGTGGCTACCGGCGTCCCGGTGGCGTCCTTGCCCTTGAAATACGCGGCCGTCAGAT
>PLZX01000228.1 GCA_003152325.1 Bryobacterales bacterium | reverse complement strand
CCGCGCACGGAAAAGTCGCCTTCCCTCAGCGCGCCCAGCAGGTTCGAGAGCGTCTGGAGTGGGAAGACCACGCGCTCGCGCACGGCGAAGGCAAATCCCAGCCACGCGCACACGATCAGGGTGGTGAAGGTCAGTTCGTATTGTGCCCTGTACCCCCCGGTCCAGAGCATGTAGAGGGCGACCGAGGAACCAGGCAGGCCGGCCAGGAAGGCCAGCAGGACGATGCGGCCTTCATGGCTGATGCGTGCCGGCTTGGAGGCGGGGGACATGGCGCGTCGTCACAATCCGTAGCGTTGCAGCCGCCGGTAGAGGGCGCTGCGGCTCAGGCCCAGCGCGCTGGCGGCGTGGCTAACGTTTCCGTTGAAGCGCGCCAGCGCTTTGCGAATGAGCAGCGCTTCCACATCTTCCAGACTCATCTCTTCGAGACGCGGCGGGCTTTCGCGGCCGGCGCGCAGACCGAGATCGGCGGCGCGGATGGTTTCCCCCTGCGCCATCAGCACGGCGCGCTCCACAGCGTGGTCGAGCTCTCGCACATTGCCCGGCCAGGCGTGTGCCAGCAGCGCCTTGATGGCGCTCTCATCGAAGCCGCTGAACGCTTTGCGGTAGTGCTCGGCGTGCTGGTGCAGAAAGTGAGCGGCCAGCAGCGGGACGTCCTCACGACGGTCGCGCAGCGGTGGAAGCCGCAGTTCGATGGTATTCAGGCGGAACAGCAGGTCCTGGCGGAAGCGGCCTTCGGCCACCTGCGCGCTCAGATCGGCATTGGTGGCAGAGAAGACCCGCACATCCACGCGGCGCGTTTTTGAAGAGCCGACGCGCTCGAATTCCCCGGTTTCGAGCGTGCGCAGCAGCTTCGACTGGAGGCCTTGCGAAATGTTGGCGATCTCGTCCAGGAACAAAGTTCCGCCATCGGCCATTTCGAAGCGGCCCACGCGATCCACCTTGGCGTCGGTGAAAGCGCCCTTCACGTGGCCAAACAATTCGCTTTCGAAGACGCCTTCGGCGAGGCCGCCGGTATTGACGGTCACCAGCGGCCGGGTGGCGCGCAACGAGACCGAATGCAGGGTTTGCGCCACCAGTCCCTTGCCGGTTCCGTTCTCGCCGGTGATGAGGACGTTGGCATCCGACGGGCCGACCCGTGAGATCACGTCGAGAGCCGGCCGCATCGCGGCGGAGTGCGCGATCAGTTGCGGAAACCGCTCGGCGCGCAGCACGCGGTTTTCGGCTTCGAGGCGCTGGCCCCGTCGCAGCGCGCGGCCCAGCTCAATCTGAGTCTTGAGGATGGCGGAGAGCCGGGCGTTATCCCAGGGTTTCTGGATGAAGTCGCGAGCGCCGCGCCGCATCGCCTCCACCGCCAGCTCGACTGAGCCCCAAGCCGTCATCACGATGACCGGCAGCGTGGAATCGAGGCTCTGAATACGGTTGAGCAGGTCGAGACCTTCCTGGCCGGAGGTGGTGTCGCGGGTGTAATTGAGGTCCATCAGGACGGCATCGAAGTCGCGGGACTCGACCGCTTCGACGGCGGCGGCGGGCGAAGTGGCAGCCTCGGCCTGATAGCCTTCGCCCTTGACCAGGAAACGGAGGGCTTCGAGCACGTCGGTCTGGTCATCGGCGATGAGGATGCAGGGTGTGCGGGAGTCGGATGATTTCATCAGCGTGTTAGGTAGACCGCAATCTCAAGTGTAGGGCAGTTGCCGGGCCAGATGGTATTCCGCTGTGGGGCAAGCAGTTAAGGGGCGGGCGGACCAGCCGGAGTGTCCGGAATTGGGATTGCTGGAACCGGCCGGGGCCGCTCCATGATGAAACGATCCGCAGTGCGCGTGTAGAGCAAGCCGCCCATGCGTCCGATGGGTTGGAGCAGATCCGGGTCCACTACGCCATCGTTGATCACGGCGTCATCTATGTGGAAACGGAGCACCTCTCCCAGGACCAGGCTGCCTCCACCTGGTTCGGCACTCACCTCGACCACTTGCACCAGTCGGCACTCCAGGGTGACTCTCGACTCTTTCACGCGCGGAGGTTTGACCAGATCGCTAGGAATCGGAGTAAGACCGGAGACCGTGAACTCGTCGACCTCTGGGGCGTAGTCCCCCGAACACTGCACCATCTGCCGCGCGAAATCCTCGGAGACGATATTGACCACGAACTCGCCGGTCGCTTCGATGTTGCGTAGCGTGTCTTTCTTCGAGCCATCGCGCGAGCGGATGCCGGGACAAAAGCAGATGACGGGCGGCTTGGCGCACACCGCGGTGAAAAAACTGAAGGGCGCCAGGTTCGGCGCGCCGCTCTTGTTGACGGTGGAAACGAAAGCGATCGGCCGGGGCAGGACCACGCCCACCAACAACTTTTCGATGTCGTGTACTGAAACCGCCGCCGGATCGACAATCACTTATTTCTTCTCCATCCAGCTCGCCCAATACTCCTTCCACTCCACCTTCTCGCCCGCCGGCAGCACGTGGATGGGGTTCAGTCCGTCCAGCATCACGGCGTATTCATCGGTGTGCGTCTTGCTCTTCTGGTTGGCCAGCGCTTTGGGATGCGGGCCGTGATGAATGCCGCGCGGGTGCAGCGTGGCGTAGCCGGGCTTGATGTTGTCTTTGCTGAAGAAATCGCCGTCGTGATAGAAAAGGAACTCGTCGTAATCGGTGTTGCGGTGAAAGAACGGGACTCGCAGTGCGGCTTCGTCCTGTTCCAGGGGGCGCGGCAGGAAACTGCAAACCACGGCGCCTTCGGTCACGAA
>PLZX01000114.1 GCA_003152325.1 Bryobacterales bacterium | reverse complement strand
GATCATGTTGCTACCGCGCTTCGGCGTGGACGTGGTGCTGGCGCATCCGCCGGAGTACGGACTGATGCCCGCGACGGTGGCGGCGGCGCACGCCAATGCGGCGCGCGGCGGCGGGCGGTTCCACACCGTAGACAACATGGACGAAGCCTTTCGCGATGCCGACGTGGTGATCCCCAAGAGTTGGGGATGCCTGGACACGATGGGCGCGAACCCGGCGGAATCGTTGCGCATCGCCAGGCAGTACACCCATTGGATCTGCAACGCGGAGCGCATGAAGCTGGCGAAGAAGGACGTGCTCTACATGCATCCGCTGCCGGCCGACCGCGGCAACGAGGTGACCGACGAGGTGATCGACGGACCCAACTCGGTGGTGTACCAGGAAGCCGAGAACCGGCTGCACACGGCCAAGGCAATCATGGCGCTGACCATGGCGGACCGGCCGGTGGACTACCAGATCGGCTGATGCATGCGCGAAACGCTGGTCATTGCATTGGGCGGCAACTCCATCACGCGCGCCGGAGAGCCCGGCACGATTCCGCAGCAGTTTGAGCACACTGCGGAGACGCTGCAACATCTGATGCCGCTGTTTCGCAGCGACGCGCGCATCGCCATCACCCACGGCAACGGGCCGCAGATCGGCAACATTCTGATTCGCGTGGAAGAGGGAGAACGGCGCGTGCCGCGGCTTCCCCTGGACACGTGCGTTTCCGATTCGCAGGGCGGTATGGGCTACATGATCCAGCGGGTGGCCTGCGAGTTGTTCCGGCGAGAGAACCTCGAACGCACCGCCGCCACTATCATCACCCAAGTGCTGGTGAACGAAGGCGACCCGGAGATGGTCGATCCGAGCAAGCCCATCGGCCGGTTTTATGGAGCCGATGAGATCGCGGGCATTCGCGCGGAGCGGCCGCATTGGGAGATGCGGGAAATTGAGACGGGCCGCTGGCGGCGCGTGGTAGCGTCGCCGCGTCCGCTACGGATTGTCGAGAGCGAAGCGATCGCCTGCCTACTGGATGCGGGATTCGTGGTGGTCGCAGCCGGCGGCGGCGGGATTCCGGTGGCGTGGGATGGCGCGAGGTTGGTGGGCGTGGAGGGTGTGATCGATAAGGACCTGGTCTCCTCGTTGTTGGCGCGCGATCTCCACGCGCAGAAGCTGATCATCGTGACTTCGGTGGATCGCGTGGCGCTTCGGTTCGGCCGCCCGGACCAGCGCTGGCTGGATACCATCTCGGTGGAACAGGCTCGCGAATATCTGGTGGCGGGCGAGTTTCCGGCGGGGTCCATGGGGCCCAAAATCGAAGCCGCCATTGAGTTCGTATCGCAGGGCGGCAAGGAGTGCATTATCACTTCCACCGAGCGGGTCGCGGAAGCGGTGAGTGGCTCGGCCGGGACGCACATCGTGGCATCATGATCCTGACCAACGCCCGCATCCTGACGTTCGACGATGCCCACCGGGTGCTCGATTCCGGCAGCGTCGAAGTTCGCGCCGACGGCAGTATCGGGTCTGTGCGGAGCGGCCGTGCGCGTGGCGCGGACACCGTGGATGCCAGCGGCCGCCTGCTCATGCCGGCGCTGATCAACTGCCACTCGCATCTTTACAGCACGCTGGCGCGGGGCATCACGCTCCCCGGCGCGCCGCCCGCTGATTTCCCGGCGATTCTGAAGAAGCTGTGGTGGCGGCTGGATCGCGCGCTGAATCTGGAAGACGTGTACTACAGCGCTCTGATCGGGCTGATCGACTCGGCCAAGAACGGTGTGGGTACCGTGATCGACCATCATTCGAGCCCCAGCGCCTGCGCGGGGAGTCTGGATGTGATCGAGCGGGCATATCGTAAGGTGGGACTGCGCGGGGCGACGTGTTACGAGACCAGCGACCGTGACGGCAGGGCGGCAGCGGCGGCAGGGATCACCGAGAACGTTCGCTTCCTCGAGCGCCGGCGGCGGGATGACACGGTAGGAGCCGCATTCGGTTTGCATGCGGCGTTCACGCTGAGCGACGGCACGCTGCGCGCGTGTGCGGAGGCCAACCAGTCGCTTGGCGGTGCGTTCCACATTCATGTATCGGAGGACCGCTGTGACCGCGGGGCGGTGAGCCGCCTCAGCCGGCTGGGCATTCTAAATGGGCGCACGCTGGCCGCCCATGCCATCCACGTGACGGCTGCGGAGCGCAAGGTGCTCGCGCGGAACGGNNCGCTGCTCGAGCTGTTTCGCGACGGCGTGACGGTGGGGCTGGGTTCGGATGGCTATTCGCCGCGGCTTTGGGAAGAATTCAAGACGGCATTGAATCTGCAGAAAGTGCGGGCGCGCGATCCGCGCGTAGGGTATGCGGAAGCCTATGCCGCGGCGTTTCAGAACAACCGTGCCATCGTCCGCAAGGTTTGGGGCGTGGAATTGGGCCGCATTGCGCCCGGCGCGAAGGCCGATCTGGCGCTGTTCGATTATTTCCCGCCGACGCCGATGGAGCCCGGCAATCTGTTTGGCCACCTGCTATTCGGAATCTCGAACGCGCCGGTGGATTCGTTGATGGTCAACGGCCGCTGGGTGCTGCGTGACAAGCAGTGCGTCAACGTGGACGAGCGCCGCGTGGCTGAGAAGGCGTCACGGCGCGCACGAGCGCTCTGGGAGAGGTTTTAGGAGACATATGAAAACTACCGTACCCGGTCCCACCTATCAGGAGATGTTGCACCCGGAGTTGCTGCCGGCGGCAATCCGCAACGCGGCCCTGGCGGGCGCGGCCACCGAGCTCGATCCCATCAACCTGTTCAACATCACGTGGCGGGGAGCGGACAACCAGGTGCGGCACGTCGTGCTGCCCAAGGAGCTCACGGGCGTGCGCGCCAACATCGTGGTGATGGTGGGCCGGCATTTCCCATCCGGGAGCCACAAGGTAGGCCCGGCGTACACCACGCTGATGGAGGGCGAGTTGGCGGGAGAGATCTCGCCCGGCGTGCACACCATCATCGGCCCATCGACGGGCAACTTCGGCATCGGCGTGGCATACGTTTCAAAGCTCAAGGGTTACCCCGCGATCGTCATCATGCCGGAGGGGATGAGCCGCGAACGGTACGAGCGCATTCGCCAATACGGCGGGCAACTGGATCTGACGCCCGGATCGGAGAGCGACGTCATCCTGGTACTGGAGCGCACNNTCGCCGGATTCGTTTCGGCGCCGGGCTCGGCCGGAACTCTGGCCGCGGGCGATGAGATCAAGGCGCAATATCCGGAAGCGATGGTGTGCGCGCTCGAGCCAAAGGAATGCTCCACGCTGTTCAACGATGGCCGGGGCACGCACCGCATCGAAGGCATCGGCGACAAGATGGTGACGCTGATTCATAATGTGTTGACCACCGACTACGTGATGCTGGTGCATGATGACGATTGCGTGATGGGCCTGGAGTTGGTGGAGCGGCGCGCGGCGATGGTGGAGCAGGTTCTTGGAATGCCTCAGGGAAGCCTGGCGAAGTTCGCGGGCATGTTTGGAGTTTCGGGCATCTGCAACGTGCTGGGCGCTGTTCGCCTGGCCCGGCATTTGAATCTGGGCTCACAGGACAACGTGGTGACGATCGCCACGGACGGATTCGACCGGTATCCGTCGGTTCTCGCCGATTTGGAAAAGCGGCGTGGGCCGGTGGATGCGTCATCGTTCGAAGAAGTGTTCCGCGGCGGTACACCGGAGGAGATCCTGGACGTGCGGGGCAAGGACGAAAAGCAGCGTCTCTTTCGTTACAAGGAGCAGGTGTGGAGCGGGTTCCATTACTCGCACGCCTACCTGGAGAGCATGCAGTCGCAGGGCTTCTGGGATGGGGAATTCGAAAAGGTCGAAGCGATTGACCGCGCGCTGATCAGCTCACGGAAGTGAGGCTGCGAAGTCCGTTGGACCAGGCAGCGCTGGGACCCATCCCAGCCCTCCACCCGCACTGAGGTTCCGCGCCTTTCCACCTTATAAACAGCGATCGCGCCGAATTCCGCGCTCAGGGCGGGCAGGGACCATCCGGACGGATCGAGCATCCGCATGCCTCCCTGGCGGTCGATCAGGATGGCCATGTCCTGCAAGCTGCCGTCGCCGTTCACCGCGATATCCAGGATCTCACCGGCCTGCTGCAGAAACGCTCTCACGAAAAGCTTATCGGCACCGGGCGGAGCTTTTTCGGCGAAATCTTGCGACTGGCGGCCGGCTACTGACATCAGGCCGCAGACAATCTCGCCACATGGAGCAGCTTCCGGTTCTTTTCCGCCTGCCAGAGGTCATATTGAAGCTGCTGGTTAAGCCAGCTTTCAGCGCTGGTGTTGAAAGCAATTGAGAGACGAACCGCCATCTCCGGGCTGATGCCTGTACGCCTGTTAAGGATGCTAGACAGCGCCTTCCGACTCACGCCGAGCGACCGCGCGGCGTCCGTGACAGTCAAGTTCAAAGGTTCCAGACACAGTTGCCTGAGCACCTCACCGGGGTGCGGCGGATTATGCATCTTCATGGTTCACCTCAATGGTAGTCCTCGTAGTCTACGCGATCTACGTCTTTCCCGACACAAGTGAACGTTACGCGCCAGTTGCCGCTCACCTTCACGGCCCACGTGCCCTTTCGGGAGCCGCGGAGTTCATGGAGATCCAAGCCGGGCAAGTTCATATCGCGCGCACTGGTTGAGGCGTTCAGGCGGCTGAGGATGAGACGCAGCCGGTCAGCCTGTTTCGCTTGAATTCCCGACTTGGTTCCGGCGGCGAAGAACCGTTCGAGCCCTTTGTGCCGAAACCCTTTGATCGCCACGCCTATAAGTGTAACCTATATGGTTACAGGGTGCAAGCCGCCGCCCCGCCTTCCAGAGCCTTCTCCATGCACCGCAAGATGCCGTTCGGCTCGGCGACACCCATGGCTGCGATCGCGTCGGCGCGGTCCTGCGTGTCGGCAACGGCATAGATCCGTAGTTCGTCCGCGTTCCCCGACGGCCGCACATGCGCCACATCGCCATTGTCGAAAAGCACCCGCACACCATCCGTGTAGTCCACATGGCTGATCTTGCCAAACCCCATCGCGGGTGTGAAGAATCGGGCGAGGTCGCTGCCGGGAGAGAGAAACTCGACCAGCTTCAGACCAGCCGCTCTGGGAAACTGTTCCAGCAGCGCGGCGCGGCTGAAGCGCTTTGGCAGCCGGGCGAAGAGCTCCACCAGCCGAAGCCCTTTCCCGGCCGCGGCGAAAAGCGTGCCGAGGATCGGCAGAATCGCATCCCTCGTCGGGAGCGCCTTCAAGGTCGCGCCATCCCGCTCGATGTCCGAGCCGGTCAGGAACCCGCCATTGGCCTCCCACCCGCAAACCCGTTTTTTCCCCTTGCGGCAGGCCTCCTGCATTCCGGCGATCACAAACGGCGAGCCGATCCTTGTTTTTGGTTCCACCATGCCTGCCAGCGTCCCCCGGTCCACGGCGTCATTGCAACTGATGGGCACCACCACGGCATCGGCCTGGAGATACTCCGCCACCACCATGCCCACCAGATCTCCGCCGAAGAAGTGCGCCTGGCCCGTCACCGGATTCACTCCCAGAATGAGCGGCCGGTCGCTGTCGCCGTCCGTCGACACAATGGCATCGAGCGGTCCGTGTTTCGCGGCAGCCTCCCCGGCCAGAGCCTGGATCGTCGCCAACTGCGGCTCACCGATGTTTTCCGTATCGATGGGAACGAACGTATCGCTGCGCCCCGCCGCGATTACCTCGGCGTCCAGGCGCTCGAGCACTGCCACCAGCAGGTCCCGCCCGACTGCGGAGTGTTGATAGACCAGGATCCGTTTCCCGCCGAGAGACTTACCCGCGAAGAAGTTCGTGAATCGCTCGATCCAGGCGGCGTGAGCTTCCGGCCGTTCCGCAGGTAGATCCTGGTGGCCGCTCTTGAACAAGCCGCGGTCGTCGAAGAGCGACTCATCCCGGCGCTGCCCATACAGCCTCTCGCGAACCTTCCGCACTTGCTCGTTGATGGGTGCTTCTTCCTGTTTGAGCAACTCGCCGCGGCTGCTGCTGGTCTTGTATCCGTTCCGGTCGAATGGAATGTGGCTGCCGGTCACCATGATGCTGCCCTTGCCGCGGGCCAGCGCATAACAGGTCAGCGCCGGAGTCGGAATCAATCCCAGGTTGACGGCGCGCATCCCGGCGTCCCGGAGAGCCGCCGCGATGGCCTGGGCGATCTCCCCGCGCCCGCCCTGCTCCGGCACGAAACTGTCGGAGCTGGGCCGCAGGTCCCGCGCAAAGAAAAACTCCTCGCCCCGGATGATTCCGCCCCCGGAAGGAGCGAGCGACAGTAAATACTCGAGTTCCGCCAGCGCGTTGATGTAGACCTCCAACTGCGTGAGATCCACTACCTTGCCCCGCCGTCCACTGGTGCCGAACTGCAGCTCCAGAGGTTCGTAAGTGAGACTCGAACGAAGCGTCACTGTTTCGGCCTCACGTCAATCAGGCTGATTTTCTGCTTCTCCGCGGCGCGATTGAAGCCTGAAAGATCCTGGCTCAGGATTTGATCCCACCGGTTCAACTGCTCTTGCAGCTCTGCGCTGAGTTTCGCGAATAGCTGTTGCTGGCCTTCGGTGGGTGCGGCGTCGGACCCGTCCACGCTCCAGTTCAGGTAGATCAACTGCTCGTCGATCATGGTGGGATACCGCAGATCCCCCTCCGTACTTTTCATCTTTACCTGCATCACTTTCTCCTCCACCGCCGCGATCTTCTTGAGCAGACTGTCGGCAACCGGTTTCAACGGCTCCCACGCGGGCACGTTCTTGTAATGCTGCCCAAGCGCCGTGAGCTGCGCGCGCAGGTCGCGGATTTCGTTGACCGCGTTGTGCAGCGAGGTCAGCCGGCGCGCAATCTGCTTTTCGAGATCGAACTGCTTCTGGAGGTCGGCGGCCGACATCTGGATGCGCGGGTCCTGGCGTAGTTCGAGGGGCGCGGTCTGGCTCTGGCCTCCGGCGGTGAGACGCACCTGGTACGTGCCGGGAAGAGACATGGGACCTTTCGGCGGGATATCGGTTTCGTAAAACCCGCCCGGAACCTTGACCGGATCTTCCTGGCGTAAATTCCAGAACCAGCGGCTCAGACCCGCCTCCGTGGGAAGCACTTCACTCAGCCGCTGGACATCCGGCCACTCCGCGGGCCCCAGGTCTTCCTCCGTCTTGACGCTGGAATAGGTCTTCACCACATTGCCCTGCGCATCCAGGATTTCCAGCTTCACTGCATCTTTGGACGCGGCCTTCAGATAGTAATAAATGATGGCGCCGGGAGGCGGATTCTCGCCCGCCGGTTGGCGCCGGTCGAGCGAATCGGGGAAGCGCACTCGGTACGCCGGACGCGGCGGGAACAGTTTGACCGCGGTGTCTATGTCGGCAGGCGCCATCTGGCGCAGAGGAGTCAGATCGTCCAGAATCCAGAAGGCGCGGCCGTGCGTGGCCACCACCAGGTCGTCGTCTTTGATTACCAGGTCGTGAACCGGCACGGTGGGAAGATTGAGCCGCAGCTTTTGCCAGTGCGTGCCGTCGTCGAATGAAATCCAGACGCCGGTTTCGGTCCCGGCGTAGAGCAGTCCCTTGCGCTTCGGATCTTCGCGTACCGCATGCACGTAGTCGCCCTCGGGAATGCC
>PLZX01000189.1 GCA_003152325.1 Bryobacterales bacterium | reverse complement strand
TCTTCCGATCCAGGCAGGCTGTCGTGATAATCGATCGCGTGCGCAGCCAGTTCCGTCCACACCGCGCTCGAGCGCAGCACCGGTGGAGCATCGTCGGGAATGCAGATGGTGGGCCGCAAAATGGCTCTTTCCATCCTCGCACCGTTGTTGCATGCTAGGGGAGGAACATTTCGGGAGGGATTTATGTTTTCGAGCGGCAACGTCACCATCGGCGTGGCGAACATGGATCGCGCGGTGCGCTTCTATACGGAGACCCTCGGTCTGAAACTGGCTTACCGGTTCGGCGATCATTGGGCCTCGCTGGAGTTGGGCAAGGGGCTCACGATCGGTTTGCATCCGGCATCCGGAGAAACGCTTGCCGGGGCGAAGGGTTCGATGGCGATCGGCCTGGAGCTGAGCGGCTCAATCGAAGACGCGATGAAGAGCCTGGAAGCTAAGGGCGTCAAATTCCAAGGACCGGTGAACGAAGGCAAAGCGGGCAAATTCGCGGCCTTCGCAGATCCGGACGGAAATGCGCTGTACCTGGCGCAGCTCAACTGGACCCACGTTGACCAGGGCGCGGGCAAATACCAGCAGGCTTGACGAGTGGCGCCTGGTTGCGCATGGGTCTCGCGAGGTCCATAATTTACCAGAGGATTTTATGCAACTACGACGCACACTACTGTTCTGTCTGGCCGTCATCGGGGTGATGATGGCCGCCGATTCGCCTTTTGTCGGCAAGTGGAAGCTCAACACCGCGAAAAGCAAGTTCACCGGACTCACCACCACTTACGAAGCGCTGCCCACCGGCGAGATGCAAGTAACCGCGGAAGGCCAGACCTACAAGTTCAAGGCCGATGGCAAAGAGTATCCCGCCACTTTCGGCGCGGGCGCCACTTGGAAGCAGATCGACGCCACCTCATGGGAGACCACCTACCGGTTCAACGGAGCGGTCTTGAGTGTGGACACTACGCGCATTTCCGCCGACGGCAAAACCATGACGGTCATCTCCAAGGGAACCAAGCCCAACGGCGAAGCCTTCAACGACAGCGCTACCCTGCAGCGCACGTCGGGCGGCCCGGGACTGGCCGGCAAATGGAAATCCACCGAGGTGAAGAGTTCCACCGAGTTGTGGGACATCAGTCCCAATGGCGATGACGGCCTGACCATGAAGATCGTCGACTTTAACGCGGCCAGCAGCATGAAGTTCGATGGCAAGGATTACCCCGCTACGGGTCCTACGGTGCCCAAGAATTTCACCCTGGCCATCAAGAAGACCGGTCCGCGCTCGCTCGAGATGATCGAGAAGATGGACGGCAAAGTGGTCTCTACGGACACCTTCACCGTTTCCGCCGACGGCAAAACTCTCACGGACGATGCAGTGCCTGCCGGCACCACCGAAAAAATCAAAGCGGTCTACGACAAGCAGTAGCGGGGCGTGGTGGAATGGCTTTCTAAAGGCTACTGGTCTATCTGGTTCAGAAAACTTACCACATTCTGAATCTCGGTTTCTTCCAGCGATGGGGCCGGCAGCTTGAGGGCTGTGGCGCGATTGCACATTTTCTGCTCGGCCCGCGCCAACCGCGTCGCCAACATCACGGTATTCAATAGCCGCCCGGCCGTGTGCAGCAGCGGCCCGCGTCGGCTTCCTTCGCCGTGCGCGCCATGGCAGGCGCTGCATCCGCTTCCGGCGAATGCCAAGGCCCCCGCGCGCGCCGATCCAGCTCGCGCCGCGGCCGGAACGGTCGCCGCCTGACGCAAAATGTGCCGCTTGGCGGTGCTGGAATCGAGGCTCGGCGCCACCAGTTCCTCTACTGTGTATTGCGGCTGGTCCATGTCCCGCGCCCCGTGGTCGCGGGTTTCCCCGAAGATATGATCGAACTCGTGCGCCAGCACCCGTCCGATCGCTCTGCCCAGCACCTCGTCGCGTTCCCGCAGCGGCACCGCGAGGAGTTGTTTATAGGTGAACCCCCGGATGCTGTCGCAGTCGATCCCCGCGAAGGGCAGCACCTCTCGATCGCTGACGTGGCTCCACCCCAGCCTGGTTTCCCATTTCGGCTGGATGGGCAGGCTGGCGGCCGTGCAGCCGCCTTGAAAGGTCACCACCGCTACCGCGGAAGAAATCTCATTTCCCGTCGAGGGCAAGGTTTTCCATTGGAGACGAAGCCCCGCGGGCGCCATCAGAGCCGAAGCCTCTACCTGGATGGCGCTCAACACGGCCTTGGAGGGCTCGTGTTGGAATTGAGAATAGATCGCGATCGATCCTACCTGGCTGCTCCCTGGCAACGCGGCCAGCAGAAGGCAGCAGAAAGCGCGATTCATGTTTAAGATCTCTTACTCTTTTTATCGAAACATACAGCACCACGTCTGTCAATTTACCGATCGGCTAGAATTTCCGAATCATTAACCGGAGTTCCGCCGTTGGCAGCCCCGTTGCCGAAGCCCGAGCGATCACCGGGCCTTCCACGGCTCCCGCCCGCACCAGCGCCAAAATGCGGCCCTCATACGCGTTGCGGCGGCCGGCCTGCACAGGGGTGACGTCCCGTGGGTCGCTGCTGTCCAGCGCCACGAGTTCCCCCGAGCCCGTTACCTCCACCACGATAGGCAATGCCGACCCGAACACGCGATGCCCGGCGCTATCCACCACACGGATCTCAATGCTGGCCAGATCCGCCCCAGGCCG
>PLZX01000234.1 GCA_003152325.1 Bryobacterales bacterium | reverse complement strand
GTCGGCGCCTTCCACGTCCCACGGCGTCTTGACGGGGATGCCGGTCTTTTCGGTCATCTCCTCGTCGATGAAATCGAAATTGTCGCGGGCGGCTGCCGGATTCATGCCGGTCGTCGAGCCCGTGCGAAGCTGCACCAGCGAACCCGCGGCATGCAGTTCCTTGGGTGCGATCCCCATTTCCTGGCTGAACAGTTTGCGAAGCTCATGCGCCACGAGGCCGTTATCGGCGCCCATGGGGCAGGCCTGCGCGCAACGGCGGCACAGGTTGCAGCGGTAGGCCAGTTCGGCCAGGTTCGATACGGTCTTCCAGTCGAGCTCCACCGCGCCCTGCCAGCGCCTGTGTTTGATGTACTTGGAGTAGAGCCGCCGCAAAATTTCGGAGCGGTAAGTGGGCCGGTAGATTTCCTGTCGCCCGCTGCCGGTGTATATGTGGCACGCTTCCGAGCATGTCTGGCAGCGCACGCAGTGCTCCACGGTGATGAGCAGCGGGCGCAGGAATGTCCAGTTGTCCTCGCGGTTGAACAGCTTTTCGAGGCCGCGCAGGAACGCATCCACCAACACGCGCTCCTCTTCCGGCGATTTCGGCTGCGGCAGCGCGAGGGCGGAGAAACGGTCGGGGCTCACGGCTTCTTCTCCGCGATCGGATTGGCGCTAGCCACGTCGCTCCAGGTCTTTCCGTCGCCCGCGCCCACGTGCGAGGCGGACCAGTGCGGCGTGTACTGCAACTGGGCGGCGACCGCCAAGTCCCGGTGGTCGTCCCAGCGGACCTTGTGGTACGCGAAATACTTGGCCACGAAGTGCACCATGTGGGTGAACGGGATGTACGCCGCCAGCAGCGCCGCCAGGGCCACGCCCACGGCCGCCAGCGGCGATGTCCGATGGAACGTGAAAACGGCGCGCCAGACCGAAGCCGGAGCCGCTCCTTCCAACGCGAACGACGCCAGCGGCACACCCGCCGCCGCTGCGAATAACCCCAGGTTGAAGAGGTCCGCCGGACTTGTGTAGCGCTTCAGCGCGGGATCGAACAGCCGCGCGGCCAGCAGCGCACAGGAGCCCGCCAGCAGCAGAACCAGCCCCGCTAGCGCCGCGGCCTCGGTGAACCACCGCTCGCCGGCTACTAGCGACGCCACCGCCAGCGCGCACAGGTAGATTCCCATGTGGAACGGGTACGTACGGAACCACAGCTTCCGGTTGTTCTTCCACACCCCGCGCAGCAGCAGGATTTCCGCCAGCGTATAGCGGATCTGGCCGGCCGCACCGGGCGGAATCGGATACAACTCCCACCGCAGCGGGACCGGAGTGCGCGCGTACTTCGCCGCACGGAACGCGCTGCCGGCCAGGAAGACGGCGCCGGCCAGGTACGCGAGACAGGAGAGCAGCATGTTCATACGCCCTCCCCAATATATCGGAGTTTATAGTCCGAAATATAGTTTCGCGCCGCCCGCACCAGCGCCGGCGCCCACTCGGGCGTCCCTGTGGCATGGAGGTGCGTGTAGCCCGCCCAGACGTTGCCCACAATCACACCGTCCCGGCCGCCATGGCATCCGGCGCCGCGCAGCACCGCGCAGGCAGTCTCGGGCCGTTCGCCTTCCGCGATGCGCGAGTAGTGGAACTCGTGGCCGCGGAGTTCGGCACCCACCGGCAAAAAGGCGTTGGGGCGGTCTACCTGCAGGGAGGTGTACCCGTGGCCCTGAGGGCGCGCGAGCACTTCCACTTCGAATGGCAGCACGCCGGCCATGGCCCAGCGGTCGCCACGCCACCGGATGGCCCGCGAAAGCGCCATCAGGCCACCACATTCGGCCCAGATCGGCAAGCCGGCCGCCGCGGCTGTCCGAATGCTCCCGAGCAGTTCCGTATTGGCGACCAGCACCGCGCCGTGCGCTTCCGGGAAGCCGCCTCCGATGTAGAGAGCGTGCAGGCCGTGCGGCAGCGCATTCGGCAGCAAGGAAGAAATCCGGACCAGCTCCGCCCCGGCCGACTCGAGCGCCTCCAGGTTCTCCGGGTAATAGAAGCTGAACGCCGCATCGTTTACGTAACCGATACGCACGCGCTCGCCGCCGCGCGCCTCACCAATCGCAGCCGGCAGGGCGGGCGCAGGAACGCCGGCGGCGATTTTAAGGATGGCCTCGATGTCCAGCCGGCCTTCGGCGAACTCGACGATCTCCCGCTCCAACTCCGCGATGCCGGCGCACTCCTGGGGCGCGATGAGGCCCAAGTGGCGGTCGGGCAGCAGGTTCCCATCGGTCCTCGGCAACGCACCCAGAACCGGTATCCCGCATACCGCTTCGATGGCCTCCCGCGCTACTGCCGCGTGCCGTTCCCCCGCAATTCGGTTGAGGACCACGCCGGCGATTCGCAACTCCGGGTCCATCATCCGGCAGCCCAGAACCGATGCCGCCGCGGTGCGGGTGACCTTGGCCGCGTTCACTACCAGGATGACCGGCGCGTCGAGCGCGCGCGCCAGGGCCGCGGTGCTGTGGGTACCGAGTGCGTCCACGCCGTCGTGCAGGCCGCGGTTACCCTCGATCAGGTTTAGCCCTTCGGGATCAGCATGGCGCGCGAAAGAGTCCACGGCGCCGTCGAAGCCCATCAAGTAGGTGTCAAGGTTGCGCGCGGGCCGCCCGCAGGCCCAGCCGAGCCACGCCGGATCGATGTAATCGGGCCCCTTTTTGAACGCACGGACGCTCACGCCGGCGCGCCGGGCCAGCAGAATCACGGCCAGCGAAACCAGCGTCTTTCCGGCGCCCCCCGCCAGGCCGGCGACGGTTACGCGCGGGCTATTGTGGCTCGCCCGATTGTGGAAGCTGGATATAAGACCCGCCCAGGTAGCTGTAGATGCAGCGGCCGGAGTCGATCAGAATCCGGATGGCCTGGCGGCAATCGTCCTTGCCGCAGTTGGCCTCGCCGTAGCGCGCGATCATGGCCTTGGTCAGGTCGCCGGCCTTCAGATTGCGCTTGCCGGCGCACTCCGTAACCATGGCGAACATTGCGTCCGCGAGCGTTTCAATCGATAGGGTAGCGATACGCACCTCCCGGAGAATCAGGCGCTTTCGTATAGGCGCGTCAGGACGAACTCGCGATGCCCCAGCACTTCGGCATTCGTCAGGCGGCCGTTGGCGGTCGCGAACATGCACTCGAGCACGCGGTCGCCCGCCTGGTCCATGTTAATTTCCCGCCGCAGCAGGCCGCTCACGTCCACGTCGATATGCTCCTTCATGGTGCGGACGGTGCGCGGGTTGCCGCAGATCTTGATCACCGGCAGGATGGGGTTGCCGATCACGTTGCACTGGCCCGTGGGGAACAAGTGGACCGCGAAGCCTGCGGCCGCGACCAGCGTCACCATTTCGGCGGCGGCGGAGGATGAATCCATGTACCACAGACCCGGTCCGGTGGGCGATTCGGCCTTGTCGAGCACGCCGTCCACGATGCACTTCTTTCCGATCTTCTGGATGTTACCGAGGGCCTTCTCCTCGATGGTGGTGAGGCCGCCGGCGATGTTGCCCTTGGTGGGCTGAGAATCCGAAAGGTCGCTGGTCTTGTGGAGGTTGATCAGGTCCTGATAGCGGTTGAACATGGCCATGAACTGATCGGCAATCTGTGGAGTGCGGCAGCGCTTCACCACCAGCGACTCACCACCGGTGATTTCAGTGGTCTCGCCGAAGACCAGCGTCACGCCTTGCGCGTAGAGCTTGTCGTAGGCATTGCCGACGCTCGGGTTGCCGGCGCAACCGGACGTGGTGTCCGATTCGCCGCACTTGGTCGATACCCAGAGATCCTTCAGCGGACACTCCACGCGCCGCAGCGCCGAAGCCGCCTGGACGAATTCCTTGGCCGCACGCGAAGCGCGCGCTACCGTATCGATGTCGCCGTGCAGTTCAATGCCGAAGGAAGCCACCGGCTTGCCCGTGGCGGCGATGCCATCCGCCACTTTCTTGGCCCAGATGTCTTCAATCCCGATCACCACCACCGCGGCAACGTTCGGATTCGACCCGGTGCCGATCAGCGTGCGGAAATGCAGGTCCAGGTCCGCGCCGAACTGCAACCTTCCATAAGGATGAGGGATCGCGAGCGTGCCCTTAATGTTGTTGGCGACGGACTCGCAGGCGGCGTTGGACAGATCGTCCACCGGCAGGATGATGACGTGGTTGCGCACACCGGCGCGCCCGTTTTCCCGGCGGTAACCCCAAAAGCTCGTATTGCTCAAATCGATAGCCACGTTTTGCTCTCCTCGGCTCTACCAACGCTTGGTCTTCAGGTTATGCACGTGAACGTGCTCCCCGGCCTTGATCGGCGCGACCACCCGACCGATGTCGACGCCGTACTTGATGACGGTGTCGCCCTTCCCCAAGGCCTTGATGGCGAGCTTATGCCCAATGGGGATCTCGCTACCTGCCTGGTGCGTGATGATCCGGTCCTGGTCCATGATCCATCCGTTGAGCCGGTCGCCGGCTTTCACGCCTTCAACGACGATCACCCCTACAGAGTCGTTCTCGTCGTGCACCACAAAGTGAATGTCCATGCGTGTCTCCGTGAAGATAGGCGGTCTTGCAGCCGCCCGAGGCGGCGCGGCATTACGCCCCGCAGCTTGTCTGGCTGAGTAATATATGATATCTCAAGGTGCGTAAATCGTCAAGGAATTTTCGGCCTGAAGTTCCGCGCGCTCAATCGGCAACGCCGACCGGTTGATGGTCTTCCATAAACTGCAACAGCCGCTGGCGGACGGTGCGGATGTGCTCCCGCATCGCACGTTCGGCCGCGTCGCCGGAGCCCTGCTCGAGCGCCTTGACGATGGCATCGTGGAAATCCGGGGCGGTACTGCTGGAAAGGTCGTAGCTGCTGCGGCGCGACAGCCAGATCTGGTTCTGGATATTGTCCAGCACTGTGCAGAGATACCCGTTGCCGGTGGCCTGCGCCAGCAGGGAGTGGAACCGCACGTCCTCCTGAATGTAGTGCGGCTTGTCATTGGCTTTGACCAGCGTGCGCTGCCGCTTGAGGCTCTGGCGCAGTTCCAGCAGCAGCGCCGGCGTGACATTCGCCGTGCGGACGACATGCGCTTCCAGCGCCTCGCGCGTGTCGTAGAGTTCATTGATCTCGACCGCGGTGAGCCGTCTCAGGTAGGCACCCTTGCGCGGCTCGATGCGAATCAGGCCCTCGGCTTCCAGACGGTTGAGCGCCTCGCGCACCGGGGATTTGCTGATGCCAAGCTGGTTGGACAGGAAATCCTCGGTCAGCCGCGACGTGTCGTCGAGCCTGCCCTGCAGGATGTATTCCCGGATGCTGTTATAGGCCAGCGTCGTGAGATTGCTGGGTATATCGATCTTCTTCATGCTGCTCCCTATCAGAGTACAATTTCGCGCACTAAATTGACAGCCTGCGGAAACCGCCGCCCAACAGCGCCAGGCACAACACCCCGGCGGCCGGTAGCATTCCCGCGATCACAAATACCGGAGCGAACGACAGCTTGTCTACCAGGTAACCGGTGAGCAGCGGAAACAGAAGCCCGCTAATGCCTCCGGCGATGCCGGTGAGGCCGGTGAACCTTCCTACCGCGCCCTCCGGAAATATATCGGAAATGGCCGCGAACATGTTAGCCGAAAGCGCGGTGTGGCCGAGCATCACCAGGCTGATCAGCCCAATGGCGGAAGCCGCGGAGGCCGCGAGCGTCACGCAGATGCTCAGCGCGCAACAGGCCGCGCCGGTCCACATGGTCCCGAGGCGCGCGGCCGGCAGGCTCACGCCGCGTCGCATCAGGAACCCTGCCACCCAGCCGCCGCCCACACTGCCCACGTCGCCGAAGAGGTAGGGAATCCAGGTGAACATCCCGATCGCCGCCAGGCTGAGCCCGCGCGCCTGATACAGGTACGCCGGCATCCAGAACCAGTAGAACTGAATCACCGGGCCGACCAGCAGCCGGCAGAGAATCAGGCCCCACGCCGGCGCGTGCCGCAGCAGTTCGCGGTTGGCCGGCGGCGGTCCCACCTGCGGCAGGCCGGCGCAGATGTACTCGCGTTCGGCCTGGGTGACGCGGGGATGATGGTCGAGCGGCCGGTACATGCGGCGCCACAGGACGACCCACACGAACCCCAGAATGCTGGGCCCCAGAAACGCCATGCGCCAGCCGAACTTCAGCGTGATATATACGATCAGCGGCGGAGTGATGAGCGAGCCGATCATCGAACCGGCGTTGAACACGCCCACCGCGAAAGCTCGCTCGCGGGCCGGAAACCACTCCGACACCACCTTCATTGCGCCCGAGAAATTACCGCACTCCCCCGTTCCCATCCAGAACCGCACGGCCGAAAACTGGAACGCGGTGCGCGCGAAAGTGTGCATCGCCGCGGCCAGCGACCACCAGACTACCGAGAAGGAAAAACCGTTGCGCGCGCCAATGCGGTCCATCAGCCATCCCACCGGAAACTCGCCCACCATCATGCCGAACATGAAGGCTGAGACGATCCGGCCATAGTCGGTATTCGTGAGATGCAACTGCTCGCGCAGCACCGGCGCCACCACCGATAGTGTCTGGCGATGGACGAAGTTGATCACCGTCACCAGAAACAGCAGCGCCAGGATGCGCCAGCGGTATTGACGCCACGCGGCAGGCATCGCGCCCCCGGACGGCGCGGCGCTGCTGGTGCTGAAAGACGCCATGCACATCTAACATATCAAATTTCAGATGTTATAATCTGCATCGTATGCAACTTTTTATCGACACAGCAAAAGTGGACGAAATCCGGACCGCCGCCGATTGGGGCATCCTGGACGGCGTTACCACCAACCCCACTCATATTGCCGCCACCGGCCGCCCCTTCGAAGACGTGCTGAGAGAGATCTTCTCGATTGTCGACGGCCCCATTAGCGTGGAGACCGTCAGCCTCGATGCCGAAGGCATCGTGGCCGAGGGCCGCGCCATCGCGCGCTTCCATCCCAACGCCGTGGTCAAGGTGCCGGTCATGATCGAGGGCCTCAAGGCCGTCAAGCGGCTTTCCACCGAAAATATCCGGACCAACGTCACGCTCTGTTTCAGTGCAACGCAGGCCTTTCTGGCCGCTAAAGCCGGCGCCACGTACATCAGCCCCTTCATCCACCGAAAAGAACTGGCGGGCGACGACGGCATGGTCTTCGTCCGCCAGATCCGCGCCATCTACGACCGCTACGGCTACAAAACCAAGATCCTGGCCGCCAGCATTCGCACGGTGAAGGAAGTGCTCGACTGCCTGCTGGCGGGCGCCGACGTGTGCACCATGCCATTCGACATGCTGCAGGCACTCTATAAGCACTCCATGACCGACGCCGGCCTGGCCATGTTCCTCGACGATTGGAAAAAGGTGCCGCCGGCCAAACTCTTTACCGAAGCCCACGCCGGGGTCCACTGACTACGAGGCCTGGACCGGTTGCGGCGTCCTGGCAGAAATAGTAAGAGTGAGTTGGAGCACCGGACCCGCACGGAGTAAACACGTACGCCAATGTAGTATGTAGTATATTAGGAGCTGAAATGCAAACCAACAGACGCTCGTTCCTGATGACAGCGGGAGCTTCCGCGCTCGCCGCTGCCGCCTCCTCGCTGGATGCGCAGACCGAGAAGCCAATCCGCCTCGCGATCGTCGGTACGGGAGCCCGAGGTTGGGCCCACCTGGCGATCCTCAAGACCTTGCCGCAGTTCCAGGTGGTGGCGCTGGCCGACCCCACCCCCCCCAATCTCGCCCGTGGCGCCAGCCTCGCCCCGGCCGCGAAAACCTATTCCGATTACCGCAAGCTGCTCAGCGAAAGAAACGACATCGATGCCGTCGTGGTCATCACCCCGAGTTTTCTGCACGCCGAAGTGACCATCGCAGCTCTGGAGCGCGGGCTCCCGGTTTTGTGCGAAAAGCCCATGACGACCGCCGTGGAAGACGCCAACCGCATGATGGAAGCTTGCCGAAAGTCGGGCAAGCTACTCTACATCGGCTTTCAAAAGCGGCTGGTTCCCACCACCGCCAAAATGCACGAACTGGCGGCCGCCGGGGAAATCGGCGCCATTCAATTCGTCAGCGGCAATCTCTTCCGGGGGGACTGGAATCCAAATAGCTGGAAGTACACCGACCCGAAGACCGGCGTTGCGACCAACTGGCGATACCTCACCTTCACCGAGGGGAGCGCGCTTCTGGAAGACGGCATTCACGAACTCGATACGCTCAACTGGATCATCAACAGCCCGGTGGCCCGCGTGACTGCCGCCGGCGGCAACAATGTTTTCAAACAGCGCGAAACCGCCGATCATGCGGCCGTAATGGTGGAATACGAAAGCGGCGTCAAGCTGAGCTTCGATTTCTCGCTGTTCGCGCCGAATGCCGGCCCGCAGAGCCGCCGCATGGTGCTGATCGGCAGCGAGGGCGTGATGGAGCCCGAGCCCGAAAAAGGCCGGGTGGCGATTCGCAGCCGCGGCGGCGCCGTGCGCTACGTCGATGTAGCCGACGATACACCCAAGGAAGCCACCGCTAACGCAGTTGGTTCGGCGCAGGATCCGGAGACCTATCAGCAATATCTGAAGTTTGCGCAGAGTCTGCGCACTGGCGTGCCCGCGGTGAGTCCGGAGATGGGCAAGACCACCATCAAACTGGTGTTGCTGGCCGAAAAGTCTTTGCGCACGCACCGCATCATGAACTGGAGCGATCTGCCCGCATAAAAGGCGACAACTATGCACCGTAGACAGTTTCTGCTCGGGTCGTTTGCCGCAGCCGCCGGCGCGACTGCCTTGCGGGGCGCTGCCGCCGCTCTGAAGTTCGGCCATCGTCAGGCGAACATGGTCGACGATCCCGGTCCCGCCGTATTTGATCTGGCGAAGCAGATCCACGGACTCTCCGGAGTCGAGTTGCAGGTGTACTTCAAAGGGACCACGCTTTGCGACCAGCCAACCCTGGCCGCCTACCAGCGCGCAGCCGAACGAACCGGATTGACCATCCCGTCGCTGGCCGGCGTCTGGCCGCCCGGGGCCACCCTGCTCCAGCCCACCGCGGAAGAAAACCTGCTGAACGCCATCCGCGCGGCTGAATCCGTGCATGCGACAACCATATTGGCTGCCTGCTTCGAACAGAACTGCCCCAACATGGATCGGGAGCAATCGTACGGACCGGTGGTGGCTCTCCTGCAAAAAGTATCCGGCGCCGCCCGCGATGCCGGCGTGACCATCGGGATGGAGACCTCCAATGCTCCCGCCGACGACCGCAAGCTGATCGACCTGGTGGACCGTCCCAGTGTGAGGGTCTATTACGACCTCGACAATGTGGAAAGGTACGCGCACATCGGGGAAGCCGTGCCCGGCATTGCCCTATTGAAGGGCCGCATCCGTCAGGTCCATCTCAAGAACGAAGATCGATTGCTGGAGGAGCCGGGGCGCGTCAACTGGGCCAATGCCGTCAAAGGCCTAGCTGCCATGGGCTATACCGGTTGGTTCGTCTTCGAGACGTCACATTCCGGGCCCCAGCAGTGTATCGATTCCACCCAGAAAAACATAGTCTTTGTGACGCGCCACTATGCGCCATAACGCTTTACCGAGGCCCGCGCCGGCACCCTGCCGCCCAATGGCCGCAGCCGTCCTGCGGGGCTTGACAGTCTCAACGATACATGGTATATCATACATCAGTCGAATTCTGCTTCGGTGGTGTGCTGTGTCTCGGCCGCCACCTGGGGTTCCAGCCCGGACGACGGTCCGGGGGTCGGCCTGTCCGTGCCCTGGAGGACGCCAGGTCAGAGTTTGTTAGGGTCCCAATCAACAGTGCCCTCCCGCCAGGGGTGGGCAAGGAGATCCATCATGTCTCGTAACAGCCGCCTCGTTAGCGTCATTTTCAGTTTGTTCCTTCTTTGCTGCCTTTCGCCCTCTACAAATGCTCTTTTTGCCCAGTCGACGGGTCGCATCGGCGGCACCGTGACCGATTCGAGCGGAGCGGTGGTGCCGAACGCCGGCATCTCTTGCAGAAATGTGGACACCGGACTCAGCCGTACTGTGCAAACCAATGCCTCCGGCCTCTTCGAGTTTCCCGACCTCTCTATCGGCCAGTACGACTTGAACTTTACCAAGGATGGCTTTCAGCCGCAGAAGATGGACAAAGTCACGCTGGTGACCGGCCAAGTCATGGACATGAAGATCCAGTTGCAGGTCGGTGATTCCAAACAGTCCGTCACCGTGACCAGCGAAGCTCCCCTGGTGCAAACCACGTCCTCGAGCGTTCAGTCTTCGGTGACCGTAGCGCAGATGCAGGATTTGCCGCTGAACGGCCGCAATGCGCTGCAACTTACCACCCTGACTCCGGGGACCGCCATTACGGATGTGGGCACGGAATCCGGGCAGCAGGACAACCGGGGATTGACCGTGAACGGATTGCGCGCCACGCAGAACAATTTCCAGCTCGACGGCACCATCTACAACGACCGCTTTTTCGACTCCGTACCGACCATGCCCGACCCGGACGCGCTACAGGAGTTCACCATCCAATCGTCCAACTTCAGTGCTGAGTATGGCGGCGCGGGCGCGCTGGTGCAGTTGTCGACACGCTCGGGAACCAACGAACTGCACGGCACGGCTTTTGAGTTCCTGCGGAATACCGATCTCAACGCNNGCCGACGGCGGCACAGCGCACCGGCGATTTCTCGGGCCTCCTTCCCAAAGTGATTACGGATCCGTCCAACGGCAACGCGCCGTTCCCGGGTAACCTCATTCCTACCCCCAGGCTCGATCAGGTCTCCGTAAAGGTTGCCAATGCGCTGCTCCCGTTGCCGAATAGCGGCACCCAGTGGGTCGGCAGCGCGAATCAGAATCTGGACGATACGCAGTATCTGGTCAAGATCGACCACATGGTGACCCAGAACAATCACTTAAGCGGCCGCTATTTCTACGACCAGNNAGCCCGACGCTCACCCTGGCCCTCTTTGCCAGCGCGGGCCGGTTTGCCCGCACGCAGATTCCGGAGGACCCCGGTTTGGTCACGCTGCAAGGCTTCGGACAGAATGTTCCACTGGGGACCGCGGTGCCGCAATTCCCCGGCATTCGAGCCAACATTTCGGGTTTCGTCAATATCTTCTCCGGCGGTTCGCTGCGCCAGGATTCGACGTCGTTTGTCTATCGCGCCATCGCCACCAAGATTGCCGGAGCGCACCAGCTTACCTTTGGAGCCGAATTCGAACGTACGCGCATCGACGCCAACGATTACTCCTATGTTCCCGGCGACAACACGTTTAACGGTCAGAATACCGGCAACGCGGTTGCGGATTTCTATATCGGCGCCGAATCGAATTTCTTCCAGGACAACGGCCGCACTTTCTACTTGCGGGAGAACCGCTTCTACGCCTTCCTGCAGGACGATTGGAAGATCAGTCACCGCCTGACTTTGAACCTGGGGGTCCGGTGGGAACCGTGGCTTCCTCCCAACGACCTGAATAATTCCCTCACCGGCTTCGTTCCCGGCCAACAGTCCACCATCGCGCCCAACGCGCCGCTGGGGCTGCTGTTCCCTGGAGACAAGGGCATCCAGACCTCGGTTTTCAAAAAGGACTGGAAGGATTTCGCTCCGCGCATTGGGTTTGCCTGGGATGTGCTCGGCAATAGCAAGACCATTATCCGCGGCGGTTACGGCATCTTCTACAGTTTCCCCGAAGGCCTGCTCTATCAGCGCACCGATGCCATGCAGCCCACGGATCTCTATCTGAACATTCCGAATCCGCCGAGCTTCGACAATCCGTATCAGGGTTTTGCCGGCGGCGATCCATTCCCGCGGCCGCACATTTCCTCCAGTCAGTTCGCAACCTATAAGTTTGTGCTTCCGCTTTCCGGCGGTGTGCTCGATCCCGCCTCCAGGGTTGGTTACACGCAGAACTGGAACCTCACGGTGGAGCGTCAATTCCGCAATGACATCGCGGTATCGGTGGCGTACGTCGGCAATCACGGCCTGAACATCATGGGATCGCGGCAATTCAATCCGGCGATTTTTAACGCCACCGCGACCGTCGCCAATGAGAATTCGCGCCGCCTCTACCCGGGACTGGCCACCGTAGAGCTTGCCAGTTCCTATGTCTACGATGAGTTCAACTCGCTGCAGGTCAACATGACCAAACGCTTCTCGGGCGGTCTGACCTTGCTAACCAATCTGGTATGGGGCAAGACCATCGACAATACGTCGAGCGCGGCGGAGGGGAACACCGGTCCGCCGAATCCCTTCAATTTCCGCAGCGCGCGCGGGCCGGCGGACTTCGATCAGAAATACCGCTACAACCTCTCGGTGGTTTATGCGCTTCCGGGGCTGAAGGTAAAGGGCTGGGAGAACACCGTAATCAACGGCTGGAAGCTCAACCTCATCTCCAGCCTGGACAGCGGAACGCCAGTTACCATCCTCAGCGGTACGGACCGCTCCGAGTCCGGTATCGGCAACGATTATGCAAACATTATCGGCGACCCCACTCGTCCGGCGGGAATGAGCCAGATTCAGCAGTACTTCAACACGGCGGCATTCACCGCCGCACCCATTGGAACGTTCGGCAACGTGGGACGCGGCATGCTGCGCGGGCCCGCATACTTCGACGTGGATCTTTCGGTGTTCAAGGATTTCGCCTTCACCGAACGATTCAAGCTGCAGTTCCGCGCCGAGTCGTTCAACACCGAGAACCGCGCGAATTTCCAGAATCCGGTTGCGTCGGTTTCCTCCGGCACTTTTGGCAGGATCACCGCCGCGAACGATCCGCGCGTGCTCCAGTTCGCATTGAAGTTTATGTTCTAGAAGTCCCTTTGCGGGGCGGGCCGTCCGGTCCGCCCCGCGTCCCTTCCTCTTCCCGATATCATTTCCTTATGACTTCCCTGCTCCGATGCGGCGCGCTCGCGGCCATGCTGCTGCCCTTGGCTTGCGCGGCGAATCCGCCGGCCGCCGTTCACTGGGGCAATGCGCCCGGCGGCGATCCCATCTACCTTTACACGCTCGCCAACGCCAAGGGCATGGAAGCGAAGGTCACCAATTTCGGCGCCATCCTGGTATCTCTCAAGACTGCCGACCGGCGCGGCGCATTCGCGGATATCGTTCTCGGCTTTGATACCTTCGACGCCTACCTCAATACCAGACGGTATTTCGGAGCCACCGTGGGACGGTACGCCAACCGCATCGCGAGCGGCGCCTTCACGCTCGACGGCCACGCGTACACGCTTGCGCGCAACAACGGCGAGAACTCGCTTCACGGCGGCGTCCGCGGGTTCCACAAAGAGGTCTGGAAAGGCCGCGCCATCGCCGGCCCGCCGCCCGCGGTCGAGTTCACTTATCTCAGCCGCGATGGCGAAGAGGGTTACCCGGGCAATCTCACCGTGACCGTTCGTTACACTCTCACGGAATCGAACGAGCTGCGCATCGATTACACTGCCTCGACCGACAAGCCCACCGTGGTCAACCTGACGAACCACTCGTTTTTCAACCTGGCGGGCGAAGCCTCGGGCGACGTGCTGCGCCATGTCGTGACGATCGAGGCCGATCGCTTCACGCCCGTGGATGCCGGCCTGATCCCCACTGGCGAACTACGGTCCGTCGCCGGCACGCCGTTCGATTTCCGCCAGCCCACGGTCATCGGCGCGCGCATCGACGCGCCCGAGGAGCAGCTTCGTATTGCCAAGGGGTACGATCACAACTACGTGCTGAACCACGCGGCCGGGAAGTTGGGTTTCGCCGCGCGGATTTCCGAACCGGAGTCCGGGCGCATTATGGAAGTGCTCACCACCGAGCCCGGCATGCAGTTCTACACCGGCCAGAATCTGGACGGGGCGGACCGCGGGAAAGGCGGGCGCCTCTATCCACCGCGCTCGGCCTTCTGCGTGGAAACCGGTCACTTTCCCGATTCCCCGAACCGTCCCGATTTCCCCACCACCGCACTTCGGCCCGGAGCGCGCTTCCGCTCCACAACCGTGTTCCGCTTCGCCGCGCGCTGAAGGCTACGTCGTAATTGCCGGGCCGCTCCCCTTCATGAAATCCTTGTTTTTGTCGCCCACCCAGTAGCGCTCGCCGGCGATGCACCAGATGAACTCCAGCGGGTCCTCCTGCGAAAACACCGGGTGGTAATTCAGGAACGGGATGGTCACCAGGTCGCCCTCGTTGAGTGAGTGCACGAACGTCAT
>PLZX01000199.1 GCA_003152325.1 Bryobacterales bacterium | reverse complement strand
GCGGAACGCAAGCAAGGCCAGGGGAGATATCGCTCGCCCATAACGGCGTGCTGTTTCTCGACGAACTGCCGGAGTTCCGCAAGAACGTGCTCGAAGTTCTGCGCCAGCCGCTCGAGGATAATAAAATCACGATTGCCCGCGTGCTCGGCACCGTCACGTTTCCGGCCAGCGTAATGCTGATTGCGGCGATGAATCCGTGCCCGTGCGGCTTCTTCACCGACATGCAGCACGAATGCACCTGCTCGCCGATTACCATCCAGCGCTACCGGTCGCGGATTTCGGGGCCGCTGCTCGACCGTATCGATATTCATATAGAAGTGCCGGCGGTGAAATATAAGGAGTTGACCGACCGCAGCGCGGGCGAGCCGTCGTCTGCTATTCGCGAGCGGGTGAATCGAGCACGCGGACTGCAGCTCGAGCGCTTCAAGCAGGCGGGGTTTTTCGCCAGCGCGCAGATGGGGGCGCGCGAACTGCGCGACCATTGCCAGGTCGAGTCGGCGGGCGAGCGCTTGATGGAGATCGCGATCAACCGGCTGGGGCTGAGCGCGCGGGCCTACACGCGGATTCTCAAGGTGGCGCGGACGATCGCGGATCTCGGAGAGTCGCAACCCGTGTCGGCGAAGCATGTGGCGGAGGCGGTGCAGTATCGGAGTCTGGATCGGAATTACTGGAGTTAGCCGGCGGTTTGAGGCGGCGGAATCGTGCCGTCTTGCGACCCGGCGACGCGAGATCAGAACGTACCAGCGAGTCCCGGACAAAGGTGCCGGTGGATAGGCAGAAGGGATCGAAGGCTGAATCAGGCTGCGGTCATCCCGCCAGCCGAGTTCCGGCGTCCACCAAATGCCACTCCGAGCGCGATCAGACTGATTGCGGTGATCCCCAGCGCCAAAGTCGATAAAGCCGGCACCGAAGAGGGAGCCGGCGCCAGAGGCGAGTTGATGTTGATGGAGCTCGCAGGCGGGACATTCACGGTGACTTGCGTCGCCGAAGTCGTAGTCCAGTAGCCGGTAATCTGCAACTGCACCGTGTAAGAGGCCAGAGTTTGCCCCTGAGTGGCGGCAACCGTCAAGTCTCTACCGGAAATCACCCCAGTACAGGGCAGCCCCGTATAATTGGATACGGCGAACTCACGCTGTTTGAAAAACAGCGGCTGTTGCGCCGCCGATGAGGGTGCATTCCCGCAAGTGAATTGACTAAGAACGCCCGCGCCCCCTGCGGGCGTCAGTGTGACGTTCAGAGCCCAGATTTGGTTCGCGACATTCGCCGGTGTTGTGATGGTGTAGTCAAACAGCAAAGGCAAAGTGGCCGTATCCATGGTGCCGGAGCCAGTTCCGCTCCAGGATAGGTTGAGACAATTGCCTAGACCGACCACCGGACTTGACCAGGTGGCGTTGCCAGACAAGCTCAACCCGTGCAGGCTGTTTGTAGCCACACCCGTCAATGATCCCGTCGTCTGCCCCCCCGAACAGGTCCCGATGGATGTTGTGGTGGGGCCATTGAAGTTGGTGGTTGCATGCACGGCCGCCACGGTTACCAATGCGAGCGGCACGGCTCGCAGTGCCAGGCGGGCGGAGTTGCGAGCGAGGAAAGCCTTGGCTTCCTGAAGAGGGCTCTTTGCTTGCATCGTGGTCTCGTCCTTTCAGACTTGGGGAACCGCACCGGCACGCCGTTCCCGCAAGCTTGTCCAACTGTACCACTATCGCATTAATCCCGGCGCCAGAGTATATTTGGCTTGTGATGCTGCGGCAACCGTCCGTACTGCTGGTGCTCCCACAACTTCCGCAGGATCCCGCGAGCGGGGCCGCACGTTCGCTCAACACCATTTGTCACATGCTGACGGAAGCAGGCTTCACAGTGCGGGCGCTGGCAACTACAGCCAGCGAGTTGGCCGCCCGTCAGAACGCCGAAGAGTATCTCCGCGCGCAAGGATTTCGTATTTCCGCACGACGCAGGTGCGGAGAGCGCACGGAGATCACTTTTGCGGAGCGGGGCGTGTCTTATCGACTCCTCGACACTGCGCGGCTCGACTATCTGGCGTGGCCCAAACTCTACAATCGGCAGTTCGACCGGATGTTCGATCAAGAACTGCGCGAGTTCCAGCCGGACATCGTCTTCACTTTCGGTGGGCATCCTACCGATGTCGCGCGGCGGCGCCGGGCGCGCCGGCAAGGCGTGAAAGTGGTGTTCGGGTTGCGCAACGAAGGGTATCTCACGCGCGGCGGACTCGACGAAGTGGACGCGATTCTTTCGGCGAGCGAGTTTCTGGCGCAGAGATACCGCCATGCGGCAGGCGTGGAAAGCACGCCGTTGCCGTTACCGATCGAGATGTCGGAAGTGGTGGCGGATGAGCGTCAACCGATTTTCGTGACGATGATCAATCCGTCGCTGGAAAAAGGGCTGATGGTATTTGCGCGTATTGCCGAGCAACTGGTGGCGCGCGACCCCACCGTAGCCATTCTGGTGATTGAATCGCGAGGCAGCGGCGGCATGCTGGCGGGCGCCGCGCTGGCCGGGGGTTTCGACCTTCGCCGGCACGAGAACATCATGGTCTCGACCGCCGTCCCCCGGCCTAAAGACATCTATGCCGGTACCCGCGTACTGGTGGCCCCATCGGTGTGGGAAGAGCCGGCTGGCCGCGTGGCGGCGGAGGCGCTGGTCAACGGGATTCCGCCCATCGTTAGCGATCGCGGCGGCTTGGCGGAGGTGGCAAACGGTGGTGGTTTCGTGATTCCGATCCCAACGGAAATAACTCCTCAAACGCCCACGCCGGTTCGGCTAGAAGTGGCGGAGCCATGGGTGGATTTGATCCTGCGACTCCGGGATGATGCAATCTACGCGGAAGCCTCCAAGCGAGCCTTGGAGGCCGGACGAATCTACCATCGCGAGGTACTGGTGCCTCGCTACCGGCAATTCTTCGAGCAGGTGCTGATGAAGTGAACCTCGCTAGTTGGCTTCCACCGGCCCAAGACGCCAACTATCGGGTCGTGCCAGGTGAGTGGCTGACATCGGCTGAGGCGAAAGACAAGGACTGACGGGAGGATCAGGCTGCGACCCGCTGTCTCTCCGGCATTCTGCGGACCCTATCAAGAGTGCAGTTAACGGTTTCGGCCAAGCACGTGGCCGAAGCGGTGCAATACCGGAGCCTGGATCGGAATTACTGGAGCTAGGGCCGGGCTTCGCCGAAAGAAAAATCCGAGACGACAAGAGATCAATTTGCCGGATAAAAAAATGGCGGCTGGTTGTATACTAAACCGGGCC
>PLZX01000336.1:45535-90291 GCA_003152325.1 Bryobacterales bacterium | reverse complement strand
CCCTTGAAATACGCGGCCGTCAGATCATGCAGTGCGGTTGCGGGCACCACCACCGGATCGCGCAGGAATGTGGTCCCGGGGTTATAGGTGACTTTCGCCGCCGGGAACTGCTTGCGGATGCCGTCGATCAGCGTGGTGGAGCGCGACGGAGTTCCGCTGTAATTTCCCCGGAGCGCCTGCACCGAATCGGCCAGAGGCCCCACAACGGCGATGTTCTTAACGGTGGACTTCAGCGGAAGGGTGCCGTCGTTCTTCAGCAGCACCATGCTTTCCCGGGATATCCGGAGCGCCAGTTGGCGATGCGCTTCGCTATCGGCCTCGGATGCCGGAATCCCGGTGTACTTCACCATCGAAGGCGGATCGAACAGGCCCAACTGGAAGCGCGCTTTGAACATGCGCTTGAGATTCACGTCCACTTCCGGCTGGCTGATCAGGTTCTTCTGCATGGCTTCGAGATAGGCCGGGACGTCCCCTGAGCCGCAATCGTTGTCCGTTCCTCTCTTCAGCGAGATGGCCGCCGCCTCCGCCTTGGTTTGGACGAAATGGTGGCCGCTGGCGATGTCACCTATGGCGCCGCAGTCGGAAACCACGTAGCCCTGGAACCCCCATGCTCCGCGCAGGATGTCCTGCAGCAGGAATTGATTCGCGCATGCCGGCTGGCCGTTTATGTTGTTGTAGGCGCACATCACCGAATCGGCTTTGCCCTCCACGATTGCCGCACGGAATGCGGGCAGGTAGGTATCTTCCTCATCATGCAGGGAGATCTTCACGTCGACGGTGTGCCGGGTGGGTTCGGGCCCGCTGTGCACGGCGAAGTGCTTGGGAGTGGCGATGGTTCGAAAGTACTTGGGATCGTCGCCCTGCATTCCAGTGACGAATGCCACGGCCATGCGGCCGGTGAGGAAGGGATCCTCGCCATAAGTTTCCTGGCCGCGGCCCCAGCGTGGATCGCGGAAAATATTGATGTTCGGCGCCCAAAAATCGAGGCCAAACGCGCGGCCGAACCCGGCCGCGGCACCGCCGGCCTGTTGCTGCTGCAATTCATGGAACCGGGCCCGCGCCTCGGTACTGATGGCAACCGCCATTTCACGGATTCGCGGTGCGTCGAAGGTGGCGCCCAATCCGATTACCTGCGGGAACACCGTAGCGTTATTGGTTACGATGCCGTGCAGGGCCTCAGTCCACCAGTTGTAGGCGGGAACCTGCAGACGCGGGATGGCAGCCGATGTATTCACCATCTGGCCGGCCTTTTCCTCCATGGTCATGCGGGAGACCAAGTCGTCAACGCGCTGGTCAATAGGTAGCGATGGATTGAGATACGCCGGTTGGGAACCGGCGCCGGATTGCTGACCCGAAACCCGGCTAACGCCGAAAAGCAAGATGAGGGTGGCGGTCGCCAAGAGCAGCCGGCCCATCTTATTCTGACGATCAAACATAGCAGACTCCAAGGATATTAAACATCGTTTGCGATCACACGTGGGGTTTAGGCAGGGGTGACCCCCGGCGCGCTCCATGCGTTGGATTACAACTTCCCTTCCGGCGGCCTCGCGCGAAGCCGCCGGTACGGAGTTGAATCATGCGCATGCCGATGCAGCCGGCATGCCGTCCTCAGAACGTGAATCGGAGCCACGCCTGTAGCCTTCGCTCGGTCTGCCAGGCAGTTGCCTGGCCGAAGCCCGAGCTGTTCGGTCTCAGACGGGAGGAAAGCAGGTTGCCGCTGGCATCGAATACGTTGTTCGCGACGGTCGAACTGGTCGTGTTCGCCACCTGATAGGTCGTGTTCCGGTTGGTGATGTGAGACTGATTGAACGCATTGAAAGCATCGAGCCGGAAGGAAAGCCTCCGGGTCTCACCCATACGGAATTCGCGAGTAATCGCCATATCGTAGTTCTGATACCAGCAGCCGCGGAGGTAGTCCGGGCCGGACTCGAGTCCCACGCTGCCCACCGCCGGCGGGCCAAAGGCGGCGGTATTGAACTGCTTGTAGATGTCCTTACTGCAACCAGAGCCGGGGTTGGAAAGAACGACCGGCCGAACGCCGTAGTCCGGCGAGCCGGTAAGGTTCTGACTACCGCCGCTCAGGTAGGACATCCCGACCGTGTAGGCGGTGGGCGAATTGGCGCTCCAGATACCCGAGAGCTGCCAGTCGCCGGTGACCTGCTTCACGATCTGTCTGGCGGCCCCGTTGCCGACGCTCTTCAGCCCGGGGATGGCATACACGAAATTGCCCTTGAAGGTGTGGCGCGTTCGAATGTAGTCACCCAGCAGTGCGTCTGCCTGCGCCTGGTCGGAACGATAGGACCAGTTGCCATTGGCGTCGTGCTGGATACGCGCTCCGGTGTCGTTCTTCTGCTGGAGCACGATCGTGTCATTGATATTGAATTGCAGACCGTGGGCAAAGCGGTGAGTGAGCGCAAGCTGCAGATTATGCGTGGTGGTCCAGCCGCGCGGAATCATCATGGTGACGCTGCCGTAGCCGCGGATAGAGCGCATCATGTTTTGCGTTACTACCGTCGTGCCCGGAACCGTCGAGGCGGTGGCCGTCGGGTCCTGGTTCGCAGCCAGAAACGCGGCGCCCATATCGACAGTGTTGATATTGACCTGTTCAACGTTGTTGTAGCCATGCAAGCCGGTGTAGGAGACATCGAGCATGGTGTCCTGCGGCAGCATATACTGCAAGCCGCCGCTCCAACTCCAGGTGCTGGGCAAGTTGCTGTGGAGCTGGTAGACATTCAGGTTGGCAGCGCCTTGCGTGGTGAGACCACCCATCGTCTGGAACGAGGAGTAGTACAAGGTCTGGCTTACCTCGTTGGGGGGGTTCGAGATCAAACTGAAAATGGTGTTGCCGGATGGACGATCGAACGTGAGTCCGATGCCCCCGCGGAAAATCATTTTCTGCTTGCCGGTAACATCATATGCGACTCCGAAACGCGGCCCCGGGCTCAGCTTCGGCCAGTAGTAGGTGGCCGAGGGTACTGGGTCCGTTCCCGACGGAACCAGGCCGTTGAGGAAATTCCCCGTGCCCGGCACCAGCGTGCCAATTGCGACGGCAGTATTAATGCCCAGCAGAGCGCCGGTGCGCGGGTCCTTTGCCTGGCGGTTGGTGCCGCTGCAGGGGTAGGTAGTGGCGCATCCCGGCAAGTAGTAGAGCGGTGCATTGGACAGGCTCCACTTATCGGGCAGCCAGTTTACGCCCTGCCCTAGCTTGTCGTGTTGCGGGTCCTCATGAACGAACCGCACACCGTAGTCCAGAGTCAGCCTGGAATTAACCCTCCAGTTGTCCTGGACGAAGAACTCGACATTGTTGAAAACGTAACTCCCCTCGACGTACTTCGACAACTGGTTGTACGTATCGAAAACGCCCACAGCCGCGTTGGCGTAGCCATAGCTCGTGTCCAGCGAGTTACTGGTGTCCTGTTGAAAATTTACACTGCCCTGCCACGTCCCCGCCAGGGTTTGCTGTGCCTTGTAGCTATGGGTCAAGTAACCTCCGGCTTTGAGCGTGTGGCTGCCTTTTACTTTCGTGAGGCTGGCGGTATAGTCATTGTTCTGGTTGGTATTCAGCCAGCCCGGGAACGGGACGTTCGGGGGTGCGTTGGCCACTCGGGAGCCCCAGGAGAAATTGGGAACGAGGTTCATCTTGGTTCCGTCCCACATGGGCGGCTTCAGTGTCTCCATGGCCTGATATGCATAGTAGTTCTTGTCCAGCACACCGGAGTTCGGATAAAGAGACGGCAACGCGCTCAGACCGGCGCCGGAGAGGCTGTCGATCTTGTCCATGGGAACTGCGCTTGCGCAGATGGTCGCGTAAACCTGATTGGTCGGTCCAAAGCACCCTGCCAAGTCATTACGCGTGCGGCCGACGGTCAGCTCCACGAAAGTCGTCGGATTAAGGCTGTAGGTAGTCGTGGTGGCCCATAAATAAAACCACTTCTTGTACACCTGGGTATCGTTGAAATCGGGCAGGGTGCCGGTCTGCAGAGTGGCCGGCTCTTCCCAGAGGGTCAACTTGCCCGAGAATCTCAGCTTGGTGAAGGGCTGGTAGTCGACTTTGATAATCGGCTCCTGCGCGGTGAGACTTTGAACCGGCAGCACCCCCTGGTAATTGTAGGTGGTCGAACCCGTATAGTTCGGCATGGGGTACAAGCTCAGGATCTTCAGCCCCAGAGGGTACAAGCTCGCGGCGGGGATTTTGCCCAGTACTCCGCCGTCCTTAAAGCAACCGGCAGTATTGGAACTCGAGCACGGACTGGTAGAAGCCGGGTCCTTGATGTAGGGATACAGGACGCCGTTGTTGTCCAGCGTTTGCGAAAAATCGCCGGCGCGCTCCAGCGCTGTCGGCACTCGATAGTTCGCAACGCTGTTGCCGTTCACCGTTGTGGAACGGGGATCAAACTCGTGGCTGTAGAAGAAGAACAGCTTGTTGTTGTGTCCCGGTTTCCCGATGGGCCCGCCGACCGTAAAGCCAAGATCTTTGTCCCGGCTGGTAGCCTTGATCTGGCCGTTCAGCGTAGTGGCCATGTTCGTGGCATTCCAGTTCGACCGGGCCATTCTCAGAAATCCGCTGCCGTGAAAGTGGTTCGTGCCGCTCTTGGTGACGGCGCTGATCTGCAGGCCGCTTTGACGGCCGTACTCCGCCTGGTAATTCGAACTCAGGACCTTAATTTCCTCGATCGACTCTGTGTTCACCGAAATGGCGACGGCGTTGTTGCCGGAGTCCATGGTCGAAACACCGTCCATCATGATGTTCGCGTTGCCGCCCGAGTACGAGGTCTGGTCGCCTATCCGGGTCGTGCTGCTGCCGCTGACGCCGGGAAGTGCTGCCAGCAGGTACTGGAAACTCCGGTTGCTCAACGGTATGTTCTTGACCTCGGCCGCCGTGATCGTGGTCGACCGTTCGGAACTCTGCGTCTGCAAGAGCGTGGCTTCCGCGGTGACCGTGACGGCCTCGGCCACTCCGCCGACCTCGATCGTCACGGCGCCGAGGCCGACGCGGTCGCCTGCGCTCACGGCGATGCCCGTTTGCTTGAGGGGCTTGAAGCCCTTGTGAGCGATCTCCAAAGTGTAGGTGTCGGGTGGCACGTCGGGAAAAACGAAATCGCCGCCGGCCGAGGAGACGGCATTGGGCCGCCGGGTGCCTCGAGTTTCACTGACGAGGCCGACGGTGACGCCGGGCACCGCCGCCGCCTGGGCGTCCCGGATCGTTCCCGAAACCGTCCCCAAAGTCAATTGTGCAGCCGCCCGGGGAATCGACATCCCGAGTACAAGCGCCGCGGCAAGCATCGCCAAGCCAGTGCGCTGTCCTTGAGTAAACGTTCGCGTGACTAACCTCTTAGCCATTGTTTCTTCTCCATCTCCCCGGGATTTCCATTTTGGCTCCGGGACCGGGTTGATCTGGGATATCCTGGCACCAAAGTCCAGAAAAGAAAAGGTTCGACAGGTGTCGAGCCGGTGTTCCGGAATTAAGGATAATGAAATCTTAGTATTACGCTTTGATGGAACGGTCCGGCAGCTGTTGGGCTAACGGTTAGGTGAGACTGTTAAGACAGTTAAGGACGATCCGACGGACTAGGGGGGCCCACCCAATCTCGGCAAACCTCGTGGGGCCGCAGAAAACACATCCCCAGCTCCGGTATTGGGGTTGGGCCACGCGCGCTCAGCTTGGGACCCGCGGCTGTCGTAGCGCCGTCTATTAGTCGCCCCAGCACATAAGCGCCGAAACAGGGCACGACTCATCGGACACCGGAACAGCCGACGCACCCCCTCGGATTGGTGGCGCACACACGTCCGGCGTGACTACAATTGATTTGGCGTGCCCATAAGGAGCCCCTATCGGAATGCAGCAAATCTACGCCGTAGACCCCGCGTTAGTCCCCAAACGCAGATTACCAACAGGAGCCGAGCTACCCGCCGTTGGGTTGGGCACATTCGGCTCAGATCGCGTTTCGCCCGAGGAAATCGCAGATGCCGTGGAGGGAGCTATGCTGGCGGGATATCGGCACGTGGATTGCGCCTCCGTGTACGGAAACGAGAGGCAGATCGGCGCCGCGCTGGCGAGACTCTTCGCTCAAGGCATCCGGCGGGAAGACCTCTGGATCACCTCCAAACTATGGAACGACAAGCACGGTGAAGAGAATGTGATCCTATCGTGCCGGCAGTCCCTGGCCGACCTCGGGCTTCAGTACCTGGATTTGTACCTGGTGCATTGGCCGTTCCCGAATTTCCATCCGCCCGGCTGCGGTGTTGAGGTACGGAGCGCGGAGGCGCAGCCGTATATCCACGCGAATTTCATGAAGACGTGGCGGCAGATGGAGAAGCTCGTGGATCTCGGGTTGGTGCGGCACATCGGGACGTCGAATATGACGGTTCCAAAGCTGCGGTTGTTGCTGGCCGATGCCCGGGTCCGGCCGGTGGCCAACGAAATGGAACTGCATCCCCACTTTCAGCAACTGGAACTGTTCGCATTTGTGCGCGCCCAAGCTATCGAGCCTATCGGGTACTGCCCGGTGGGTTCGCCGGCTCGACCCGACCGCGACCGGACGCCGGATGACACGGTGGACATCGAGGACCCGGTGATCGTGCGCATCGCGGAGCGGATCGACGTGCATCCGGCTGTTGTGTGCATCAAGTGGGCTGCCCAGCGTGGTCAGACGCCGATTCCGTTCTCGACCAAACCTTCGCACTACATTGCTAATCTCAGAAGTGTCACCACACCTCCCCTGACGGCGCAGGACATGCATGCGATCGCGTCGATCGACCGCAACTGCAGGCTCATCAAGGGACAGGTTTTCTTGTGGAAACCGAACCAGAGCTGGGAAGATCTGTGGGACCTGGATGGAGTGATCCGATCATGATGCAAGGTGCGTTTCTGCCAGGCAACAGCACTGTGGAACTGCGCGACGTGCCGGTTCCTGAGCCGGGACACGGAGAAGTGCTGCTCAAGATGAAGGCCTCGACGATCTGCGGTTCGGACATCCGCTGTATTTACCATCAGCATCTTGGCAAAGGGCCGGAAGGATATCAGGGCGTGGTTGCGGGACATGAGCCTTCAGGTCAGATTGTGAAGGCCGGGCCGGGTTGCCGCCGTTTCGGGGTGGGGGACCGGGTGATTGTGTATCACATTTCCGGCTGCGGCGTCTGCAACGATTGCCGCCGCGGGTACATGATTTCCTGCACCAGCGAGAAATACCGGCGCGCCTACGGTTGGCAGCGCGACGGCGGAATGGCCGAGTACCTGCTCGCCGAAGAGAAGGACCTGATCTACCTGCCGGGCCAACTCAGCTACGCGGACGGTGCGCAGGTGGCCTGCGGCTTCGGCACGGTGTATGAGGGGCTGCAGAAGATCGGGATCAGCGGCGATCACGCGGTACTGATCACCGGGCTTGGGCCGGTCGGGCTGGCCACGGCCGCGCTCTCCCGAAAGCTCGGGGCCCGTCGCATCATCGGAATCGATATCGTTCCGGAGCGCATTCGTTTGGCGAAAGATCTGGGCATTTGCGATGAGGCCATCGCAAGTGGTCCGGACAACGTGACCGAAGTGCGGGCGTTGACGGGCGGCGTCGGGGTGGAGCGTGCGGTGGATTGTTCCGCCAACGACGCAGCGCGCGCTACGGCGATCCGCGCCACACGGAAGTGGGGCAAGATCGTGTTTCTCGGCGAAGGCGGCCGGGTGGAGTTCAACCCGTCGCCGGACATCATTCACGACCAGAAGACGATTTATGGTTCCTGGGTTACATCGACGTGGCTGATGGAGGAACTGGTGGAACGGCTGGTTGCCTGGAACCTGCATCCGCAAGAGTTGATTACCCACCGTTTCGCGCTGGACACGGCGAGCGATGCGTATGAGGTGATGGCGTCGGGCAAGTGCGGAAAGGTGGCGGTTTGCTTCGACGACGAGTTGAAGCAGTAACGGGTTCCGTCAGGAGCAAATGAGTGGCTTCAATTCCCTTTGGCACGCTTTGATACGGGACCAGATCGTATTTCAGATGCTATGGTCTCAGATCGAATTCGTAGACGCTGATGCTGCTGGGAGGCAGGGTGACCCTGCGCGGCGCCTGCGGCATCGAACTCTCCGCCATCGTCGCCGGGGGGCCAGCAAAACCGCCCCGGCCGGGCCCGGCCGCGGGAGGCGGAGTTGCGGTAACGGGAGCGGTCAGTTGCCAGAGCCTGGCGGGCCCGCTTGGCTGGACGCCGGTCAGATTCAGGTCGCAGTCCTGCGCCGTCTCCGTGGGATTCACGATCGAGATCGCCAGTTTCTTGCGGTCGGCGCTCAGCGCGGCAACGACATCAATCGGCCACGTAGGACTTCCGGATGGTCGCGCCGGCAGGTCCACAAGAAGCGCACCTTTGATGGCGTGCTGCGGCGAATTCCCGGTGACCGCAACCGGGAGGGCGCCGGTGAAGTGGTCGTGGAGGACCTTGATCACCAGCCCTTCCAGGCGGTAGCCGATCGCGTCACCGTGCGCGTCCGTCGCCAGCGTTCCCATGCCGCCCGTGGCGACCCCCAGGGCCACCATGTCGGAGTGACGGAAGAACTCGTGGTAGACCAGAGCGTTGGTCATGGGATTCAACATCGGATTATTGATGGCGGGAGCGCTACTCGGCGGACCGACCGACCGGTTCCTGGGCGCCCACTCGTCGAAAGCGAACTTGATGTCTTTGCCTTTCAGCGATGGCATCCTCTTCAAGTACTCCTCCCACGCTTCGAACTTCATCTGGACCTTGTTCGGCATGCGGCGCACTCTGTCGACGATCGGGTCGTCCGCCTCTACGAATGCCTGCTTCTCGACGTCGATTGCCAGGTTGGGGTAGCCGTAGAAGTGTTCGCCGAGAAAATCGATATTGTCGGCCGAACGCTCCAATAGCGCTCCCGTCCAGTCATACTTCGTGCCAAAGCCATACGGCACTTTGTCCTTCACTTCTTCGCGGCCCGGAAAGCTGCCTAACTGGCGGTTCTCAATATAAGTCCACGACAGCTCTTCCGGCGTCGCGCTGGAGGCGATCACTTTGACCTTCGGGTCGACCGTTCTCATCGACTTGACGATCAAGTTGTGTTTTTCCGGGTACTGGGTGACGGCCATGTGGCCCCATTGCCAGGGCCCGTACATTTCATTGCCGACGCCCCAAATGGTGACGCCGTACGGTGCAGCATGTCCGTTCGCCGCGCGCAACTGCCCCAGCCGGCTGGTGGCGGGACCGTTGACATATTCCACCTCCTCGGCCGCCGAATGCGCGTCGCCGAGTCCCGAGTTCACCGCGATATAGGGTTCCGCACCGATCAGCCGGCAGAAAGTCATGAAGTCGTCGATGCCCATGTCGTTGGATTCCATGCCGTTCCACGCCAGTTCGCGCCGCGGCGGCCGTTTGTCGGCATCGCCGATTCCGTCGCGCCAGTCAAATGCGGACACGAAGTTCCCGCCGGGCCAGCGCGCAATCGAGATTCCCTGTTCCTTCAGCAGACGGATGTTCGAGGCTTTGAAGCCCGAGATGTTGTCCGCGGGCATCAGAGAAGCCGCACCGATGTGGAATGTCCCGCTGCCGGTTCCGAGGATCTCCAAGCGGCCTTCGGTGGTGTCCGCCTTCGCAATGAACTTCAGAGGAACTTTGGCGTAGTTCGTGGCGAGCGTGTTGACGGCCACAGTTTCACGATCCTGGGGATTCGGACCCCAGACCAGACTGACGGACACCTTGCTGCCCGGGCCGCCTGCCAGCACGACGCGTCCCGTGTAGGCCCTGCCGGCGACCAGATGAATCCCCGACTGGCCGATTCCGTGCGGCGTTGCCGCGTCCAGCCGGATGAGCGGGCTCCATTCACCCACATATGGGTTCTTAGTGTCCATGGTCACGCACGCGTCGTCGCCGGCCGGCATCCATCGCCGCTGCGGCCTGCGGCCAAACCCGCCCGCAGTCGATTGAGCTTGTGGTTTGGAAGTGATCTCGTTGAAGAACTTGCGGTCGGAGATCATTTCGGCCCACACCCCGGTCGTGGCCGGCTCCATAAAGCCGCCGAACATCAACCTCGTGATCGGCACACCCGTGCGAGTGGCGTCGATGTTGGCCCATACGGGTTGCGCAGCCGCAACTCCGGTGAGAAACGCAGTCAAACTTATGATGAAGAGCCATTGCCTATTGCTGTGCATATCAATCCTCCGGACAGACGGGGCCTCCGCACTGCAAGAGCCGCGAATGCGGACGCCTCCGGCGATAATCTTCAGCAACCTGTCCTTCGAAAACCATGTGACCGCGAGCCGGGAGCGCCGGCGGAGGTGAATCCGCCCCCCGGCGCAAAAAACCGCGATAGAAGCAAGCAGCGGCAGGTCGCCGGCAGTAGTGGACCCGACCTCCGTTGCCCTAGAGCTTATGGACTTGGCTCCCACCTTGGCTTGGGCCAGTCTGACACCGAAGTCCGGAGAGTTATAGGTTTCATACGGTGTGCGCCAGGTATCCTGGATTTAACGCCAATAGAATCTTATTGTTTGGCTTCAGATAGAAAGTCTGGATTTCCCCTGGGCTAACGGTTAGGTGAGAGAGTTAAGGGCGCTCGGGACGGGGGCAGATAACGAAGAAGGGTCCCGGGGCGCCCAGTCTGGGACTGTAGCACCCCGGTTTGCTGACCTTTCCGGCTACCGGAAAAGCCTGGGGGCAAAATCATTGAGACATCGTCGCCAAGTGAGCCATTCGTGGGCTGTGCCTGGCGATTCGTAATAGACGTTGTGAATTCCGGCTTTGGTCAGGGAGTCGCTGAAGTCCTTGGTGCCCTGCCCTTCGGCGGATCCGATGCCCAGGAACAGAACCTTGACCTTCTTGTTGAAGTCGGCCGGGTTGGCGAACGCCCCACCGCAACTGGTCTTCGGATCGAAGCCACCCCTGCCTCCGCAACTGCCGCTGAAGCCGCCCAAATACGCGAACTTGTCGAGGTTATTGAGGGCAGTGGTGAACGTCTGCATGCCGCCCATGGACAGACCGGCCATGGCACGGTTCTCGCGCCCGGGTGCCACCCGGTAGTTCTTCTCAACCATTGGGATCAGATCCGCAAACATCGTGTCGGTGAATGCCGAGAGGTTGAATCCTCCGCCAGGTCCCCCTCGTCCTGCTCCGCGGCCTCCTTGCGCTCCCGGTGTTCCGCCCGCGGGAGGCCCTCCCGGCCCCCGCGCTGCCATAGGTGCAGGAGGGGCCGCTGCGGGAGCCGGCACCAATCCGCGCGCAGCGAAGAGGGATGCACTTTCTCCGGGCTTGACCGCGTTGAGGTTGTCCATCACGATGATCATAGGCTTGGCTTTCCCGGCCGCAATCAGGTTGTCCATGATGTAGTCCACGTGCCCTTGCGTAAACCACCCGGTTTCATCTTCACCCCAGCCATGCTGCAGGAACAAAACAGGGTACTTGGCCCTGGTGTTGGCGGCATAATCGGGCGGCGTGTAGACGAAGCAGCGGCGCCATCGGCCCGTGACTCTTGACAAGTACCACTGCTCGCTCACACGACCATGCGGCACGTCCCTGGGCTGGTAGTAGCTCGCGTCCGCATCCGGTTCGGGAATTTCGATTCCGCTGTTTGGCCATCCCGATCCGAAGAACGTCATGGTCGACGGGTCCGCGACGGTGGCTCCATCGATATTGAGGCCGTAGTAGTGGAAACCAACCACGAGCGGCGTCGTGCTTACGGTCCAGATGCCATCCGGACCCTTCGTCATGTCGAACCCCCGTCCGATTCGTACCGACACCTTCTGTGCGTCCGGCGCGATCACCCGGAACATCGCGCGATTGTCCGGATAGACACAAGGGTATTTTGCTTCTGGAATGTTCAACACCGACGGTTTGCAGTCATCCGCAGCCTGACCCCAGCACAAGGCGCACCCAAACGCGGCCATGATGATAGTTGCCTTCATAAGTTCTCCTTAAGGGCTCTGCGGTGGCTGTGCTAAGACCCACAGCTCCTTGGGACTCCGGGCTGCGCCTGCGCGACTCGCGGAACGAGCGAAGCGGCCGGCAACCCGATCACGCAGAGACCTTTCACGATGTCTTATCCTCTTCCCGCCGGTTCGAACCACGCAGTTCCCGGCACCTGCACTTTTCGCGCGGCGTCTTCGTTCAATTCTACCCCGATGCCAGCACGTTCCGGCAGGCGGATGAAGCCTTTTTCGATGATCTCGCCCTGTGGTGACAGCGTACCATTTGTATCCCAGGCGGGCTAGGTTTGGTACCGTGTCCGCCAGGCCCCACCAAATGGAATCTTGCTGTTGGAATCCAAAACAGGGGTCCGGCTATTTCTCCAATTAACCGTTAATTCGGACAGTTAAGGCCCCCGTCGCTTCGGCGGTAGGTTTGTGTTATGATTCGGCGTCAGGTTGCAGAATGCCCGAAAAAGAACAGACCGGGCTCGACGAATCTCGCCAGCAGATTGTGGGGGCGGAACTCAGCCGCCTCCTGGAGAGCCCTACGTTTCGCAATAGCAAGCGATGCCGGGAGTTCCTTGAGTACACCGTACAGCACACCATGACTGGTCCGAGCGGCACTCTGAAAGAGCGCTCGATTGGGGTGGAACTTTTCCATCTGCCGCCGGATTTCGATACAGGTGAGCACACGATCGTTCGGGTAACCGCCAACGAGGTGCGGAAGAAGCTTGCCCGCCACTATCTGGCCGAAAATGGGAACCCTCATGCGGTGAGGATCGACTTGCCTCCGGGATCCTATAGCGCGGAGTTTGCGTGGGGAGCAACCGCCGCAGTGACGCAGCCTCCGGAAGAGGTTTTGATTCCGGAAGAGGTCGTAGCGCCGGCGGAGACTCAGGTTCTGCCAGAGACTCAAGTCTTGGAGGCCCCGGTTTCCTCCAAGCGTTCAGCGTGGGTCTTAGCCGCAACGTTTCTGGTGATTGCCGCGTCGATCGCTGTCTGGAGGTGGCCTGCGGCGAAGCCAGTCGCCGGTGACGCCAAGGTCACGCCTGTCGCGGGTAGCGCTCTGGCAGCAACCCCAGTGAGTGGGACCGTACGGATCATCGTAGGTTCCGCCAACGTCTACAGTGACCGCAGCGGCCGACCCTGGGGGCCGGACCAGTTTTTTTCCGGCGGCTCCCTCTTTGTCCGTTCCTCGGCGAGGATCTTGCGGACGCTCGATCCGGATATCTATCGGCATGTGCGGCAGGGTGAGTTCCGGTACGACATCCCGCTCCAGCCTGACAACTACGAATTGCATCTTCATTTTGCCGAGACGGGTCTGGCGGATTTCATCAGCGCGGAATCGAGCGGTGAGGGGCAGCGCCTGTTCAGCGTCTCGGCCAATGGCAAGACGCTTCTGCAGTCCTTCGACGTGGTGGCCGACGCCGACGGTGCGAATACCTCTGATGAGCGCATCTTCCGGGACATCTCACCGGCCGGGGACGGGTTGCTTCATCTGAACTTTACGCCGTCCCGGGGCACGGCGGTCTTGAGCGGAATCGAACTGATTCCCGTCGGCCGCGGCAAAGTCAGGCCCATCCGGATTCGGGCCGGCTGGACCACGGGGTGGCAGGATGCCAGAGGACAGCAGTGGCAGGCCGACTCCTATTTCCTGGGGGGCAACGCCTTGGTCCGCACGACGAATCCCGCCCGTGAAAGCGACTCTTTCCCGGACATGGGTATCTACGCGGCCGAGCGTTGGGGTCACTTCACCTACGCGATTCCGGTAGCGGAAGGCCGGTATAAGGTGACGTTGAGATTCTGCGAAGGCCACTACGGACGCGGCAACACCGGCGTCGGCGGGCTGGGCAGCCGCGTCTTTGACGTGTATAGCAACGGCGTAGCCCTGATGAGGAACTTCGATATCTTCAAGCAGGCCGGCGGTGAAGGCCGGCCGGTGGACCGGACGTTCACCGGAATCCGGCCCAACGCCCAAGGCAAGATCGTCCTCAGCTTCGTTCCGATTACGAGTATGGCGTGCGTGAACGGGATAGAAGTGATCGAGGAGTCCAACTAATCGACTCCCGCTGCTGCCGCTATTGCGAGGAACCCCAATAGTGGTGGCCACTGGGGATGGCGCCGGGGAAGACATAGGCGTAGGCGACCACGATCAGCCCCACCAGTACCAGCAGGGCGATGCTGTGTCTGAGCACGGCGCGGAACAACGCGCCTTCCTGCCCGGCCTGCCCCGTGACGGCGCATCCGATGACCAGCGACTGAGCGGCGATCATCTTGCCCATCACTCCGCCCGCGCTATTGGCAGCGCCCATCAGGATGGGGCTGAGGCCCAGCTTGTTCGCCGTGATCACCTGAAGACTGCCGAACAAGGCGTTGGAGCCGGCGTCGGTTCCACTGAGGGCCACGCCGAGCCAGCCGATCATGGTGCCGAAGAACGGGAACAGGACTCCCGTGCGAGCCATCGCCATCCCCATGGTGGCGTCCATCCCGCAGTAGCGCGTAATGTAGCCGACGCCGAGCATTGCCATGATTGCCAACAAGCTCAGCCTGAGCCGCCAGAACGACATGAAGAAGATGCGCAAGGTGCGGCGGAGGGGCAGACCCGCAACCAGGGCGGCCAGGATGCCGGCGATGAAGGTCCCCGTACCGGGTGTGGAGAGCCAGGAAATATCGAAGAAGGCCGATTCCGCATACGGCTTGGCTACCACTGGGGGCATGCGGAAAACCTGCAGGTGAAGACCCGGGACAGGCTGTTTCCACGAGGTCTTCTCGAGCACCTTCGCCACCGATGGCACTCCCCACAGCACCACGAAGGCCGTTAGCAGCAGGAACGGAGACCACGCCCATATGACGCGGCCGACAGCGAGATGCGGTGATTTTTTCGCGGGAGCCGGGTCTTCGTCATGGCGCCAGATCTTTCGCGGACTCCAGACCTTGCAGAAGAAGAACGCCAGCACCAGAAGCGTGATCAATCCGCCGGCGATATCCACCAGCGACGCGTCCATGAAATTCGACCAGAAGAACTGAATCCCGCCGAAGGTGACGCCACACAGGAGCAGTCCGGGCCACGCTGCAAGAGTATCGCGCCGATTGGTCAGGACGCGGACCAGCCAAAATGGAAGCACCAGCGTAGTCAGCGGCAGAATGCGGCCCAGCATGGCGCTGAAATCGGCTTCGGGCAAGCCGGTGACGGCCACCAGGGAGCGCACCGGATTACCCAGGCCGCCGAACGCGACGGGTGCGGAATTTGCGATCAGGCAGAGCAAGGCCGTCTGCAAGGGAGGGAAGCCGAGACCGATCATCATGGCTCCCGTGACAGCGACCGGCGCGCCGCCTCCGCCCGCGCCCTCAAGCAGCGCTCCAAATGCGAACGCGATCAGCAGCACCTGCAAACGACGGTCATCCGAGATCGCCGCGATTGATTGCTTGATGACCGTGAACTGGCCGGACTCCACCGAAACGTCGTAAACAAACACGGCCGCCACGACGATCCACGCAATCCGGAACCAACCGAACACCAAGCCGTCGGCCACCGCGCCCGCTACCATCACGGCAGGCATGTGGAATACTGCCAGCGCGACGATCACCGCCGCCACGAAGCCATACAGGGCGGCACGCCAGGCGGCAGAGCGCTTCACCGCCAGCAGGAAGAAAAGCGTGCAGACAGGAATCGCCGCCGCTAGCGTAGATAGCCAGGCGTTACCCAGCGGATCGACGCTTTGCTGCCAAATCCGGTTCATACTGGCAGCCCGGACGTTACTTTTTCACGATCGCATCAGCGGCGTTGCCGGCGATCACCCAGTTCGCGGAATCGGCGACCACAGCTTCGTGTTCGAACCACAGGAACCCAAAGTCGTCGATGCACTCGGGGAAGTCCGGCCTGATGATGATGTAGCCCGGGATCACAGCACCCGGAATGAAAGTGTTATCCGCGCGGTTGTTCCCGTACATCTTCAGCTTCGATACCGTGCCTACCGACGCAACATACGAGGTGCTCGACACTGGATGCGTGCCCAGGATGTAGTTGACTGCGCGAAGCGCGTATTCCGGACTCACGAGATCCGGAAACGTCTTGTGCAGGAAGTACATCCGGACAGCCATTTCCACTACGGCGCCAGATCCGCCCCAGGTACCGCGGCTGGGAGGAACGCCGAACGGCGTGGCGTCCATTTCCTGATCCACAGTCGCCATGTACTTCTGGACGGCTTCGTGGGCCTGCGCCTTTGCGCTGGCATCCAGGTACGGCAGCGCGCGGATCACGTTCCAGTTGTTTCTACCGATCTGCTGCACCACAGTGGGGAACAGGTCCTTCACGCGAGACATATAGGGCTCGGCGCCGTTGGTGGCAATCAGCAGTTCCAGAGCTGCATTCCAATCCTGCGCGGCGCCGCCGAAACCGCCCGGTCCGCCAAATCCAGGAGGTGCGCCGACGGGTGCGGCAGGCTGGGCCTGTCCGGCAGGAGGATTCTGTGCGCCCCTTCCGCCCCGTCCGCCCGCAGTTCCCGCCGTACCAGCGGCTCCCGGGGCTCCCGGCGTGCCCGCTCCCCCCGGTCCGCGACCACCGCGGCCACCGATCGGGGTGGGGTTGGCCTTTTCGTCGCTATACAGCTTCACCGCGGCGTCCAGGCATTCCTTCGCCAGAGCATCGTCCCAGCCCTTCAGCGCGCCGGCCGCCGCTGCCAGCGAGGCAGCAGCGCCCCACTGCAGGTTGGCGGACTTGTTGGTGAACGCCCAGCGGTCGTCGGGCTTGCCGGAGTAATCGCCCTTCACTTCATTGGGGCCCAGCTTGGGATCGTAAATGCGGCCATCTGTCTTGGAAGCGCCATCGCCAAGGTGCGTGTACTCCCGGAGGTAGGGCTCGTTGATGCCCGGAATGGGGTGTCCGATGGCCTTGATCTGACCGAGGATATACAGGACGCCGTGCTTCACCTGCTGGACTGCGTCGGGAATTCCGTCCGGACGGTGCATCTCGACTTCGCGCGACTCCTCGTCGACGGTGAGGTCGTCATACTTCAGATTAAACTCCCGGTAAGCGAGGGCGAGGCGCTGAATGACGCTGAACTGGCTGCCTACCGGGAGGTCGAAATCGCCAGCGTCATACCATCCGCCCACGTTCAGGCCAGGGATGTGCTCGCCGGGCTGGAAGGGGGAATCCGTTGTCGGGCCTTGTCTCCATCCGTCAAAGTGATTCTCGTTGAGCGGAGCCTGGCGGGCGTCGTCCAGGTGCGAGGCCCCGTGCCACAGCCGATAGCCCTCTCGCACGGAGACGTGGTCCATCTGCACGGCAAGGTGGCCAGCCAGACTGTTCTGCCAGATCTTGCTATAAACGTCCTTGGCGATCGGGAACGGCGGGGTACGTTGGCCGGCGTATTCGATCACATACAGGCCGGGGTCCTTCACCGAAGAGAAGTCGAACTTCGAATAAACGTACCGGAGGAAGGGAGTAGCAGCCGAAATCGGAGCCTCGAATGCCGGCTTAAAAGAGCCGTCCTCCGTCAGGCGGAGCAACCTGGCCGTCTTGGGTGCGTTGAACTTCGGATCGAGTTCGATCACCGCGACTTTCTGGAAGTCCGGCGCGTAGCCAACCTGGCTATGAGCGACCATCGGCGGCCGCGTCCAGTTCGGAATCACGTCCGGCCGGATGTGCCACACAACAGCGCCGGTCGTCTTGCCTGCCGGAATCAACGTGCGCAGCACGAACCAGCCGTTCTGCGCCCGGTTGCGTCCGTCAAACATGGCGACGTTGCCCGTATCGGACTGGATCGTAATCCGGGCCTGTGCGTCATCCACCGCCATGGTAATGCTCTTCCCCTCGGCGAACGGCAGCGGCTGCGTATAGCCTTTTGCCTTATCCCAGTCCTCCAAATAATAGAGCTTCTTCGGTTCATCCGCGAGCGGCAAGACCTTGATCATCGGGTCCCGGGGTACGCGTGGGAACACACCGAACGAAGCGTTGTCCACTGCATAAGTCTTGCCCATGTAGATAGAGGGCAGAAACTCCAGATTGAAGCCCGCGCGCCCAGCCAGTTTCTCCGGCAACGGTTTATCGAGGTTCACACTGACCCGCACTCCACCCGGCTCGGCGGCCACTTCCAGGGTGTAGTCCATCTGGAAGCTGGGAAACGACAGGTTGGCGGTGAGCCGGTCCTTATCGTGCTGGCGTCCCTTCAACTGCGCCACCAGGTCCCACTGTTCCGGCGTCGGCATCAGGCGCACATCTCCGTTGGTGGCGATGCGCTGACCGTGGAGAATCATCTCCATGGCGGTGTTCTTCTGGTCGACGAAGACAGGGTGATAAGTGCTGTCGTACAGCATGACACTGAAGCCCTGCGTATTGAGGTAGCCGCTGTCCGTCACCTTCATGGTGAAATCGGCGGCAAACAGGGACAGGCCCGATAACAGGGCGCCTATAGCTACGGATCGCTGGTGACTTAGCATAAACGGTAGAATCCTCTCAAAGATTTGGTGTCCGGTATGTACTTTTTGCTGCATCTTCAGTGCTCTTGCCTGCTGACCTCGAGCCGACGCAACATCATTTCTTTTGGCTCTCCTGTTGCCTCCCGAACTCGATGCTGTAAACGTGCCCTGCTTTGAGGCTCAGCCGCGCTGTTCCATTCGCCACCGGCGCCGCGGGAAGCGCGCTGTGGCCATCCCGGATCACGCGGATGCGGATGCCGGGAGCGATCCGAAGCTGCTGAACACTATCGACCAGCGGCTTCAAGGTCGCGGTGGCGGGCAATCCATCCGCCCACGCAAGGTCGAGTTCCAGTCCGCCGCGCGCACGCAGCCCGCTCACCTTGCCCGCACTCCACGCCCGCGGCAGAGCGGGAAGCAACTCGAGTTCGCCGGCGTGGCTCTGCACCAGCATCTCGGCAATCGCGGCGGTAGCTCCAAAGTTGCCGTCTATCTGAAACGGCGGATGGTTGTCGAAAAGGTTCGGCAGCGTGGAATTGCGGAAGAGGGCGAGCAGGTTCTCGTAGGCCTCGTCCCTGTCGGCTAGGCGCGTCCAGAAGTTGATGATCCATGCGCGGCTCCATCCGGTGTGGCCGCCTCCATTCGCCAGACGCCGCTCGATGGTGGCGCGGGCCGCGGCCGCGAGCTCCGGAGTCTTTTGGCGCGTGATCTGGTTCCCGGGAAACAGTGCGAACAACTGCGACATGTGCCGGTGCCCGGGTTCCGTTTCGTCGTAGTCTTCCGGCCATTCCTGAATCTGGCCGAATCGCCCAATGCGCAGCGGCAGCAGTTTCTCACGGGCCGCCGCTACCCTGGCGCGGAACTCGGCGTCGGTCCCGAGAACCTCGCTGGCCTCCATCACACGGCTGAACAACGCATGGAGAATCTCGGTGTCCATGGTCGGCCCCATCGTGAGGACCGCCCTTTCCCCCGAGGGCAACCGGTATTCGTTCTCCGGTGACGTCGAAGGCCCTGTCACCAAGTGACCTTTTCCGTCCGGGGCGAGGTAATCGAGGAAAAACTGCGCCGCCTCCTTCATCACTGGGTAGCCGCGCTCGGCCAAGAATCTGCGGTCGCGCGTGAAGTCATAATGCTCGGCCAGGTGCAGCGAGAGCCACGCAGCGCCCATTGGCCAGACGCCCCACCGCGCGCCATCGATCGGAACGGCATCCCCCCACAAATCGGTGTTGTGATGCAGGACGAATCCGCCGGCGTTGTAGTAGGACTTGGCCACCTGACGGCCGTTCTCCCGTCCGCTCTCGATCAGGCTGAACAGCGGATCGGTCAGTTCCGAGAGGTTGCAGGTTTCCGCCGGCCAGTAGTTCATCTCGGTGTTGATGTTGATCGTGTACTTGCTGCCCCAAGCCGGCGTCAGGCTGTCGTTCCATTTGCCCTGAAGATTCGCCGCCATGCTGCCGGGACGGCTGCTCGCAATCAGCAGGTATCTTCCATATTGAAAATAGAGCGAGGCCAGATCCTCATCCGTCGCGCCTTTCTGGACGCGCTGCAACCTCTCGTCGGTGGGGAGAGCGCGCGTCGCCGCATCCACCGGAAGTTCCAGTCGCACTCGACGGAAGAAGTGCTGATGATCCGCCATGTGCTCCTTCCGCAGGGTCTCGTAGGCGCGGGCGGACCCGCTCAGATCCCGCACACAGGCGGAGGCAAGGTCTTTCTCCCGGAAGTCAGTCGCGGCCACGATGGCGAGAGTTACGCTGTCGGCCTTGGTCACATCGAGATGGTCGCCCGCGTTCTCCACGTGTCCGCCGGCAACCGTCGCCTTCATTTCGGAGCGGAAGCGAACTCCTGAGTTGACTTCTCCCGGCGCTCTCTTCGGCAGCGCCTGGCCAGTCATGATCAACTTTCCGGCCTCCGACTCGGTGGTGGCGTCGGCGGGCCGGGTCATCGTGGCGCGGAACGAAATGGTGCCAGGCTTATCGGCAGTCAGACGCACCAGGATGCAGTGGCACAGCGCGGAGGCGAAAATCTCGCGTTTGTAGCGGACGCCGCCGGCTGAATACTCCACGGATGCGATGCCGCTATCCAGGTTCAGTTCGCGGTGGTAGTTGGAGATCTCCGGCTGTTCGCCGAAATCGAACCAGAGGTCGCCGAGCGTCTGGTAGACGGGGAGCGCCTTGGGGATGCTGATCATGGTCTTATCCGCCAGGGCCTGCGCCTCCGCGGGGTGTCCTTCCATCAGCAGTCGTCGAATTTCCGGCACGGACTTGGCGGCTTCGGGATTGCTCCGGTCGTGCTTGTCGCCCGACCAGACGGTGTCCTCGTTCAACTGGAGATGCTCTTTTCGAACGTCACCGAAGACCATGGCGGCCAGGCGGCCGTTGCCTACCGGCAGCGCTTGCACCCACTGCTGTGCGGGTTGACGGTACCAGAGCCTCAGTGCATTGTCATCCTGCGCACGGCACAGGCCTGCGCAGGCCAGCAACGCGAACACGGGGAGATTGGATAAAGACCGGAGCTGTATCATAGCCTCTTCAATAGATCGTCTTCCCTACCGTGACGCCGGGCCAATCGTCGGTGCGGAAGGGCACGGCCGGAAGTCCCGCACCGTTGAACAGCGTGGCGAGCGGATTCGATTGCCAGGCGTAACGCGCTGCCTTCGGATTGGGGACCGCCGCCGACGACACGATCACCGAATCGCCTTCGATGCGCGCCTCCGCCCAGTACCACTTGTGATCGTCGCTGGCGACCGCGAACTCGCCCAGCTTGTCGCCCTTCACCACCAGTCCTCCGTCGGCGTGATCGAAGTGGAGTTTCAATGCGTCAGGCAGCGGCTCCACTTTGGAAAAGGTCGGCCCGGAATACGGAACCTTGACGCCGTAATGTCCGGCCAGGGCGCAGAGGCCCAAGCGGTCGCCGACTTCTTTCTTGTCGATGGGGTGGATGTTGTCGGGGTCGCCCGTATCGACCGTGATGGCGACACACGAATTCGCTACCGTCTTCGCGACCAGAGCCTGGGCTTCCCTCATCTCGGCCCAGGAGTCGTCACCCGGGGCTTCCTTGCGGTGCATGTACGCCGGAAGGCTGACGATGTAGAACGGGAAATCGCCCTGGCCAAACAGTTTCCGCCAATCGGCGATCATGGCCGGGAGCAGTTTGCGGTATTGGTAGCCGCGTTCGGCGTTGGACTCGCCCTGATACCAGATCGCGCCGGTGATGGCGATGGGTGCGATCGGCACCAGCATGCCGTTGTACAAAACGCTCACCATGCTCGTCACGCTTTCGTATCCGGGGGGCAGCGGTTGGGGCGGGTGGCCGTCCACGGCTACCTTGCCCTTCCACACACCGGCCAACGGGATCGCCGTGCCGTCGCCCAGAACCATGCGAAGAGTGTCGGCCGGGCTGATGAATCCGCCGTCGGGCTTGACGTTGAACAAGCGGATGGCAATCACGTTCCGTCCCGGTTTCAAACTCCGCACGCCATACACTCGCGGGTTCTCCACCCAGGAACTCGAGCCCACCTGCTGACCATTCACGTAGACCGTGTCCATCTTGTCGATGTTGCCGAGGTAGATTCGGGCGGCGCCCTGCGGAAGCGTCTCGGGAAGCGTGATCTCCTTGCGGAACCAGATGAGGCTGGGAACATCGGAGACGCCCATTTCCTTGAAGGCGCCCTGGAGTGGAACTGTCTTCCACGACGAATCGTCGAGCGCCGGATCCGCCCAGGAACCGTTCTTCGAGCCGATGTCGTACTCGTCGTACCAGGGCATGATGTAGTTGCCGTATTCCCGGCCGCCCTTCTGCTTCTGGCTTTCGAGAAACGCGATGCGCGCATCGAAGTCTTTCAGCGGACGTAAGCCATCCACGCTGACGAATGTCTCGGCCGGAATCCCGCCCACGGCTTCCTGGACCAGGCCGATCGGCACTTTCACGGATTCCCGCAGTTTCTTGGCGAAGAAGTATGCTGCCGCTGAAATTCCACCTCCGCGGCCGCCCAGCGTGGTCGGCGAAACCACTCTCCAAGAGCCGCCGCGCGGTACGTCCTGGCGCGAATAGGACGCGCGCTCGCCGACTAGGTAGTAACGCATGTCAGGATAGTTGGCGTTCTTGATTTCCTCGGCCCCGTTTCGTGCCTGCCCGAGGCTGAACTGCATATTCGACTGGCCTGCGCAGATCCAGACGTCGCCCACCAGCACGTCGTGCAACTCCACGGTCTGGCGGCCGGAGATCTTGACCGTGTAAGGCCCGCCCGGCGCGGGAGGCTGGATTCGCACCTGCCACTTGCCATCCGCCCCCGCGGTGCCTGTTGCCGAGTTCTCCCCGATCTCCATGCGCACCGTGTCTCCCGGCTGCGACCATCCCCAGACAACGTTGGGTTTGCCGCGTTGCAGCACCATGTTGTCGCCGAAGATCGGGCTGACGAATGGGAGCGGAGCAGTCTCCTGGGGCGGCGCGGCGAATGCATTCCCATTCAGCAGCGCGAGGGCTGCCACTACCGAAAAGAAGAACATCTTCATCTTCCTGAACCAACCTTAGGTTTTTCGGCCTCTACTGACTTTCCGAAGACCGTGAAGTCGGTGATTCCCAGAGGGGTAGTGCCGATGTGCGGCCAGTCGGTGATGGTCAGCCGCACGTACCGGCACGAGGTCGGAGTCAGCTCGTCAAACTCCGTGTACTTCGTGACGGTGTTGCCCGTCTTATCGAGAATCGTCGAGAAAGCCTGGCCGTCGCGCGAGGTCTCGATCTTGTAGCGGAACGCCGTGGCTCCCGCGCGCTGGGTGGCGGGCTGCTGCGCCGCGGGTTGCTGGCCTGTGCCACGTCCGCCCGCGCCACCGAAGCCGCCTCGGCCGGCGATGAATTCGATGCGGCTGGAATCCACCGTGAACAATTGCTCGCTCTCGAACTCGGTGATGGACCCCAGGTCGACGGTTAGCGACGGCTGGGCATCATCCTCCGCAGGTTCCCACCACGTTCCGTTCGAGTTGTCCAGCGCGTAAGCGGCGTCGTGGCCGGGACGCTGGCTGGAGAACTTGCCGCGCTGATTCATGGCGCGCAGTTTGTTGATCGTCAGAGGAATGGACCCGGAATCCCCGGCCCGCGCCGGATTGGCCACCACACCAGGAGCCCACTGTGGCGTCTCGCTGACACGGACGGACAAGTTGCCGTTCGCGTCGAAGCCGATGGGATCCATGCCCAGCCGTCGCCCGCCCGGAGGATTCGACATCACGATGGTGTAGAACTGCCACCAGTTGCCGTTGGGACCTTGCACGGCACAGCCATGACCGGGTCCCGTCACGATGCCGGTCGTTTTCCGCAGCAGAGGATTTCCGGGCGCGTAAGTGAACGGTCCCAACGGGCTGCGGGCGGTGTACACTCCGGTGGCGTAGGACAGCCATTGCGTGCCCGACCCGCTGTATTCCAGGTAATAGATGCCGCTCTGCTTGAACATCCAGGGGCCTTCGATCCATGCCACGTTGGTGTATTCGTTCGACTCACCCCATCGCTCCCAGCTGTGCGCGCTCTGGAAGCCGAAGAGATGCTTGGGGGCGCTCGCGAACCGGCTCAAGTCGGCGGGGTCCAGCGGCACTACATAGATTCCCTCCGTCGATCTGCCGGGGAAGTACAGATACGGCTTGCCATCGTCGTCGACAAAAATGTCGACATCGAATCCACTCTGCCAGGCCGTGCCGTTCGTTACGCCCTTCCACGGCTGGCCCTTCTCGTCCTTCCAGGGGCCGGCCAGTTCGTAGGGGCCGAGGACATCCGCAGCCTTGTACAGCGGGGAGCTGTTGCCCGCCAGGTAGAAGGCACCTTGGTACTTGACTACGTGCGGCGCCACGGGGACGCGACTGCCGCGTACTTCCACCGCCTGGTACTTCCAGTCCACCAGGTCCGGGGAAACCCAGGCGCCGCCGCCGGTGGCGAACAAGTAGTATCTATTCGCCTCGCGCACCACGGTGACGTCACCAAGGCCGATACCCTGCGGAGAGCCGTCGCGGGAAGACGCTTCGATGGGGAGTGGATTGCAGTAGCGCGCCGATTTGCCCACAACGGGCGCTGCCGGCTTCGGCGCTGCCTGGGGCCAAAGCGTGGCGGCGGTTCCGGCGGCGAGGCAGGCCGTCAGAATCCTGAAGGCGATGCGGGTGCGAACTCTAGACAACGGGACCTCCATGGGCCATATCCGATCTTAGGCAAACTCACCTGCGTTCGTCGGTCAAGGTCACGGTGAACGCCCTGAGCGGCTTATCCTCCGCATCGAGAAATCGGGCGCAAAAGTCCGTCGCCCCGCCCCCGTTGACGACCGCCGCGTGCACCACGTTCGCGCCCTTCTTGAGCGTGAGCCGTTTCGAGACGCCATCGTCGATGACGGTCTGCCGATCGCCGTAAATGCCGATGACCTCCTGCCCGTTGACCCACCAGACCGAGGCCGCGTTCGACCCGATAGCCAGGCGCACGCCGCGCATCTCCTGTGGGCAGTTGACGATCGTTACGGCCCAGAATAGAACATTGGATGTCGGTTTGCCCAGCGCGTGGGCGAAATGATAGAGGTTGACGTTGTAGTTCGTCGTGTCCACGGCGTGCCAGGTGAGTTGCGCATCGCCGACGGTCACCTTGTCGCTGTCGTGCGGAACGACGGTGAACTGATTAGGAAAATATTCCTTCTTGACGGCCGCCTGGACGACGCTGTCGGTCAGACCGTTGACGCCGATCGGCTCCAGCAGCAGCCAGCGCGGGATGAAGCCGTCGGCGCCGGGCGCTGTCTCCCGCGTGGCAGGACTCGTCAGAGTGACGGGAGCAGTCTGGGCGCCGGCGCCGGACGCGGCGACTATCGCCAGAGCCGCGGAACCGAGCAGAACGGCGAGTGCCGGTATATAGCGTCCACGGAAATTCATGGAAGAACCTTCACGTTGCTTTTCGCCTGTGGATCATTTTCGATGGCATCACGGCGTCTTGAGATGCCAGCGCTGTTTCTCACTCTTGGGATCGAATTTGGCCAGTGTAGCGAAACTGCTGCCTACGGCCGAAAGAGCCAACGGTTCCTTGGAATTGGGGACCAACTTCGGCATGATGCGCCACGTGCCGTCGGCAAGCTGGTCGAAACGCCACAACTGTGCGGGCCCACCGGTGAACGCGGGCAGAACGACCAGTTCCGCGTCTTCGATAGCGGCCAGCGCGCGATCCGTGCCCGCGATGGTGATCTTGAAATACGGCGAACCTGGGTAGCCGCCGGCATTCGCGACCGGCGTAATCGCCCATTTCTGCTGAGCCTGGCACAAGTAGTTGGCCATCCGCAAGTCGATGTTGCCCGCCGGCCAGTTCGCCGACACCTGCGCCACATCCTGCGGCGGAATCACGCCGCCGGTGCCGCCGAACATCCCTCGTCCGGCCCCATCACCGCCGGGCGCCACCGCACCTCGAACACCGCCGCCAGGTCCCGCTCCCGCACCTCCCCTGCCTCCTCTGCCGCGGGGACCGCCGACCGGCATTCCCTCGACGTTGAGCTCCAACGCCGTACCGGTACGGACGGATTCGATCTCGTACGTGCCTTCCTTTGCGTTCTCGCCCGCGGCGGGCCAGCCGTCTTTCCACAGCAGCGGGCGGATATCGAGCACGCTGGCGCCGCCCCTGTCCAGGTCGGCCTCCCAGTGCATGGAGAGCTTCTGAACTCCCTCGCCCAAGTCGAGGAGGCCGAAGTGGCCGGCGCCCACAACCCGGCCGCCGGAGCCGATCAATAGCTTGCCGCCGCCGCGGATCATATCGGTGCCCTCGACATCGAGGAAGGGACCGGTCACCTTCTTCGCCCGTCCGACGCGGATGTTGTATCCGGAGTCGGCGCCGCGGCAGCAACTGCCGTGCGTGGCCAGCAGGTAATACCAGCCATCGTGATAGATCATGTCGGAGGCTTCGCAATTGATGGCGAGGTCACGCGGGTGGTCGTTGGGATCGAGGCGTTTGCCCGTTTTGGGATCCAGCTCGACCATCCGAATGTAGCCGAAGTAAGAGCCATAGACTAGCCACATCCTGCCGTCGGTGGGATCCAGAAAGACGCCCGGATCGATGGCATTGCAGTCCTCGACGCCGTCGGATGAGGCGACCACGCCTCCTTCTTCCCACTTGTAGTCCGGCGAACTCGGGTCTAAGGTATTGCTGTAGATCATGTTGATCTCGGCCTTGGGCTGCGCTCCGATGTTCCGAGCGATATACATGTAGTAGCGGTTGCCAAGATGAATAACGTCGGGAGCCATTCCGGCGCGAGAGGGCCGGGTGCCGTTGCGCCAAGTCCAGCCATCATCGGAGACCAAAGAACCACCACCGGTGCCGTAGGTGTAGAACTTGCCGTCGCACATTACGATGGTGGAGGGATCGTGGATCCCGATTTGGCCGTCGAGCGCAAGGGCAATCGAGGCCAAGGCAAGAACTGTCGCTAGAAGAGCGGTGCGCATAGAACTGTACTTCGGGATCTCCTTATTTGGGGAGGTTGGAGTCTTAGTGTACGCGAGTTGCGGCAAAAATAGGTCTGATTTTTCTCTGGCGCGCATGGTGAAGGGGGTTCTAACGGTCAAGCCTAACCGTTAGAACGAATCCAGGAGCGATGTTCAATACACAGATTCTGCGGGGCTTAAACACTGCATACGGTACAGACCTAGACCATGGCAGACTTGGGCACTACCATGATGTCTATATCAAGTATTGTCGACGAAAGGCTACATCGCTAAAACCCATGTCTCGAAAACTCACTCTAGTCTTCCTGGTTGTTTCGATCGGACCCGTCGTGGGCCAGCAGACGCCACCGGGTGAACGGCCGCCGTACTTGAATCCAGCGCTGCTGACCGACCAGCGAGTGGACGACCTCCTTTCGCGAATGACCAACGAGGAGAAGGCTACGCAGTTCAGTAGCACTTCTGCTGCCATACCGCGTCTTCAGATTCCCGCCTACAACTGGTGGAGCGAAGCGCTCCATGGCGTCGCCAATCAAGGTATTGCGACGGTGTTTCCGCAAGCCATCGGCCTAGGCGCCACCTTCGACGAGCCCCTGATCTTCCGCATGGCGACTGTCATCAGCACCGAAGCGCGGGCCAAGTTCCACGAGTACGAGCGCAAGCAGGTGGCTGCGCCCGCCGCCGGGGCCACCCTGCCCGGCGCCGGCATGGGTGTGCGGCCGGGGCCGGCCGGCCTCGATTTCTGGTCGCCCAATATCAACATCTTCCGCGACCCGCGCTGGGGCCGCGGCCATGAAACCTACGGGGAGGATCCCTTCCTCACCGGGCGCCTCGGCACGGCTTTCGTTCGCGGCATGCAGGGTGACGATCCGAAGTACTTCAAGACCATTTCCACGCCCAAGCACTACGCCGTGCACAGCGGCCCCGAACCCGCGCGGCACGCCATCGACGTGAAGATTTCCCTCCACGACATCGAAGACACCTATCTGCCGGCTTTCCGCCAAGCCGTCGTGGAAGGCAAGGCGCAGTCGGTGATGTGCGCCTACAACAGCATCAACGGCGAGCCCGCCTGCGCCAACAAGTTCCTGTTGGAAGACACGCTGCGCGGCGCTTGGAATTTCAGCGGCTATGTGGTTTCGGATTGCGGCGCCATCGGCGACATCAACCGCAATCACAAGTTCGTGCCCGCGCTTCCGGATTCGGCGGCCATTTCGCTCAAACGCGGGACCGACCTCGATTGCGGCGCCGACACGCAAGCCTACGCTACAGCTATCCAGACGGGGTTGATCAGCCAGAAAGAGTTCGACCTCAACCTCAAGCGCTTGTTCAAGGCGCGCTTCCAACTGGGCATGTTCGACCCGCCCGCAATGGTCAAGTATGCGCAGATACCGTTCTCGGAAAACGACAGCGCCGCCAATCGCGAACTGGCGCGCAAGGCGGCGCGCGAGGCGATGGTTCTGCTGAAAAACGACGGCTTCCTGCCGCTCAAATCCACCGTCAAGAAAATCGCCATCGTGGGTCCTCTGGCCGATTCCATTCCGGCCCTGGAGGGCAACTATAACGGTACTTCGTCGCACTACGTGACGCCCGTGGACGGCATTCGCAAGCAGTTCCCGTCCGCCGAAGTCACCTACACACCCGGATCGAAGTTCCTGCGCAACCCGATCACGATTTCGTCGGCGGCGCTCCACACCGAAGATGGCAAGCCTGGCGTAGCGGCCGTCTATTTCAATAGCAAGGATCTTTCCGGTTCCCCGGCCGCGACGCGCGTCGAGACCCAGATCGGGCCCGCAGGCCCGGGCGGAGGCGGCGGTCCGTTTGGAGGTGGCCGCTTGCCCGATGGTGTCGGCACCGGCGATTTCTCCGCTCGCTGGACCGGTTTCCTAAAGCCCGTCGAGTCCAACAGCTACAACCTTTCGATCAACGGTGCGGGCGCCGTCCGCGTGTGGATCGACGGAAAACTGGTGATCGACGACTGGGTCGAGCGCGCAGCCGCCGGCCGTGGCGCGCCGCCGGATCCGGCCGTTTCCGCGGCGCGGAGTTCGGTCATGAAGCTGGAAAAAGGCAAGGATTACGCCCTCAAAGTAGAGTTCTTCCGCAGCGCACCGGCGGCCCCGCCGGCCGGCGGCCGTGGTGGCGCGGGTGGTGGCCGCGGAGGCTTCGGCCCCTCGGCCCCGACGCTCGGGTGGCAGTCGGCGCTTACCGATGTCGATACTGCCGTGAACGCCGCTAAGCAGGCCGATGTCGTTATCGCCTTCGTGGGTCTTACCAGAGAAGTCGAGGGCGAAGAGATGGGCGGCCGCACACTGCCGGAAGGCTTCCTCGGCGGAGACCGCACTGCCATTGACCTCCCCAAGGATGAGCAGGCGCTCCTCGAGGCCGTGAAGACCGCTGGAAAACCCCTGGTGGTCGTGCTGATGAACGGCAGCGCCTTGAGCGTCAATTGGGCCAATCAGAATGCCAATGCCATTCTTGAAGCCTGGTACCCCGGTGAGGAAGGCGGCACCGCCATTGCCGAGACCCTAGCCGGCGCCAACAACCCCGGCGGACGCCTGCCCGTCACCTTCTACAAGAGCTTGAGTGACCTGCCGCCTTTCGATGAATACTCGATGAAAGGCCGCACCTACCGCTACTTCGAAGGGCAGCCGCTGTACCCGTTCGGCTACGGCCTGAGCTACACGAAGTTCGCTTACAACAACGCGAAGCTCTCCACTGCCACCCTCAAAGCCGGAAGCGATCTTCAGGTGGATGTCGACGTCCGCAATACCGGCGCGGTCGCGGGAGACGAAGTTGTGCAAGCCTACATCGTGTTCCCGAAACTGCCCGGCGCTCCGTTGAAGGCATTGCGCGCCTTCCAGCGCGTGAGCGTTCGCCCCGGCCAGACACAACACGTGCGCTTCACACTGAATCCGCGCGATCTGAGCATGGTGAATGAGGAAGGAACCCGGCTGGTGGCAGCCGGCGACTATAAGCTGTTCTTAGGTGCTGGCCAGCCTGGAACCGGCGCGGCCGGAGCCGAACTGCCTCTGAAGATTCAGGGCGAACAGAGACTGCCCAGATAACCAAGGCGGAGCCTCACGGAGGCTCCGCCGTTTGGCCGCCGGAAGCAGCGGCCCAAGGGGTGAAGGACAATCATGAGCCGTGTATATACGATCGCAATGAGCGCAGCGTTGACGGCGTTGGCCTGCACCGCATACGGAGCCGACGCCACGTCCCTTCTGCCGGTGGACTCCGTCTCCACGTTCCATCTGAGCAGTAGCGCCGGCGAATTCGCGAAGATGTCCACGGCCACCGTCACTGGCCAGCCGTTCGCGAAAGCGTTGCGCATTGAAGTGACCAAGAAGCCGCAGCGTCCTGCCGACGTGCAGATCACCACTCCCGTCGACGCCGCCATGGCCAGCGGCGATGTCCTGCTGGTTTCGTTTTGGATGCGTTCCGGCGCGGCGGGCGACGCGACGATTGATGCCGGATTCCGCACCGCGCCCGGAGCGGCAGGAGCGCCAGGTGCGCCGCCCGCAGGAGCGGCGGGGAGAGCCGGTGCGCCGGGAGCACCGGGAAGAGGAGGAAGAGGAATGTTCAGCCAGCCGGCGCTGAACGCACCCGCCCTGGCTGGGACGGCATGGAAGAAGGTTCAATTCCCGTTCGCTCTGACGCGGGCCTACAACAAGGGAGAAGCCGACGTCTTCTTCACGCTGGGATTGCGCGAGCAGACCGTGGAAATTGGCGGCATCGAGCTGCTGAACTATGGGACCAGCAAGAAAGTGGCCGAACTGCCATTCACCAAACTCGGATACGCCGGCAGCGAGCCGGGCGCCGCTTGGCGAAAAGCCGCCGAAGATCGCATCGAGAAAACTCGGAAGGGCGATCTCCTGGTGGTCGTGAAAGACAAGGCCGGCAAGCCGGTCCGTGGGGCCGAAGTCGCGGTCCGGATGCGCAAGCATGCGTTCCTATTCGGCACGGCAGTCAGCGGCGCCGCGTTTTCCAGTGGGCGTATGAACGTGGAGGACCTGGCACGATACAAACAGGAAATCACGCAGCTCTTCAATTTCGCGGTGATGGAGAACGAAAACAAGTGGCCCCAGTGGGCGAACGTGGCGTCCCGCCCGGCCACGCTGGCGACCCTAGACTGGTTGCGCGAGAACGGATTGCAGGTTCGCGGCCATAACCTGGTGTGGCCCTCCTGGAACAACACCAACGTGAAGGCCGCGCAGGACGCCAGGGAGGACTCCACTGCGCTCGCGAAGGTCATCCTCGATCACATCAACGAGACCACCACCGGACTGCGCGGGCGCTTCGTGGACTGGGACGTCATCAACGAGACCTTCACTAATCACGACTTCATGGACATCTTGGGCCGGCACGCCATGGTGGACTGGTTCCAGGCGGCGCGAATGGGCGATCCGAACGCCAGACTTTACATCAATGACTTCAATATCCTGGAAGGCGAGGACAAGGCACACCAAGACGACTACGCTGCGACCGTTCAATATCTGATCGACCAGGGCGCGCCGATTGAAGGAATCGGACTGCAAAGCCACTTCCCGGCGCGGGTCACCCCGATGGACGAACTGATGAAGCGGATCGACCGTTTCGCGGCATTCGGCCGCGAACTGGAGATCACCGAGTTCGATATCGACACATCCGACGAAGCCACGCAGGCCGATTACACTCGCGACTTCCTGACTGCCACCTTCAGTCAGCCCTCGGTGAAGGCGTTCGTGATGTGGGGCTTCTGGGAGGGTGCGCACTGGAGGCCGAGGGGCGCGATGATGCGGCGCGACTGGTCCCTCAAGCCAAACGGCGAGGTCTACAAGAACCTCGTCTTCAAACAGTGGTGGACGAATGCGGGCGGGAAGACCGGCGCGCAGGGCACTTTCGCGGCCCGCGGCTTCCTGGGCGACTACGAGATCGCAGTCAAGTCTGGAAGTAAGTCCAGGACGGTGCGCACAAGCCTCTCCAAGGACGGCACGCGGGTCGAATGTGTGCTGGATTAGCGACCAGGCCGCGGTTGACGTTTTTCGGGGCCCTGTCCCTCTGTTCGTCGCCAAGAATCCGTCCGAAGTTCTTTCACGGTGAATAGCTGTCCCTCGCCAAAAGTCCGTCCGGACTGTTTTTTGCGGTAAATCGCGCTGCCTCGGGCTCACCATGCGGGTCTCCTCGGAACTCGCTGAGAGATTTGATTCGGCAGCGATATCCCTCGAAGCGCGTCGAAAATGGACCACCGCGACGGCAAGACGATGGGTCGGGACACACGGATAGCCTGTCCCCGCGAGCGTCCGCCAGCTCTCGGACAGTTCAGGCGGCGGTTTTCCAAACGTACCGGTGATGCAGGCCACCGACTAGCGGCAACGATTCCACGCGCGCACCCTCGATCTTCGACTCGACCGGTCTGCCGANNCGAGCCCAAGGTGTGTTCGATCTTCGTGGTGGTAACTGATATACTCGCGGGCGATCCGTCGGACGTGCGGCTCGTTGAGGGCGATCACGTGATCGAAACACTCGCGGCGGGCACTGCCAACCCATCTTTCCGCCACGCCGTTCTGCCAGGGACTTCGAAAGGTCGTGCGCTTTGCCTCCATGCCCGATGCCTTCAGTAGGTCCAATACCTCAGTACTGAATTTGGTGTCGCGATCCAGGATGGCGTGCTTGTACGGACTGGCGTCGGGAAACGCCTCGCGCAACTGCTGGCAAACCCATTCTGAAGTCGGATGGGAAGTGACGTTGAAATGGAGAATCTTGCGCCGCTGGTGGTCGATGACGAAGAAACAGTACAAGAGGCGGAACGTGAGCGTTGGCACGGTGAAGAAGTCCATCGCCACGATGGCCTCACGGTGATTCTTCAAGAACGCCAGCCAGCTCTGGCCGGCATCGGCCGGACTCGGCGTTCGTCGCAGCAGGTATGGGGAGACGGTGCGTTCGGAAATCTCGATGCCCAGCTTCAGCAGCTCGCCGTGGATCTTGGGCGCGCCCTAGGACGGATTCTCCTTGGCCATGCGCCTGACCAGCTCGAAGACGTCGGGCTTGATCTTGCGTCTGCCCAAGAACGGGACGCGTGAACGGAATCGCCGATAGAGGCGGAATCCGGTACGATGCCAGCGCACGACAGTCTCCGGTTTGACGACGATGAGCCGTCGGGCCAGCTATCTCATATCGAGCACAGCGCCACCCAGAAAAGTCGGTCGCGACGTTTGAGAAGTGGCCGCGGGCGTCGGCGTTTGAACACCGCGAGTTGCTGCCGCAGGGCGAGAATCTCCAGACCGAGATCGTGGCGGGAACGGAGGAAGGCGAGGAGATAGGAGAAGAGGGTGGAAGCAAGTGGGATCATGCCGGGGGGGAACCGAGTGCTCTGACGGGCGGCTATCTCCGATAGGCTTCGCGGCGATTGCGGCCTCGGATAATTTCAATGGCGCCGTCGCCGGCCTTCCGGAAGATGAGGCGCCAGTCACCAATGCGAAGGCGGTATTCCGGTGGATCGCAGCCTTCCAACTGCTTCACGTTGCCCGTATCGGTCAGGGGGAAGCGCGCCAAGGCTTTGAGCAACCGCAATGCGGTCTCGCGGTCGATGGCTCGCAAGTCGGCTCGCGCCTCGACAGAGAAGATGACCCCCTGAGGCATTTACTGTGCCGGGTCTTCCGATAGCGGAGTCTCGGCCATTTTGCGGAAGTCGTCCATGGTGAGACCGAAATCGGCAAGTACGTCTTCCATCGGTACGCCGCGCCCCTCTGCCAGCGACGCCCGACCGGCTTCGATGGCCGCCACCTCGTCCGGCGTGAGTGGCTCATCGTCGATAGGCGCCAGCGCCAACTTGCGGTCGAGGGGTGAGATCATGGTTTCCAGCAGGCCGCAAACGGCGGATAGCTGGTCGTCGGGCAAGCGGTCGAGAAAAGCGTGTGCCTGTTGGCGTTGGTCCGGTTGGTCAGGGGACATGGCGGTAGCTCGTCGCATCTCCATTTTACGAGCAGCTGAAAACAGGCGATTTCGGCATCATACTGAAAACTGCCTTGGGTGCAGGGGATCGGGCGTTCAAATCGCCCCGCTCCGACCATTGTTTTCAATAGGATACAGAGGATTTCTGGCTACAGCCGATTCGCCTGTAGTCGATTCTGTAGCTGTTGCTTTCCTCCAGTTTCAACGATCCTGAGTCGCACCTGCTTGGCGTGACGAAATGCCGAGTCTGAAATCTTCGCGGCCCACCAAACGCGGCACATGGGGGGCGGCAGTTCGAATCTGCCCGCCTCGACCAATAGAATCAATAGCCTAATGGCATTTCGAGGGCCGCTGGGATGGCAGCCGCCTACAGCGGCAGCGATGCCGCCAGCATCAGCGTCTTCCCCGCGGCGCGGTCTTCCACGACGAGCTTGCCGTTTTCCAGCCGGACATCGTCCACGTGAGTCATGCCTTCCGGGCTCTTCACGTAGAAGAGCAAAAAGCGGGTCGCGATCTTGGATTTCGCCGGCAGCCAGCGGTAGACCGGCGTGTCGAACATCTTGCCGAGTTCCACCATCTCGCGGCGCGGCAGATCGAACGGCTGGGTGGCAAACTCCACGCCACGGCTCGACCAACCGTTCAGCGTGTAGCTCATATAATTCTGCACCCACGGGAATTCCTCCCGCCGGAACACATACCCCAGCAAGTAGTGCCGGTCGGTGTTGAGCACCGTGATGTAGGCTAGTTTGCGCGAGGGCTCCATCAGCGTGGTGGTGTGCCCCGACCAGGCCACATTGGCCTGCTGTGTCCGCAGGTCGACCGGCTTGCCATCCGTGCCCGGGGCGATCGGCCACGTGAAGTCCTGCCCTTGCGGGAACGGCATGCCCCGCCCGCCCGATCTGCCCGGATAAGTGCGGCTCCGGGAGCGCGTGCCAGACATGTCGACTACGGTCTTTTCCGGCTCGAGAAACGGCGGAAAAAGGAAGGGGTGCTCGCCCCAGTTGGCCGTGCGGTCGAAGGCCACCTGGCTCTCCAACTCGCTGTCCACGTAAATCACACTCTCGCCGTCCACCATGCGGAGAACCCGCGTGAACGCTTCCTGCAGCAAGGGCATCTTGGCGGCGAACTTCACCGTTGCCGTGGAGCCCGGCTTTTCCGAAGCCACCAGGGTCCACAGTTGGAGATAAGCCTCGCCGTGCATGGCCACTCCGGCTGCGCGCTCCTCGCTGCTGGGAGAACCGAAGCCGTCCACGCACACGAAGTGCCCCACCATCGGTCCTTGCAGCTTCCGGTTCTCGGGCACCTGGGGGACCATTTCGGGATTGCCGAAAGGACTGAGCCCCACGGAATCGCCCTGAATCAGGATCCGCAGCATAGACCCGCCCTGCTTGACTACAGCCACCTCCAGCTTGTCGTTGGCGACAAAATACACAAGCCGGTTGTAGACCGTACCTTCTTTCAAGGCGGGAGCCGTTTGCGCCACCGCGCCGGTACAGGCGCACAACAACGCCGCGGCGAGAACCACGATTGGGGCTCCGTCGCGCTTCGGAACACTTGGTCTGGATACTGCTCGCTCGCAAGAGTCAGGCATGCGTTCGACCTCGGCTCTTCCATTGTCAGTGCTGGAAAGCAGGAAGACAAGAGTGAGCCGAGAGCCCCGCCGCTCCGTTTTCGTTAGGGGATCGAAGAATCGGATGGGTGGGTCCAAGAATCCGTGAAACTCGTCTTGCTCGCCGCGTTTTCATGGTTGGTGTTCGCCACCCGGCGGGAAGCACCCGCCGTTGAGCCGGCCGTGCCCAACGCGTTCGCCGCCGCCGGGGTGGGCTGCGCGCTTATGCTCCTTTCGAGCCCGCTAGGCTGGGTGCACTATTATGTTCTGTTGATCCCGCTTTCTCTGTATGTGACCCAGCCCGCCGCGGACGGGGAGGCCCCGCCGTTATCGGACGGCATTATCGCGAAATTCCTGGCTCTTGTCCCGCCGCTAATGCTCTCCGATCTGGTGCAATACAGCTTGAGCGGCAGTCCCCGGGCCCTGTCAGCCGATTTCAACTGCGCCAGTCCGCGGTGGGTGGTCTCCCGTGTGCGACGGTGGAACTCGATTTGTAGTAATGGAGGGCAACCTCATGTCATCGGCGGCCGGTAGCAATCGCATCGAGAAACTCAGCTTCCTGGGCTGAGAGAATTGCTGGCGCATCTCGAGCGCCGAGATCGAACTCGTGGTGACGGCTGACGTGGGCCCGCGCGTGATCCACTGCGGTTTCCGAAACGGGCGGAATCTCTTCAAGAACTTCGAGGATCAGATGGGGGGAACCGGCGAACCTTCCTGGATGATCCGCGGCGGCTCGCGGATCTGGATCGGCCCCGAAGACCGCGAGGCCTCGTATGCGCCTGACAACGCGCCCGTCGAGATCGAGGTGAAGGATGGCGCGCTTATCGCGACCGCACCAGTGGAAGAAGGCCCGCGCGTCCAGAAGCAAATGATCGTGCGAGTCGACGGATCCGGAGCGGAGATCGTCCATCGCATCAGGAACACCAGCATGTTGCCGGCCGAGTTCGCCGTCTGGGTGCTCACCGTCATGGCGCCGGGCGGCGTCGCGGTCACCGGGTTTCCGCCTCGCGGCACGCATCCGGAGAACCTGGAGCCTTCGAACCCGCTCGTGATGTGGCCTTTCAGGAATTTTTCTGACCCGCGGTGGACCTTCCTCAAGAAGTACCTGGTCCTCCGCCAGGACCCGGCGGTCAAGACCCCGCAGAAGCTCGGACACTTCAATTCCGACACCTGGGGAGCGTACTTCCTGGACGGCGATTTGTTCGTTAAGCGCTATCGGGCGGACGCCGCAGCAAGATATCCGGATTTTGGCTGCTCCTTCGAGCCGTTCACCAATGAGCAGATGCTGGAACTCGAAACCCTCGGCTTCGTCCGCCGGGTGCGGCCCGGCGAGTGGATCGAGCACGTGGAGCACTGGGAACTGCGGCACGCCGCCGCACCCTCCGCCTGGACAGACGAGGCGCTCGATTCCGCTCTGGGAGTACTCCATGGATAAGACGACCGACACCAAGACCGCGACGGACGCGCGGACCCATTGACGCGGTTCCATCGCCGGGCAGTCGGATGACGAACGACCCTTCGCTGTTCTTCGTGGGGACCACCTGCCCGGCGTCTGTTACTTCGCGATCTTAATCAGGACGACGCCGTGCGACGGCACTTCCACGGTGAACTCGTCTTTGACCGCGCCGCGATCTTCATGCTTCCACAGGTCGCGCACTTTGTGCGAACCGGTGATTCCGATATCGCTCCACTTCGCGGTCACCTTGGCGGGCGCATCGCCGAGATTGAACAGGCCTACCGCGCGACCGCCGTCGGCGAGCGGCCGCGCGAAAACCTGAAGCAATCCACCGCTCGTGCTGCCACGCTGGGCCTTGCTCACCGACTCCTTTTCTTCGGCGGGAGCCGGCGGGTACACGCGCACGGCCTGTTTGCCGAGCTTATCCTGGTCCACGGCGATCACTTCTTTGTTGGTGAGAATCTCCCGAATGCCGGGCTTCATCTCGCGGAAATCGTTGCCGGCCAGCAGCGGAGCGGCCAGCAGGGACCACAGGCTCATGTGCGTCTGGTATTCGGTATCGGTCATACCGCCGTTGCCGATTTCGAGCATATCGGGATCGTTCCAGTGGCCCGGGCCGGCGGCCTTCTCCCTCCCGATCTGCAGGTTGAAGCCGAGGTTCATCATGGATTGCCAGCGGTCGCCGATGTCGCCCGTTGTGCGCCAGAGATTGCCGCCGACTTTCGCACCCCACTCGCCGACATTATTATTGCCGTACTGGCAAAGGCTGTACACGATCTTACGGTTGGTGTTCTTGGTGGCTTCAAGCAGCGCGTGCCCCATTTTGGCGTAGGCCGCTTCCATCGTGATCCGGCCATTCTCCGGCGTGTTGTCGTAAACGCCGCCGGCGCTGCACCAGCCGTACTTCAAATAGTCGATGCCCCAGGCGACGTACTGCTTCGCATCCTGCAGTTCGTGGCCGTAGCTGCCTTCATACCCGGCGCAGGTCTTGGGCCCGGGAGAGGAATAGATGCCCAGCTTCAGACCCTTGCTGTGGACGNNGTAGCCGGCGGCTTTCATGCCGTTGCTGGCCATGGCGTCCGCCATGTCGCGCACGTCTTTATCGGTAACGCGTTCGGCGAACTTGTTCCAGCTGTTCCATCCCATCGGGGGCGTTTTGGCAAGCCCGTTGTCCGGAACCGGCGCGTACGAAGTCAGAGTCACACGCGGCGCCGGCGCGGGTAACAGGGCCGGCGGTTAGCTCGACACTCTCTTGAACTCCCACGTGCGAGCCGGACCGCGGCCGGCAGGCAGTTGCAGCACCAGCTTGTCGCTCTCCAGTGTCGCGGTGTATGTGGTGCGTACAGGCGCCGGCGCGGCCTGCCCGGGCGCGCCGCGCCCCGCTCGCTCGGTGACCAGTGTGATCTGGTTGTCGCTGATAGACCCATCCACAAATGGGCTCTGGGAATTCGGCTGGATCATGTACCCGGTGATTTTGCCGCCCTGCACGGTCAGCCCAAGAATCACCTTGCGGCCTTCGTCTATTTGGGAATAGTTGGCTTCCCAGCGGCCAGTCACGTTTTGGGCCGGCGCGGCCGACACACAGGCCAGGGCGACACACCATCGCAGCCACCTCATTGAACGTCCTCCATGTTGTGGTACTTTCTTTGCTACCGGTAAATTCCGCATATTGTGCTATTTTGTCTCCGTGCAGGCTCGGGTGCGGCGACGCAACACCGTGCCTGGTTCTGTTTCGGGTGCTCCACCCGCTTCCCGAATCTAGTGGACATTGGCCGGCGGGCGGCCTCGCCGCGGATCGCCCGGCGGCATCTGGAACGGCTCCAGGATCGCCGTGTACTTCTCAATGCCAGCGCGCAGGGCAGGCATGTTCGGCGCGCCCTTCCTCAGTAATTCGACGCTCCTGGCTGGCGGATCGTACATCGCAATCAACTGGCCCGCTTCCAAAAGGTAGGCGGAGGTTTCGGCCAGGTCCAACCCAGCTTCCCAACCGGAATTCGCATCCGCCAGCCACTTCCTGTTGTTAGTCACGGCGCGCGTGACGAACCCTTCGCGGTCCGGTGCGGCCTGCATCACGTCCTCGTGGCGATCGCGAAACATGCCGAGGATCGCCGCCACGATCGCCGGATCCCGGACGGTGCCGTCCGGATGAAACACTCCGTGCACGGTGCCCCACTGATGCGTAATCATCAGCTCCCAGATGTACCAGCCGACGTTCGCCTTCATGTGCTCTTCAATCACGATGTCGTATGGGTTAGCCCTAGCGATGCAGCCGATCTCCGTATTGAACAGAGGCTTGTTCACCTTGGCAGCGTACGCCTTGGCCGCGGCGATATCGGCGCGAATGGCCTCGCGGGTAGCCAGGTAGTTGTGGAACGAGAGCACATCCTGCGCCTCGCCCATTTCGATCATGTTCGGGGTGTAGGCAGCCCCTATCGTCACAGGGGTGACCGGGTCGAGTTCGTGGAACGTCTTCGCCATGTAGACCGCGTGCTCCATGCGAGTTCGATTGGCCGCAGTGGGAGGCAGCGCGCAGCAGTCGGGCTCATTCGATACGTCCCAGAACGCCAGCCCCGGCTCCTTTCCGATGGTAGCGATCAGGTCCGCGACGAACTCCCGGGACTCCGGCCACCGGTCCTTATTCATGGAGACGCCAGGCGCATACTGAAGGGTCGGCATCACGCCGATGCCGCGCTGGTGGGCGGCGCGCACCAGGTGGAGCAGGTTCTTGCGAAACGCTTCTTTGTTGGGCGCCCAGGCCGCGTAGGGAACAAACACCCGCATCTGGTTCAACTGAAGGCGCTTGGCAAAATCCAAGTCGCGTTCCGTCTCGGCGGCGTTGTATTGCAGCCAGTGCTCGGCGTGGCCGGTTGTGGGGGCAGATTGGTAATTGAACCCGCGGACGCCTGACAGGTCTCTGGGTACGCGACGCTGTGCGGAAGCCGGCGCGCTCACAAACAACAACAGCCCCGCAATGGCGGCGGCATGGATCCCGATGGAAGACCGCATGAAATGCTGAAACCTCCGGGGTTCGAACGACTCGCCGCACCACGTGGAGCGGCGAACGCTATCGTAAGCTACAGCGCACCGGCGAGCAAGCGCTTCCATCGTGGGCCGACGATGACCACCATACCCAGTTCGTAGGCGGCGGATGGATCGGATGCGGTTGCGCCCTCTGTTGACGCCCTGCAGGAAATCACGGTGCAGACAAGCAACTTTGCTGCCGAGTACGGGCAGGCGGGCGGTGGCTTTCAACTTCACCACGAAGAGCGGGACAGTGGGGCTTCGCGCCCGCCTACTACAACGACTATCGCGACATGCGGCATCCGGATGAACAACTCAGCCTCGGGCGGACTCTCATCATGAAAGAACACGTGACCCTGGCGGTTGTCCACGCAGGTCAGGGATGCCAACGGGTTCACGACCTCCGGATTCGGCTACATCAACACGGCGACCATTCTATCGAGTTCCACCTCGGGCATGTTCAGCCAGCGTTACGGACAACTCGTCATGCGGTTGCATTTCTAATATGGAGCGACCTGTCAAGCCCCCGGGATCACCCGGGGGTTAATCTCGAAGCGACGAGCCAGGCCGGAGAGAGACCGAGAGGGTGACAGCAAGAGAAGCAGATGCAACGGTTGATCACTCTAATATCCGCGGGTCGGGACCGCATAGTCATGATCCGTCGGGAGCTGCCTCGGACTGAGGACGCGGGTTGGGTCCGAAGACCGTACCGCCCAGAAGTTATGAGGATTCTCCTCACCACGCGCCCTCTTGCTGCCACCGGCTCGGTCTCGCTTCCGCAAGCAAGCCGATCGAGAAGGCACAGCTGACAATTCACAGCCTGCCATTCCCTCTTCTCAGGAAAGTGTTCGGCATCGGCGACGGGCCCCGTCAAGGCCGAGCGGCAGTGAGAGACAGCGAGCTGCCGGGAGCCGCAGGGAAGCCTGGACGGGTGGCGCCGATGCAAGATGATCGTAATGGAGGGAATGGCAGGCATCACCGCTCTTGGATTTACGCCGCAGCCTTCTGCGGCACTCGGTACTTGGCTTCGACCTTCACCGCGATGGCCCAGATGAAGCCCAGCATTTCCCTGTCCACTGCAGTGACGATTTGCGGTTTGTTTTTACCGACCGCCAGCAACTTTTTGTAACGCGAATGCAGCCGGTGTTGCGCCTTCCAGGCAATTTCAATGACCTCTGCATCCAAGCCCTTTTGCCGCTTGGCCAGGTAGCCTCCGACCCACGGCCGGAACTGATACGCCCAGGCGGCTTCCACGATCACGCGTCGCAAGTGAGCATTTCCGGTTTTGGTAATGGCGCCGCGCTTGATGCGATTTCCGCTGGAGTCCTCGCTGGGGACCAGACCGCTATAACCCATCAGTTGCCGGGGACTGTCGAATCGGGACAGCATGCCAAGCTCCGCCACGATACTCGCGGCCGTAATCAGCGCGACCCCGCGGAGTGCTTGCAGCGCCTCGACCACTGCTCGGATGACTGGAGCGGTGTTCTGCACCGCCTCGATGATGTCCTTCTCCAAACGGCTGATGCGTTCGCTGGCATGCTCCACCTCGCGCACGTAATCCTGCAACGTGGCTTCCAGCGCCGGCTGGTCAAAGTGAACCTTTCGTTTCACCCACTCCAGGTGCTTCGCGCTCCAGTTGGCCATGCGGACTTCCGGCCGCTTGCCGTGGCGCAAGAGAAACTTGCCCAGCCGTTGCCGTGCCCGCTGCTGATCCGCCCTGGCATCCTCGCGAGTCCGAACCAGATCGCGCAACGCTTCGTGTGCCGCGTCGGGCACCCACACGGGCGTCAATTCACCGTTGCGATAGTTCTTGGCGAGTTTGAGCGCATCGCGCCGATCGGTCTTCACTTTGTCGCCGGCTTTGGTCGGCACCAGCGAAGGCGCGATCACCTCGCACTTAACGCCCAGCAGGCTCAATTGCCAAAACAAAACATAGCCCGTAGGGCCGGCCTCGTAGCAGGCTCGAAGTTCGAAGCCTGTACTCAACTTCTTCACCATCCGACGAACCGCGTCCAGTTGATTCGGGATTCTGCCGTACAGACTCACTTCCCTGCCCGGATCGGCGATGGCAACCGTAATGCTGTCCGCGTGGACATCCAACCCAAGAAATCGTATTTTAGACATGCGACCAGCTCCTTTCGTGTGCGGCTCTGCGCCGCTGGTTTCACCTACTCGCAGCGTAACCCGCGACACCGCGAACAGGGCTGGTCGCTCCATTGTGACTGAGGAAGACCGGTGTGTACTGAAAAGGGCCGACCGAGCCGGGCGCCGTCAGCGTCCAGGCTAGTTTGTCTGAGCGAAGAACGGGAGCTAAGCTTATCTGGTGAACTCACATGGGATACATTCGCGTTCCGGCATACCTCTCGATTCCTTTGTGGCTGTTCAGCCACGCCGATGCCCAGGCCCGTTATGACCTGCTGCTTCAGGGAGGTCATGTCATCGACCCCAGGAACGGCATCAGCGCGGTTCGGGACATCGCCGTTCGCGGAGGCAAGATCGCGGCCGTCGCGCCGCACCTCGCTGCGAGCGATGCCATCAAGACCGTCAGCGCCGCCGGCTTGTATGTGACGCCCGGGCTGGTCGATATGCACGAGCATGTGTACGCCGGGACGGGCGAACGCGATTCCTACGCAGGCGACAACAGCGTTTATCCGGACGAATTCAGCTTTCGCAGCGGCATTACGACGGTAGCCGATGCGGGCTGCTCCGGCTGGAGGAATTTCGAGGATTTCAAACAGAGGATCATCGACCGGGCGAAAACCCGCGTCTTTGCGTTTCTCAATATTGTGGGCAACGGCATGCGGGGTCCGAAGTTCGAGAACGACCTGACCGACATGCAAGCCGCACCCGCGGCCGACATGGCGAAACGCTACAAGGGCCTGATCGTAGGAATTAAGCTGGCCCACTATGCCGGTCCAGGTTGGACGGCGGTGGAGCGCGCGGTTGAAGCCGGGGCCATGGCCGGAATTCCCGTGATGGTGGACTACGGCCCCGCACGTCCGGAACGGCCGCTCTACGATCTGCTCACGAAGAAGCTGCGTCCGGGCGACGTGTACACGCACTCATATTCCGGCGTGCGCCACGAGTTGACGGATGATGGCAAGGTGAATCCGGGCATGATCGAAGGCCGCCATCGTGGTATCATTTTCGACGTTGGTCACGGAGGCGGCAGCTTCGCTTGGCGCGTCGCCGTCCCGGCCGTCCGCCAGGGTTTTTTCCCCGATTCCATCTCCACCGACCTCCATGTCGGGAGCATGAACACCGGCATGAAAGACATGCTCAACGTGATGAGCAAGTTCCTGGCGCTCGGCCTGTCGCTGGACGACGTGATTCTGCGCTCCACCTGGAACCCGGCCAAACAGATCCATCATGAAGAACTCGGCAATCTGTCGGTGGGATCTCCCGCCGACGTAGCGGTCCTGCGCCTGGAGACAGGCCGCTTCGGATTCACCGATATGTACGGAGCGCGGCTCGACGGCTCCCGCAAATTGATCTGTGAGATGACCGTCCACGATGGCAGGGTGGTTTACGATCTGAACGGCATTTCACGGCCCGAATGGACCACCCTGCCGCCGAATTACACGGAGATCGGCGACCCGGCCTGGGACGCGCTCAATCCCGCACCGCCGCGGCTTAGAATGGCCGGCCATAAGTGAATTCGATAGCGGCTCTCCGGAATCGCCGGCGGGAAGAAGCCCGGGAGTTGGAAATAGCAGGACCAAATATCTTCTTGAAGTGTGTTAAGACGATTCAAGGAGACTGCAGCGAATGAAACATCGACTGGCTTTTGCTTTGTCCGCGGCCATTTTGGCCGGTGGAATCTGTTTCGCACAGACAAAGAAGGCTTCGAACGGCTCCAAGCCCGCCGCCCGGCAAGAACTGGTACCCGCTCCGGTGGCCGCCGCCAATGCGCCCGCCGTTCCGGCGCATCCTTCACCGTACAACTTCCCGGGAGTTCAGTATCCGCGGATCGAAGCCGACTCGCGGGTGACCTTCCACTTCAACGCGCCCACTGCGCAGAAGGTGCAGGTCTCCATCGTCAATGTTCCCTTTGACATGGTCAAAGGCGCCGACGGAGTGTGGACCTACACCAGCGCACCACAGGCCCCCGGGTATCACAACTACTGGATGATTGTGGATGGCGCGATCGTGGTGGACCCGGCCACACAGGCGTTTATCGGTTACGGCCACATGTGCAACGGCTTTGAAGTTCCAGAACCGGGCGTGGACTTCTATGACATCAAGGACGTGCCACACGGTAATGTGCTGATCAAGAACTACTTTGCCAAGACGACCAATTCCTGGCGCCACATCTTCATCTACACGCCGCCGGAATATGAGACGGCCACCAAGACGCGGTACCCGGTGTTCTATCTGCAGCACGGCGGTGGCGAGGATGAGCGGGTGTGGATCGAAATGGGCCGCACGAATGTGATTCTGGATAACCTGCTGGCAGCGGGGAAGGTAAAGCCCATGATCGTAGTCATGGAGACCAGTGCCGTAGGAGGCCCGGCAGCACCCGGCCGTGGCGCTGGCGCTCCCGCCGGAACCCCTCCACCCGCCGGAGCTACTCCTCCCGCCGGAGCCGGCGCGCCCGGCGCTGGCCCAGGCCGCGGAGCTCCGTTCGGGATAGGCGGTCCTGGGGGCGGCGCCTACGGTCAGTTCATGGTCAGTGAATTGATTCCGTGGGTCGACAGCCACTTCCGCACGCTGGCGGACAGAGAGCACCGCGCGATGGCCGGCCTTTCGATGGGCGGCATGCAAACCGCGTCCGTCACCATGGCCAACCTGGATAAGTTCTCGCACATCGGCTTCTTCAGCGGCGGTGCGGCGACCGGAGGCCGTGGCCGTGGCGGGGCGCCAGGCGCTGCCCCGGCTGCCGCGCCCGCTCCTGCCGCGGCGCCGGCGCCGCTCGATCTCAAGACCATCTACAACGGGGCCATGGCCGACCCCGCGGAGTTCAACAAGAAGGTCAAGGTCCTCTTCATGAGCTGCGGCTCGGTAGA
>PLZX01000336.1:0-45511 GCA_003152325.1 Bryobacterales bacterium | reverse complement strand
GAACGGATGCGAATACAGGACTGTTCAAGGAGACTGCCGCTTAATGAAACGAGCTCTGTTCTTTGTATTATTCACGGTGACGTTGGTTGTTGGGACGTGTCTGGCTCAGACCGATAGGACTTCGAGCGACTCCAAGGCCGGCGTGAGGCAGGTGGCCCCCACATTGCTTGCGGCTGTCCAGGATGCGGCGGCGCGCGGCGCAGCGGCCCCACAGGTCGCCGGCAGAGGCAGAGGCAGCTTCGGCGGACCGATTGAGTTGGGCCCGGATGACAAGCCTGCTTTTCCTGATCCGCCATCCGGGTTCAACGCACGGCGTGAAGACGTCCCTCACGGCGAGCTCACGCCCGTTGAGTACGACTCCAAGTCGCTCGGAACGCGCCGCCGGATGCGCGTCTACACGCCGCCGGCCTACTCGACGAATCGCAAGTACCCGGTGCTCTATCTGCTGCACGGCATCGGCGGCACCGACACCGAGTGGACGGAAGCGTGCCACGCGAATATCATCATCGACAACCTCCTGGCCGAGAGCAAGATTCAGCCGATGGTCTTAGTCTTCCCCGACGGCAATTCATCCAGGTCGGCGGCCGACCTGGCGGCTGGGGGCGGCGGGGCAGGAGCCGGAGCCGGACGCGGCGGGGGCGGCAGGATGGGAATGGACCCGTGGCTGACGCCCTTCGAGAGCGACCTGCTCAAAGACATCATCCCCTACGTCGATGCTCACTATTCCGTGTACACCGACCGCGATCATCGCGGCCTGGCGGGTCTCTCGATGGGGGGCGGCCAGACCTTGAACATCGGTCTGGTTCACCCCGAGACGTTCGCCTGGGTCGGTGGGTTCTCGTCAGCCCCGGACACCAAGGAGCCTCCGTCCGCACTCGTGCCCGATCCGGCGGTTCCCAAGCAGTTGAAGCTGATTTGGCTGGCCTGTGGGAACAAGGACAACCTGATACGCATCAGCCAGGCGGTCCACGGCTATCTCAAGGAGAACGGCGTCCCGCACGTCTGGCACGTGGATGGAAATGCCCACGACAACACCGAGTGGGACAACAACCTGTACCTCTTTAGCCAGCGCATCTTCAAATAGCGCAAGCAGATCTATCGCCTGATTGCTGTCGGCTTGAACTCGCCGCCAGTCACCAACCGATCGAGTAGTTCATTACTTGCGCGCGGGGCAGGCGCGTCCGGGCAGGGAGTTTATCGCGTTCCGGCGCGATCATGGATCAGTTCTGGAAAAGCAGGGGTGCGAATTTGGACAGGTAAACCTGCCAGTTGGGCCAGCTATGCCCGCCGTCCGACGGATTCAGTACGTGCTTCACTTTCTTTTCCGTGAGCATGTCCGAGAAGCTCTGGATAGAGCTGAACGAGACCGTTTTGTCCTCCCTGCCGCAGCCGAGCCATAGCACTTTCAGCTTTTGGTTGAGAACGCCCCCGTCCATCTTTTCCCATTCCGCCCGATTGCCGGCTCCGCTGAAAGCACCGATGTAAGCGAAGAGGTCCAGGTTATGCAGGCCGATGGACATGGATTGGCCCGCGCCCATCGAAAGCCCGGCAATCGCCCGGTGCCCGCGATCGGTCAACACACGGTATCTGCTTTCCACTAGGGGACGCACGCCGGCCAGCAGTTCCTTCTCAATCGCAAGTGGGTCGTTGGTGGCGGCCGGGGTACCCGGAGCGGGCTTGATTTCGCGAGGGATGTGGCCGTACGGCATCACGACAATCATGGGCTTAGCCTTGCCATCGGCAATCAGATTATCCATGATGACGTTGGCCTTGCCTGTCCAGGTCCAGGAAGCTTCGATCTGGCCGTTGCCATGCAGTAAATAGAGCACGGGATATTTTTTGTTGCCGCTCTCGTACCCCGGCGGCGTGTAGACGTAGAACATGCGGGGCGTCTTCAGGTTCTGGGAGTCGTAGAAGTTCACGTGGACGGTTCCGTGCGGGACCGGCCGTTCTTCAAAGACGGCCTTTTCGTTTCCTGGCACGATAAACATGTTGGTGGCCCCCCAACGGCGGAGCTCCAGATCCGGATTCGAAGGGTCTGGCATGCGCAGTCCCCCGTCGATGGCGTAGCCGTAGGTGTAGAAACCCGGGGCCAACGGACCTACGGTCAAGCTCCAAACGCCCTTGTCATCCTTTTGGAGTGGCTTTGGCTCCTTAATCGCCTCGAGAATGCCCGGAGATCCCATCAGCACGACTTCACTCGCCTTGGGAGCGAACAGGCGGAAGGTTACCGTACGGTCCGGATGCACTTCCGGCGAGACGGGAATATTGTTCGTATCTTCGTAGTAAGCTGTCGCAGCCCGCCGGGGAGCAGGCTGAGGAGTCTGGCTCAGACCGGATCCGGCCGCGATCCAAAACATGCCGGCGGCTGCGAGAAAAGTCCTGGTAGTCATCTCTGGCTCCTAAAATCTGATTTCATTGCCCGCCATGAAATAGCCCAGTATACATCCGTGAATCGCGGGTGATGCTGCAACGCGGCATGCAACGCGGCGTCATTTGAGACACCGCCATCCTGGAAATAAAGGGCGCGCTGGAATACACTTCAGACAGTACCAAGGAATGACGACAGGCGATTTCCATCTTGAAGCGCTAACAGCGTACCATCGCCGGCAAAAGCACCAGGAGGTTATGTGAATTCTTGTTGGCAGGTCCTCATCCTGACCGCACTTGCGGTCGCCACTCCGTCCTCTGGCGCAGCGCCTCCCGCAGTGGAGAAGCAGGCGCACGGCGCCCTGATACGATTCGACGCTGGAACGCTTCGCCTTGAAGTCTGGTCCGACCGGGTTGTGAGGGTTTCCTACGCCCCGGGTTCGGCCATTCCGGTCACTCACAGCCTGAGTGTGATCTCTTCGCCCGCCGCCATACCCTTCCAATTCAAAGAGACGCCGGCTGCCGTCGAACTCTCCACGCGCGCGCTGCGCGCGGTAGTCGATAGAGGCACCGGCCTTGTTTCGTTCCGCGACTTGGCCGGCAAGACGATTTTCGAGGAGAAAGGGCCCCGCGAATCGTCCGTCGGTGACAGCTTCGTCCTCGACCCTGAGGAACAGATCTACGGCTTGGGCCAGCACCAGGCTGGATTCATGAGCTATCGCGGAACCTCGGTTCACCTCCAGCAGAAAAACATGGAGATCGGCATTCCGGTGCTTGTTTCCAGCCGTGGCTACGGCATGCTGTGGGACAATCCGTCGATTACCGATGTGGAGGTTGGAGTCAAAGGCAACGAAGGCCTGTTGCGTTGGGTTTCCGAGACCGGCAAGGCGATCGATTACTACTTCATTTTCGGTCCCAAGTCGGACGACGTGATCGCCGGATACCGCCAGCTGACTGGCGCGGCGCCCCTGCTGGGCAAATGGGCTTGGGGCTTCTGGCAGTGCAAGGAGCGGTATGCCAGTCAGGCGGAAATGCTGGGGATTGTCTCGCGATACCGCGAGACCCACAGGCCGCTCGACGGCATTGTGCAGGATTGGCAATACTGGGCGCCCGGTGGCTGGGGTTCCCACGAGTTCGATCCGGCCCGTTATCCGGATCCCAAGGGGATGGTGGACTCCATCCATGAAATGAACGCGCACATTCTGATTTCGGTATGGTCGCGCTTCGACCTCGACACGGCTAACGAGAAGGAACTGGAGCAGGCCGGTGCGCTCTACCCTGCCGTGATTCCGAATGTCTACCCGAGGGGCCAAGGCAAGTGGTACGACGCCTTCAATCCAGAAGGCCGCCGCCTCTACTGGAAGCAGATTTGGGAACGCCTAGGCACGATGGGTATGGACGGCTGGTGGCTGGATGCCACGGAGCCAGAGATCGGCGGAAAATGGGGCGAGTATCGCACGTTTACTACCGCCGAAGGATCCGCCGCGACGGTCTTCAACGCCTATCCCCTTATGACCACTACGGGCATCTACCAGGGGCAGCGCGCGCAGACGGACAAGAAACGCGTCATCGTCCTCACCCGCTCAGCCTATGCCGGACAGCAGCGCAATTCGGCCATCTCCTGGTCCGGCGACATCCAGGGCAACTGGGACGTGTTCCGCAAGCAGATTCCGGCCGGCCTAAACTTTTCGCTGAGTGGCATTCCCTATTGGAACACCGATATCGGCGGGTTCTTCGGCGGGAATACGAAAGACCCGAAGTATCAGGAGTTGTTCGTGCGCTGGTTCCAGTTCGGAGCTTTCACTCCCATGTTCCGCGTGCATGGCAGCGGCTCCGGCAAGGAATTCTGGCAGTGGGACGAGCCTACGCAGCGGACCATGTTGAAGTTCGAACGGCTGCGTTACCGCCTGATTCCGTACATCTACTCCATGTCCTGGCAGGTGACCGATAAGGGCGGTTCCATGTTGCGCCCGCTGGTGATGGATTTCGCGGGAGACAAGAATGCGCTCAATGTCGCCGACCAGTATCTGTTCGGCCCGGATCTGATGGTCAATCCCGTGACGACGGCGGGGGCCTCCTCACGCCCCGTCTATCTGCCGGGCAAGGCTCCATGGTTCGACTTCTGGACGGGCAAGAAGGAATCGGCGGGTGGGCGCGTGGAGGCCGCCGCCTCCATCGACTCCATGCCGTTGTACGTTCCGGCTGGTTCGATTCTTCCGCTCGGACCGGACGTCGAGTACGTCGATCAGAAGCCGGCCGATCCGCTCGAGGTGCGCGTCTATCCGGGCGCGAACGGCTCGTTCACCCTCTACGAAGACGCCGGCGAATCCTACGACTACGAACACGGCGCCTATGCGACCATTCCGTTCCACTGGAACGATGCGGCCAAGACGCTCACCATCGGCAAGCGCGCGGGCAACTATGCTGGGATGTTGCAGAGGCGGACCTTCCGGGTTGTGCTCGTGGATCAGCAGCCAGGAGGCGGCTTGGATGATTCCGCTGGTGCGCGGCCAGTGGCCTACTCTGGCAAAGAGGTTCGCGTAAAGCTACCCTGAGGAACGGCAGGACCTTTCGAAGCGAGACAGGAGATTTCGAAGTGAGACCCAACCGGCCTACAATTGCGTCGTTATTGCTCATTGGCCTGGCTTCATTCGCACAACAGCCAGGTAACGCTCCTTACCAGGATCTGACCCTGACTCCGGAGCGGCGCGCGGCAGACCTGGTGTCCCGCATGACGCTCGAAGAAAAGGTGCTGCAGAAGCAAAACAGCGGCCCCGTGCCGAAACGGAAGGCGATGCTGGCCAAGATGCCACCCTACCTGCTCGAACCGGACGGCACCCTGAAGGAATGGGCTTGGCCTACGCTGCAAGAGCATTACACCCATCGGCACGTGTCCCCTCTCTATGGGCCTTGGCCGGATGGGGCTTGGCCGGCCGATGAAATCGATCCCGATCGCACGCCGCAACTGGCTCGAGCCGCTGAGATCGCCGGCCGAAGGCGCACGGTTGATGCGTTAGCCACCGCGGTCGCGGGCGAGACTTTGCCTGCTTATGGTCGCTGCCATCGCGCGCTGGTCGGGGCTCGGCTCAAAGACAACGTCATCGTGGACGTCCAACGGCGGCAGTTGATGGAGCAGGGCTACGTGAGCACCGCGCTCCGGTGTTCGCGCGAGCCTTATGGCCCGCCTGTGCCGGATGCGCTGGGCGGAATTCCCACGATCATCATGGAAATGCTGGCCTACTCACGCCCTGGTGTCATGGAGGTGCTGCCCGCCCTTCCTTCCAAGCTTGTAAAGGGATCGATTCACGGGATGCTTGCTCGGACCTTCGCGCGGATCGACAGACTGGCAAGGGACATGGACGCCCGTACCGTCGATCTGACGGTCACCTCGGTGAGAAAGCAGGACGTCACTCTGATAGCGCGGTACGGAATCGAAGCCATCACCGCTCCTGCGGGCGTCCTGGCGGCCGCACTCCGGGTCGGCAAGGCCGACATCGATGTGCACTTGCCGGAGAACAGGCCGGTGACCTTCCACCTGAAACTGGGCCACCACCAGCCGCTCGATTGGGTCAATCAGGTGTCCGTCGCATGACGCATGCCGGCGCTAGAAAAAACAGAACTGAGGTGACGCTCGTGTCAAAATCGTATCTCCCGAGACATGGATTTCTCCTGGTCGCGGTGCTGTCCCCTTTCAGCGTATATGCCGCCCAAGCCCAGCAGGCCTCCGCACAACCTGGTGTCTCGATCAAGGCCGACTGCGGGGTCCTCTCTGTGGTCCCGATTGCCGACGGCGCGCTGCGCGTCCGGTGCACTCCTGCCCAGGCGGCAGACTCGACAAGCCTGGTGCTGATCCATCCCGCTAGCGATGTCCGCCAATCCATTCGAAAAACCGCGGTGTCCGTCACTCTCGCTACCTCCCGGCTGACGGCAACCTACGATCAAAAGACGGGAACGCTGCGGTTTTCCGATGCGAAGGGGAGACTCCTCCTGGAAGAGTTGCCCGGTTCGCGCCGTGTGCGTCCATCGAGAATTCAGGGACAACCCACACTCACCGCGGAGGACCGGTTCCGCTCACCCGCCGATGAGCACATCTTCGGCTCCGGCCAGTTTCAGGATGGATTTCTGGACATTCGCGACCTTCCCCGGCGCCTCACTCAGGTCAACAGCCAGATTTCCATCCCATTTCTGCTATCGAGCAAGGGTTACGGGCTGCTCTGGCACAATTACGGGCTGACCAACCTCAATCCCGCCGATGAGCACCTGACGCTGGCCCGCGAAGCTTCCGGCAATACCACCACTGCCGCCGTGACCACCGCCGAGGGCGCCCGTACCGTGAGCCGCACTGCGGGAGTGTTCCGCGGCGATTTTGAAACCGCCGCGCCCGGACGCTACGCGATGATGCTGGACGTGGGCCAGGAAATGGCCCAACGCTACCACGTCGAGATCGATGGCGGCACCGTGGTCGATTTCGCAAACCGCTGGCTGCCTCCAACCTCGAGCTGGTTCCTGGAGCTGAAACCCGGGAAGCACCAGGTGCGCGTCGAAGGCAACATGAGAGACCAGCCGTCACTCTATTGGAGACCGTCCGCCGCCGAAACCGTGCTGCGCTCGCCCGTCTCGGACGGCATCGACTACGTGGTCTTTGCAGGCCCCACCGCCGACGAGATCATCGCGACATATCGCAAACTGACGGGTCAGGCCCCGTTGCTGCCTCTCTGGGCATATGGCTTCATCCAGTGCCGCGAGCGGTACACATCGAGCGACGACATTCTCGAAAACGCCCGTGAATTCCGCAAGCGCAAGCTTCCCATGGACGTGATCGTTCAGGACTGGCAATACTGGGGCAAGTATGGCTGGAACGCCATGCAGTGGGACGAGGCCAACTACCCCGATCCGGCAGCCCTGGTGCGCCAGCTACACGACCTGAATGCCAAGTTCATGGTGTCCGTCTGGTCGAAGATCGATCCGAAATCGACGGTAGGCCAGGAGTTTGCCGCAAGAGATCTGTTTCTGCCCGGAACCCAGTGGGTGGACTTCTTCAATCCCGAGGCAAGTGCGCTGTACTGGAAGCATTTCTCCAGCCGCATGCTGTCTCTCGGGATCGACGCCTGGTGGCAGGACGCCACCGAACCGGAGAACGACGCTCTCGCCGGCCAGAAGACCTTCGCCGGTCCCGGAGATCGTTTCCGTCTGGTCTATCCGTTGCTCGTCACCAAGACCATCTATGAAGGACAGCGCAAAGACGCACCTGATCGGCGGGTTTTCGTCCTGACGCGGAGCGCCTTCGCGGGTGCGCAGCGCTATGCTGTCGCAACATGGTCGGGCGATATCGGCAACGACTGGGAGACTCTCCGCCGCCAGGTCGCGGCTGGCTTGAATTTCTCCGTCACAGGACTCCCCTACTGGACCACCGATACTGGCGGTTTCTTCCGTCCGGGTGAAAGGCAGTACACCGACAGCGCGTACCACGAGCGCTTCCTGCGCTGGCTGCAGTTCTCCACGTTTACGCCGTTGATGCGCGTCCACGGCTTCCAGACCAAGACGGAGCCCTGGCATTTCGGCGCCGCCGTTGAGGCCCAGGAACGCCAGTATCTCGAGATGCGCTACCGGCTGCTGCCTTACATATACAGCCAGGCGGCCGAAATCACCTTCCGCGGTTCCACTCTGATGCGTCCTCTTGTGATGGATTTCCGGGACGACGAGCAGGCTCTGGCGCAGAAGTACGAATTCATGTTCGGTCCGGCGTTCCTGGTAGCGCCCGTGTTGCAGCCCGAGCCGCGGCAGTGGCCGGTGTACGCACCGTCTACCCCGGGCGGCTGGTTCGATTGGTGGACAGAGGCCAAGGTGGCCGGCGGAAAGACGACAGCAACGGATGCCCCGATCGCGAAAATTCCCCTGATGGTGAGGGCGGGCAGCATTGTCCCGCTAGGACCGGTTCAGCAGTATTCCGGTCAGGATCGAACCGGAGAGATCGAGTGGCGCGTTTATCCCGGAGCGGACGCGGACTTCACGCTGTACGAAGATGAAGGCGTGAACTACGCCTACGAGAAGGGCGTACGTTCGACCATCTCTTTACGCTGGAATGACCAGGTGCACACACTTTCGATCGGCGACCGAAAAGGTGCGTATCCCGGCATGATCGCCAAACGCCAGTTCGCAATCCATCTGGCAGGAACCAGCCCATCGAAAGACAAACACGTGCAGTACACGGGACACAGACTGGCTTTCACGCTTGAGTGAGCGGGCTTCCGGCCTCGGCCTCCGGGCACTGATCGTCAAGAAGTCATGCCGGCTTTCCGCCTCATGGGTGGAAAGCCGGCCCGATTCATTACCCTGTCAAACCCGAAGGCTTGACCGAGTTCGTATCAGAACACCAGCCGCAGCGACATCTCCATCTGCCGGGGGTTCAGCGTTTGTGTAAAACGGTTCAGACTGGCGTTGGTCTGGACCAGCCGGCCCTGCAGCCAGTTCCGCCAGTCGTACGACGGTGTGATGTTGTACGCAGAGAACTGAGTGTGGTTCGGGAGATTGTACGCCTCCGCGCGGAATTGGAGACTGCGTCCCTCTTTCCCCAGCGGGATATTCTTCGTGATGGTCAGATCCAGGTTGCTGACGCGGGTGCCGGGGATGTTGAGGAGCTGACCGATACCTGCGTTGCCCAGGCAGGACAGGTTCTCGCCCACGCCGTAGTGCGGGTCGGCCTGAGGTGTCTGGCTGCACGGGAACGGAATGGTGAAGGCCGCCGTGTTGATGATCTGGTTGCCAGGGTTTCCGTTCAGGGGGTAGCTCGAGGTAGCCGGGCTGCCGGACTGCGTGCCCGTCGTGCTGGCAGCGGGGTTGATCTGCAAGGTCCCCCCGATGCTTGACAGGTGGTAGTCACCGGTGACGACCGCCCTGTAGTTGTCGTTAGGCGTGCCTGTCCAGTTCCACTGCGGGTAGCAGTTAGTAGAGGTGGAGCAGGTGTTGCTGGTATTGGCGAAGGTGGGGGTAGGTATCGACGACATCTGGTCGCTGCGCCACTGGTACAGTCCGGAAAGGACCCAGTGATCGGTAACCCAACCCAGCGGTTTGAAGTTCAGCTTCTCTCCGAGGCCCGGAATCTCGTACACCGAGTTGATCGTAAAGTAAAACGGCGTGTTCGCGTAGGACGGTCCCCAGTTGCGGAACTTGTCCGGCAAGAGGGGGTCGCGGGTGAAGCCCGGGTCATTGTTGTTGAGGAGAGCTCCCGACGGTCCCATTGACTTGTTCCACGTAAAAGCAAATCCGTAGGAAAGGCGCCTCGTCATGTTACGCCGCACGTTGACCTGCAAGGCCTCGTAGTTCGAGGTCCCCTCGAACTGTTGGGCGGAGATGGAGGGATAACCGGAGACGCAGGTGGGGCACACGCTCGAATTGAAGATGTATTGGTTGCCGAGCAGCCCCAGACCGCTGTTCCCACCTGTATACCCCGTCAGCGCATTGTTTTGGAAGTACGCTGTCGTAGGATTCACCCAGGCAGCGCCGTTATTGAACTGCGAGTAGAGCGGGAAGTAATCCAGCGGATAGTTGAGCGGCACGTGGCGGCGCAGTTCGAACACCCAGGACGCCTCCACCACCGTGGAGAAGCCTACTTTTTGCTGAACTTGCAGGCTACCGTTGTACGTGGATTCGTTTTGCTGGTGTCCCACGAAATCGGCGTTCATACCAATCGGCGAAACGGCGCCGAGCGACGATGCGCCCGACGTGATATTGGTGATGTTTCCGTTGTACAGGTTCAGACTTTGCAGAGTGGGCTGGAACGAAACCGGGCTGGCGATTTGGTTGTAGCTGAGCCGGTTCAGGAATTGACCGATACCGCCGCGAATGGCCGTCTTGCCGTTGCCGAACACGTCCCAAGCGAAGCCGAGACGGCCCGCCGGAGAAATGAGCGGCACGGTGTACAGGCTCTGGGGCAGCGCCGCACTGGTGCCGGCAATGACCATACCCGGGAACGGAGTCGCCCCAGACGGATAGTTGGCTACCGAATTGGGAACGAACGTTCCGACTAACGACCCAAGGGCAAAGGTATTGCTAACTGGATCGTAGGCCTTGGTTGTTGCGGTGCTGGGACAGGGACCACCGGCGGTCGAAATGATCGCATTAGTGGTGGGGTTGACGCACTCCCCAATGTAGAGCCGCTCCGCCAGGTTTTGGTTATAGGCGGACGCGACGAATTCCGTCGAAGCGTTCCGGCCGGTGCCCACGTTGGTAATCGGAGGCATGCCGTAGAAGCGGAGGCCGACATCGAGAGTTAGGCGGGGGCTGACGCGCCAGGAATCCTGCACGTAAAACTCCACCTGCCAGAACTTCCAGTCTCCGATGTTCTTTTGGCCTTCCGAGTATTGCCGGTAGTTGCCCAACCAGGCATTGGCAAAGCCATCCTGCGTGTCGAGGGGGTTCTGTCCGGTCGAGTCGTTGCCGAAGGTATAGGCGCCCAGGTAATTACCTTGGCTGCCGTCCTGCACCTTGAAGGTGCGCTCGACGTAAATGCCCGCCTTCAGGTTGTGCTTGCCCACAACCCTGGTGAGACTGTCGGCGAAAGTCCACGAATCGGCCTTGTTGGTATAGGGACACCCATTCCAGCAGGGGTTGGTGGATGGGGCAGTCTCGGTGCGGTTGGCAGAGTCGCCAAAGGAGACGGTGGGGACGTAATCGGCGAAGTTCAGCGGGCCGGTGCCGGCCAACCACCGCTTTCCGGTGTTGTTGAACAGCGGATCGGTGGCGAAATTATCGAACGAGGGGGGATTGCCCATGTTCGACCGTTGGACTTGGTTATCATTCGCCTCGTAATAGCCGATTCCGTTGAAAATCTTCCCAAAAGTGAACTCGTTCACCATGGTTGCGGAGAGAGTGGTCGTGAGGCCGATCGCGTATCCGTGGCCCGGCTTGGTGAAGTTCGCGGCGGTTGGAGCATAGTTGCCGGAGGTATCTCTCACTGGGATGCCAAAATTCGTCAAGTCGGCGTCGTAGTCCTGCGAGTAACGGGCAAACAGCCGATTTTTCTGGTTGATGTTCCAATCGATACGTGCCGTGTCGTTGCGCCGCGGGTGGACCTCGTTGGCCGACCAGATGTAGTTGAAGCCGTAGTTCCACGAGGGATTCGAGATGGCGTGGTTGGAGAAGCCAGCGGGGCAATTCGTGGGGCTGATCGCATTGCCGTTGTAGATGCCGGCGGCCGCGGTGCAGAGGTTCGGCGAGGGGAGGTACTTCAGCATCGCCTGGCCAATGGCCGCAGAAGCCGAATTGTAGGCCGAGGTACCAATCAGTGTGTTCAAATTACCACCAGCCAGCGTAGTCTTGCCGGCGGCCGGATTCACCAGGAAGGTGCTCCTGTCATTCCCGTTGTTGTCGGTGTAACCCGGCGTGCAGGGAACGCCGTTTACGCCGGTGTTGACGAGGCAGCGGTCATAGAAGTTGCCCTGCAACTGAGCTGCCGTAGGCACCATTGCCTCTTGCGTGGTGCTAGCCGGCTTCGTCTTCGTATATTCCTGGGAGAAGAAGAAGAACACCTTGTTCTTGTTCACGTTCCAGACTTTGGGAATGTAGACCGGCCCGCCAATGGTAAAGCCGTATACCCCGAAGCGGGAAATCGTCTTCTGGTTGCCGTTCAAGTTGGTGAAATAGTCTTTGGCATTAAACATCTCATGCCGCTTGTTGTAGAAAGCGCTGCCGTGGAATGAGTTGCTGCCGCCCTTGGTGATCAGACTGATCTGGCCGCCGGAACTGTGGCCGAACTCCGCCTGGTAGTTGGACGTCAGCACGCGGATCTCGGCGATGGTGTCCATGGTGGGCTCGAAGTCTACCTGGGAGTTATTGCCGTTGTCCACGTCCGGCACGCCATCGACGACGAAGTTGGTGCGCGCGGTACCGCCGCCATTGATCTGCAGACTGCCAAAAGTGCTGCTCCCGTTACTGGTAGCATCGGCGGCGTTGCCAAAAAGCAGAGCGTTGCCAAAGGTTACGCCGGGAACGGTCTGCAGGATTTCGAACAGATCACGGCCCTTAATGGTGATGTTGTTCAATTGGGCAGCCTCGATCAGCTTCGAGTTCTCGCCGGAAGACGTCTGTATGGGCGTGCTGGTAGCGATGACCGAAACTTCCTCGGTCAGCGATCCGATCGTCAGCGCGATCTTGCCCAAATCGCGCCGCTCATTCGGCGAGAGGGCGATGGCCTCCAGAGAGTAGGTCTTGAAACCGGCCTTGGCGGTAACCGTCAAATTGTATGTACCTGGTTCGACGCCGTTTAATATAAAGATCCCGTCCGTTCCGGACACGGCATTGCGAGTTGTACCGGCACTCGGATCTTTAATTACGATGGTTGCATTCGGCACGGCCGCGCCGGCGGGGTCCAACACTGTCCCCTGCAAAGTGCCAGTTGTTGACTGGCCGAAAACGCAGCCGCACATTAGTGCACTGGCGCACACAAGACGCCCTATTCGGTTGCCTTCCATAATTACCCTCCACGGCTCCAGATGCTCGTCGTGCCCTGGATGCCGTACCCACTGATTTGGCAGGAGCCGCCGATCTCAGTTGCAGTAGTATACAGCGGTTCAAGACAAATATGACCACTATTCTCCAATTTGATCCCCGACAGCGCTTTTGCCCCTCCAGGCCTGCGCTGTCGGATTCACCAATCACCTCAAGATCGGCAACCCCCATTTTTTCAATAATTCTCGCGGCACCGGGCCATCCGCCAAGACTGTCGTCGAGACGATTCCTAACGGTTAAATGGGCGCTACGCCGGGGGTCAAAGAGGAGGTTTCCTAACCGTAAAATGCGCGGCCTGGGTCAAACCATACCGTTGGATGCGGTGTTTTCAGCTTCACACCCTGGTCCCAATGCCCCGTCTGGACCTCTGGAGCAGTGGAGGGCCAGCCAAGGAAAAGGTACCTTAAGGCGCCATGCCCCACCCGCAAATCCTCGTTGCGAATGCCGTCTTGATCTGAAAGAATAGCTGCGATGCGATCTCGGCTCCTGCCGTTCCTGCTCGCGGCGTTTCCTCTGGTTACGTGGGCCGCTGATGACTGCAACGGCGCGGCGCCCTACGATTGCGCGGTCGCCCTGCTGCAGAAGGGGCGCTTCCCCGCCGCGATCGAATTGCTGGAGAAACTGACCGCGGAATCGCCGCAGAACCTCAAGGCACTGAACCTGCTTGGCATCGCTCTCAGCGGCGCTGGCGACCTCGAGAAGGCGAATGCGCGCTTCCGGCAGGCGCTCGAAGCGGATCCGGCATTCCTGCCGGCTCTGACGAACCTTTCGGTCAACGAGTTTGCGCTGGGCCATGCGGATCAGGCCAAAGTGGGCCTGGAGACGGTGCTCGAGCACTCCCCAAACGATGAGGTCGCCCACGTTTACCTGGGCGAGATCGCGTTCGTCGTGAAGCAGTTCGGGGAGGCGGCCGCGCACTACGAAAAAGGGCGGACGAAGGTGTACCCCGTAATCCTGCATTACGCCGAGTGTCTGCTCGAGACTGGCCGAAAAGACGATCTTTCGGCTGTCCTCGGTGCCATCCCGGAAGAGGACACCAAAAACCAATTCCAGGCCGGGATCCTGCTGGGAAAAGCCGGGGCGTACCTGGAGGCGGCGCCATATTTTGGCCGCGCGCGCGCACATGCGAACGATCCGCATATCGCCGCCTATGATCAGACCCTGATGCTTATCCGCGGAGGTGACTTCTCGGGAGCTATCCAACTCTCGAGCGAGCTTTTCACTGCCGGCCTGGGACACGCCGACTTGTACAACCTGGTCTCGGAAGCATACCTGAAGACCGGGCAGGTCGAAAAGGCGTATCACGCGCTGCGGACCGCCACCGAACTGGAACCCGAGGCCGAAGACAACTATGCCGACTTCATAGGCATTTGCCTCGACAACGCCAACTACGAACTCGGCCTGGAAATCGCCGATATCGGACTGAAGCACCTGCCGGACTCTTACCGTCTGCACCTGCATCGGGGTTTGTTGCTGGCGCAGCAAGGCCGCACACAGGAAGCCGAAGGAGATTTCGAGATGGCCAGCCGTCTTTCCCCTTCGCAATCGCTGCCATATGTAATGTTGGGGTTTGCGTGGATGCAGCGCGGAGACACGGCCAAAGCGGGGGAAGTGCTGCGGGCGCGGGTGAAATCGAACCCGAATGACTTCATGCTGTCCTATATGTTAGGGATCGCGCTGATCCGCTCGGGCGCGGAAACGGGCGAGGCCAAAGCGGCCTTCGAAGCGTCGGTGCGCCTGAACCCGCGGTTTTCGCGCGCCCATGCTGAGATGGGGAAGCTGCTGCTGAAGAGCGGAGAGGTCGGCGCTGCGATTGAGCACCTCGAAACGGCGGTGAAGCTCGATCCCGAGGACGCCACAGCGGCGTATCAGCTTGGCCAGGCGTATCGTCGAATGGGTGACGCAGCCCGGGCTCAGGAAATGCTCGCCCGCGTCGTCAAGCTGCGCCATCAGAAGGACGGGATCGACCCGAATGATGAGATGAAGCGTCTCATTCGCGAAGGCGCCGCCTCGAACGAGCACACGGTCGCGAAGTGAAGCGCGCAAGGGTTCAGCGCGCCTTAAGAGACCCTTTCCCTTGTTCCAGCAGCACGATCTTGTTCGCCGCACCGCCGGGGAAGGTCTCTGTCTCTCCTCCCGGCCATTTCACCTCGATCCGGCTATAGCTGGCCTCCTCGGCCAATCCGAAGTGCAGCCGCGAATCGTTCTGCGAAAGGAAACTGGCGCCGCTCTGGACCTCGCCCGACAGTTTCCGTGCGCCGACAAATACGTATGCGCGCGCTCCCACGGCATCCCGGTTGCATTGCACGCCGCGGAGTTGCACCAGCAGCCAGTTCTTCTTCGTCCCGAAGTTCTTCAATAGGCTCGGGCGGTTTCCGAGATTGTTGATCACCACTTCGAGCGAGCCGTCGTTATCGAGATCGCCCGCCGCGGCTCCCCTCGAGGACCATGCCGCCTTGATCCCCGGACCCGCTGAATCCGACAGATCCTTGAACTTCCCGCCACCGACGTTCCAGAACAACAGGCGCTGCTGGCGGTATTTCGGCCCGCCCGACATCCGGTCGACCTCCGGGAACACGTGCCCGTTCACCAGCAGAATATCCTTGCGCCCGTCGTGATCGACGTCCAGGAATAGCGCTCCCCAGCCGAGGAACTGGTTGCGCACGCCGAGTCCGGCGGCATACACCTCATCGAAAAAGCTCCCGTCTTTGGAGTTGTGGTACAGGTTCGGCGTGTCCTCGCTGAAATTGGTTTTGAGGATGTCGAAGTAGCCATCCTCGTCGTAGTCCGCCACGGCGACGCCCATGCCGGCCTGTTCCTCCCCATCCTCGTTCAGCGCGGTGCCGGAGAGAATGCCGATCTCTTCAAAAGTCCCGTTCTTCCGGTTGTGATACAGCAGACTGGGCCGGGCATCGCAGGCGACGTACAGATCGGGATAGCCGTCGTTGTCGAAATCCGAAGCCACGACGGTGAAACCGTAGCAGCCCGTCGGCTGGCCGATTCCGCTCGGCGCCGATACATCCTCGAACTTGCCGTCCCCTTTGTTGTGAAACAGGAAATTGCGGCCGGGCGGCAGACCTCGCGGACCGCAGAACACCGGCACGCCTTTCCACTGGCAGGTGCTCTTGGCGCCCGGTTCGGGAATGCGTGTGCGATCGAAGTCCAGGTAGCCGGTGACCACCAAGTCGAGTTTCCCGTCGAGATCGTAATCGACGAACGAGCAGCCGGTATCCCAGCGGACCGCATCGGAACTGAGCCCCGCTTCTTTGGTGACGTCGCGGAACACTCCGCCGCCTTCGTTGTGATACAGCACGCTGTGGCCGTAGTAGGTCACGAACAGATCGCGCAGCCCATCGTTGTCATAGTCGCCGACGCAGGCGCCCTGTCCCCAGCCAGTGCGCCCCAGGCCGGATTTCGCCGTGACGTCCTCGAAGCGCAGGTTGCCGAGATTGCGGTACAGGTGGCTGGTCGACTTCTCGCCCGGGCCCTTGCCGTCGAGCGTGGTCCCGTTGACCAGGAATACGTCCATCAGCCCGTCATTGTCGAAATCGAAGATCGCGACTCCGGCGTCCGTGCTTTCCAGGATGTACTTCTTGTGGTCCGAGCCGCCGGTGACATTGATGGCGGTGAGACCGGCCTTCTCGGCGACATCGCGGAAATCCACCTGGATCGGAGCAAGCTTGGTTTGAATGCTCGCAGCCTTGGCCGGTCGCGTTGCGGTCGATTGGCCCTGGAACCCTTCGATCAGGGCCGGCCCCCAGGCTAGCATCGGCACCACACACAAAAAAGCCGCGATAGCGGAGTCACGCATGGCCGGGAATATCATAGGGTCATTCTACTCGCCTCAAATCGGAGCGGCCGGTTGCTCTCCTCTCACTGGAGATGCCGCAAACTCTCTCGTACGTCCCGAGCCTGCGGACTATCGGGGCCGAGGCGTTTTTCGTAGATTGCCAGCGCACGCAGCAGTGGCGAGCGAGCCGCCGCGGCCTGCCCATGCCCCTTCAGCAATTCTCCAAGATTCGTCAGATCGACTGCGACCTCCGGGTCGTCGGTTCCGTAAATGGCTTCGTCAATCGCAAGAGCTCGCCGCAGCAACGCGGCTGAGGCGGAGGCGTCTTGCTGATTGGACAGAAGGTCCGCCAGGTTGGTGCAGGCCGTAGCCAATTCGACGCTCTGTGGACGCACCTGCTCCAAAATGCCAATGGCCTCACGTTCCAGACGCTCCGATTCCGCGACGCGATGCTGGTTTTGGAGCAGGCTCCCCAGGTTGACCAGAGTACCGGCAGTATCGAAGTGAGACGGCCCGAGCGCCTTGCGTTGAATCGACAGGGCGCGCCGCAACAGCGGCTCGGCGTCCCGGAAGTTCTCTTTCTGTTCCAGAGCCAGGGCGAGGCTGTTGAGCAGGAGCGCAACCCGCGGGTGGTCCGGCCCGTCAATCTTTTCCTCCGCCTCAAGCGCTCTCGTATAGTACGAGTCGGCGCGGGCGGGATCGAGCCCCGCCAGGCTGGCGTAACTTCGTGCCGAGACCTGCAGGTCGGCGCCGGTGGCCGCTTGCTGGAACAATTCGGAGGCTTCCCGGCGGTTGCCCGCGAGAACCAGCACTTGCGCAAGCGCCTCTTCCACCTCGAACAGCTCGCGGTCACTGTTGCGCCGGTCGATATCCATCGCGCGGCGTAGCGGAAGTGCGGCCGCCCCCGGGTCGCCCGTTTCTCTGAGAAACAGCCCCTGCGCCTTCAGGCTGTGAGCCACTTTCGCGTCTCCCGGACCGAGCGCTTTCTCGCGTTCGGTAACGGCTTGTGCAAACAGAGGACGCAGAGTGGAGGGGGCGTTGGGTGGCACGAGTTTGCCTTCCGCGGTGGGTGGCAACACGAGAGGCGGGACGCTGCGGTCCGGCCGGGCCACAGGCAGGAGGAAATTGGTTTTGGTATAAATGCCGATCCAGTGGTTCGTGAACTGGAGTTCCGGCGTCGCCTGTACTTGCGGCATATGGCACGTCACGCACGACGCCCCGGCGGTGGCAGTCCGATGACGCACTTCGTGATGGCACTGAGAGCAACGTAGGTCATAAGCCTTGTTGGACGTGTTGAGAGGGGCATGCGGATCGTGGCAGGTCAGGCATGACAGGCCGCCTGCACTCTTCCGGAAACAGACCGCCTGGCTCAGCGAAGCCGGCTGATGGCGCACGTTCCAGGGATTCATCCAGTCCTTCTCGTCACCAGCTTCCGGCGGCTTGCGATGACAGGTCCCGCAGAATTCGTTGATTTCGACCGCGTTGCGGCGTCTCGGATTTCGAATTGTGGCGGCGCCGCCGCCCGCTGCCACGTGCGCCGCGCCCGGCCCGTGGCACGCCTCGCAGTGGATTCCGTTCTCGGCCGGGCGCAGCGCAAAACCGGCCGAAAGTGTCAGATTACCCGTGGAGTGGCAGCGGAAGCACCGCATAGCCGATTTGGACGGCGCGAAGGTAGGATAGGCCAGGTCGATGCCGGCCTGATGCCCGGGAGTCACGCCCATTGACTTGGAGGACGCGTAGTACGAAGCCGCCCGCTCGGCGTATGTTTCCTCGTCAGTCTGGCTGACGTACGTAATCGCTTTCCGTCCCGCCCCAAACGCCCACTCGCCGGGGCTGCCGGGTGTTGCAGGCGCCAATGCACGCGCGTGCCCCGACTTCGCTTGCGCTGTGAACTGGTCGGGGTGGCACGTTTGGCACTGCTGGCTGCCGGCAAACTGAGCGCGTACCCCTAGGGTTACGAGCGGCAGTATCATAACGCAGCGCAGGAACAGCGACACGGTCCCTCCAGACGTCGTTCCAAGTATTCTATCCGAAGCGACAGTTGCAGTGCTGCGGTTCCTTGAGCTGCGTGGTGACTATGTCCAGAACGGCTCTTCCGCCGGCACGAATTCAATCGGGACGCCCTTGATGAAGGTCTGCAGGAACTTGGCGAAATCTTCCATGCCGGGCTGCTCCGACACAACGTGCCCCAGCATGACAAGACCTTTTGGAATACCCAGCGACGCGGCGTCGGCCACGTACTCGACATTGTCGAAGCCGCCGTCGGCTTCCTGCTGCTCGCCGCCGATCACGACGTCGGTGTCGGGAGTCATGCGCGGAGTGGCATAGCCGGGCCCAAAAAGCGCCTTGCCCACCTTCGCTTTCGGATCGCCCACACAACGGATGGTGCGGATTCCGCTGACTCGCTTGACCTGCGAAGCGAACTGGCCCAGCGTTGTCTCCGGGAACGGGAGCACCGGAGCTCGCATGCTGGAAGTCTCTCCACCCTTGAGGCCGATCGCCCGCAGCGTCGCCGTCACGGTATAGTCCTGCTTCATGGCGTGCATGCCGTCGTGGTTGCGCCAGATGACCATGCCGCTCTTCTGGATAAACTCCGCCTTCTTGAGGTAAAGCGGGTCCGCGGTGAGGTCTTTGGTGACATCGGGATCGTTCCACCAGGTATCCTCGTGGGTGATCACAAAGTTCAGACCTGCCTGGTTGGCGCGCCTCAGCATGTCGAAGGTCGTTATCATGGTGGTGGCGATGCCCTTGACCTGGGCATCCGGGTCGCCCATTTTGAAGGTGTCGCGGATAGACCGCTCATTCCACGTAATCCCGGAATTCTTTTTAATCAGGTCCACTATTTCCCGCGCCGTCATCAGATCGCCCTCCAATAGAGGTCGCCGGCGCTGATCCATTGCGCCGGCACTTCCTTCACCACTGCTTTCAACCAGGCGGCACACGCGCGCATTCCGGGATCTTCCGAAACCACGCGGCCGACCGTCACCAGTCCGCGCTTCTCGCCTGCGCTGAAGATGTCGGCGGCGTAATATGTGTTCTCCCATTCGCGTACCTCGCCAGCGATCATCAGGTCCGCCTCGGCGTATCGCCGCCACATGGTGGCCGCGGCATCACCACCACATTACCCATACGCACGGGCACGTTGTAGCCGTATAGGGTCGATCCGCCGAACCATGTCGGCGTGAGGGTGCGGACGTATGCCGGCAGCCTGATTTCGCTGATACCTTCCAGATCGCGTATGGATCCGTTGATCACCAGGCCGCCGCCCTTCGTCGCCTTCATGATGTAGTAGTAAAGGTTGTCGCCGATGATGCCGCCGCTCTCCACCTTGCCATAGAGATCGATCACAAGGACGTCCCCGGCCTGCAATTGGTCGATCGGCCACTGGTTCGTCAGGGCAACACCCTTGTCGCGAGCCTTGGCGAAAAGGATGGTATCGATATCGGCGCGAGTCGGCATGTACATTGCCGTCACCACCCGGCCGGCCATCTTCAGTTCCGGGTGCAACACCCTGAAATTTCCATCGTACTGGGTGTAGCTGGAGATGTTTGCCGGGCCGCCGCCTCGGCAGCCCGGAATGATCACTTCTTCCTGTGACATTCCCTTGGCGCGTTCGAGCCAACTGTCTGGAACTTTGGGCCGCCCGTCGGGGAAGCGTTCGCCCGTCCAGGCTTTGGTGTATTCGACCATCTCTTCCTTGGTCCAGGAGAACATCTGGGCTTTGGCGGCTGGCATGGTGAGCAACGCCAGCGACCAAGCCGCGATCATCGCGAGACAACCGTTATTGCGAATCGTTCGGTGCATTTCTTTTGCCTACCCCTCCCACCGGGATCCGTCGAGGGACCCGGATTGTCAGTATGGATGACCACTCGGTTCACCCAGACCGATGCGTTGCATTGAGCCAGGCCATTATGCTTACAACCTACCCGTTGACAGTTGGTGCTTACCGTGGCAGCTTCTGTTCGCCCTGGATGGTGAGGGCGACTTCCTTGCCGGGGGCCTTGGTGTTCGGCTGTCCGCCGCCCACGAACACCTTGTAGGCACCCGGGGCCACGCGGGTTTCGCCATCTTCGCTGACACAGCTCAGATCCCGCGGGTTCAGAGTGAACCTCACGTGCTTGGACTGGCCGGCGGGAATGCTGACCCGTTCGAGCCCCCGCAGCGCGCGCAGCGGAGCGCCTGGTACCTTCGGGAACACCAGATAGAGCTGCGCCACTTCATCGCCCGGGATGGAACTGACGTTCTTCACATCCACTTCCACAGTGAGGTCGGAACCCGCCTGTAGGGTGTCGGCGGAGAGTTTCAGGTTGCTGTACTCAAACTTCGAGTAGCTCAGGCCGTAGCCGAACGGATAGAGCGGCGTACCTTGGTAATAGCGGTAGGTACGGTTCGTCATGTTGTAGTCGGAGAAGGGTGTCAGGTCCGCCAGGCCCTTGTAGAAGGTGAGCGGAAGGCGGCCGGCCGGGTTATTCACGCCGGCGAGGGTTTCGGCCACCGCCTGGCCGCCATCTTCGCCCGGATACCAGGCTTCCAGGATGGCGTTGGCGTTCTGGTCGGCCCAATTGACCGCCATGGCGCTGCCGTTGACGAGGGTGACGATGAGCGGCTTGCCGGCGGTCTTCATGGCTTGGAGAAGAACCTCTTCATCCTTCGGCAGATCGAGGACGGTGCGGTCGCCGCCCTGGAAGCCTTCCGGCAACTCCCCGCGGGTGTTGCCCTGTTCGCCTTCCAATTGCGAAGTGATGCCGACCACCGCGACCACGATATCCGCCTTTTGGGCGGCGTTGAGGGCCGCTTCGGGATCGTAGCCGTAGTTCCAGTTCAGCGTGGGGCCGGTGACCGGCGCGGCGCCGCCGCGGCCCGGTCCGCCGGCCGCCGCAATGACGGCTGCGGCATTGGCAGCGGCGGAGGCGTTGGTCTGCGCCGTGGCTTCAGCGGCATCGCGAAAGAACTCCACGACCAGGTTGTAGGTCTTGCCTTTTTCAAAGCTGATTTCGGACGTGCGTTCCTGCAGGCCTGGACCGCCGAATGCCGCGCCGCGGCCGGCAGGGGCGCGCTGCACCCAGTCGTTGACGACTTGCTTCCCGTCAATGCTGATGCGCACGCCGCCGTTACCGCTAATGCTGAACTCGCACTTGCCGGTTTCCGGCGCGGTGAGGGTAGCGGTCCAACGGCCGGAGAAATCGCCGCTGGTATTCACTTCCGCCGGCAGGCGGGGAGCCGGTTGCCCGGCGCCGCGTCCGCCGCCGAAGCCCATCGGCGCGGTGCCGATCTGCTGTTCCACGCGGCTGGCTGCGGGTTGGCCGGAGAGGGTCTTGTTGTTGAAGTACACGGCGTCCACTCCCGGCTGGCCGGAGGCGGTCTTGAGGGCCGACGTCGGAATGATGACGGCGTTGCGCAAAAACTTGGTGCCCGGTGTGTAAGTGACGGTGGCGCCGGAGAACTGTTTGCGGATGCCGTCTAGGATGGTCGTGGAATGGCTCGGCGTGCCGCTGTAGTTGCCGCGCAGTACGGTTTCGTTATCAGCAAGCGGCCCCACGACGGCGATGGTCTTCACGCTGGACTTGAGCGGCAGGATGCCGTCGTTCTTCAGCAGCACCATGGCCTGGCGGGAGACGTTCAGCGCCAGTGCGCGGTGTTCCGGCGTGTCCACCTCATTGGGGGAGATCTTCGAGTACGGAACGATCTCGGGCGGATCGAACATGCCCAACTGGAAGCGGGCCTTGAAGAGGCGCTTCAGGTTGACGTCCACTTCCTGCTGGCTGATGAGGCCCTTCTGCATGGCTTCCAGGTACGCGGGAACGTCGTTTGTCTGCCAGACGCAATCACTGTCCGTGCCGGTCTTCAACGAAAGGGCTGCGGCTTCGGCCAGCGTGTTCACGATGTGGTGGCCGATGCCCGGCTTCTTATAGATGTCGGAGATCGCGCCGCAGTCGGAAACCACGTAGCCTTTGAAGTTCCAGGCGTCGCGCAGCGTGTCCTGCAGGAGGAACTTGCTGGAGCAGGCCGCTTCGCCGTTGATGCGGTTATAGGCGCACATCACCGAGTCCGCCTTGCCTTCCACGACGGTGGCGCGGAACGCCGGCAGGTAGGTGTCTTCTATGTCGTGCAGGGAAACGCTCACGTCCGAGAAATGGCGGGTGGGTTCCGGACCGCTGTGCACGGCGAAGTGCTTCGGCGTGGAAACCGTCTTGAAGTACTTCGGATCATCGCCCTGCATGCCCTGGACGAAAGATACGCCCATGCGCGCGGTGAGGAACGGATCCTCGCCGTAGGTTTCCTGGCCGCGGCCCCAGCGCGGATCGCGGAAGATGTTGATGTTGGGCGCCCAGAAATCCAGACCAGCGCCGCGGCCGGGTGCCGCTCCACCGGCCTGCTGCTGTTGCCGGGATTGGTTGTAGCGCGCGCGCGCTTCGGTGCTGATCACGGTGCTCATCTGCTTGATCAAGGCCGAGTTGAAGGTCGCGCCCAGGCCGATCACCTGCGGGAAGACGGTGACGTTGCCCGAAACCAGCCCGTGCAGGGCCTCATTCCACCAGTTATAGGCGGGGATCTGCAGACGCGGGATGGCGGCGGCTGTGTTGATCATCTGCCCGGCCTTCTCTTCGATGGTGAGACGCGAAACGAGGTCGTCCACGCGCTGGTCGAGCGTCAACGACGGGTTCATGAACGGGAGCGAGGCGGCGCCCTGCTGCTGGGCCGCGGCCGGGCCCACGCAACTTAGAAATATCAGACCGGCGGCCAAAACTGCACGCCCGCCACAGGAGGTACGCCAGGTGAACATGTTTATCCGAGGGTACTCTTGCACCGCGCGCCGCGCGAAGGGAGCTAAAAAAGCGCATTTCATAGGGCTGTCACCGAATGGCCTTTCTCATTTAGGACTTGACGCCGTGGGCTTGTACTCACCGCCCTTCACCAACTGATCCAGTATTTCCCGCGTCCTCGCGGGGCAGGCCCGTCCTTTGTCGGGCGTAAAGTTGTCGTGGTCGGACTCTATCATGGGCAACGGTTCTTTGGGGACGGGGATCTGATTGAGCATCGTCCAGACCCCGGCGGGCGGCGATGTAGTATCGATGAAGCCCATACCTGCCATTACCGGCGCCTTGATGCGCGAAGCGAAATTGACGGTATCGAAGTAGAGCGCGGTCTTCATCACGTCGGGGTTGTCCGATGGCCAGTTGGGGTAGCCGGCCTTCCGGCCGTGCAGATCGCCGTTGGTATCGGCACCGGCCGGCACGCAGACCAGCGCCGCGGTTATTTTTTCGGGCCGCAGGCCGGCGAGAACGATGCTCTGTTGGCCGCCCATGCTGCCTCCGGTCAGAACGATGGTTTCGCCATCCCAGTCGGGCCGCGTCAGCAGGTAATCCAGCGCCCGGGAGTCCCGCAGATACATGTTGAGAAAGTACGATTCTTCGCGGTCGGTGTTGCCGACGGCCTGATAGCCCCGCGGGATATCTCCGGATGGATCCGACGGCAGCTTGTCGTGTGAATCGACGTTGATCATGAGCCAGCCCTCGGCGGCGCGCTGCGCGGCTCCACGAGCATTCAACGCATACACGCCGGCGTACTGCAGTTGTATGACCGCCGGGAACTTTCCATCCTCGGTAGGCTTGGCCAGGTAGCCGTGGGTTTTCGAGCCGAGAGCATCGAGGACGAACATGCTCAACTCAACTCCAGGGACATCGGTTTGGACCGCTGTCAGGACGGGGTTGATCGGGATTTTGGCTTGAGCCGCGAGCTTGGCATCCCAGAAGGAATCGAAGTCGGCGGGCCGCGGCGTCGAAAGCCCGATCTTCAGCGGCGCGACGGCGGCGCCGACCGCGTAAATCCCGTTATTGCGGCCGGTGTTGCCGCCCACAAAACGGGGCGCGGCGCCGCGGCCCCGGCCAGCGGCGGCATCCTGGGGTGTAGGAGCGGCGGGCAGGGGCGACACCTCGCCGCCGAGGTTCGCGTATGCTTCCACCGCGACATAGATCATTTCGGGCTGATCCCCGGCGATTTCGATCTTGTCATTGCCTGCGGAAAGGTCCAGCTTGCCCTCCTTGAGAACCACGGCGTTGTTGCGGCGAATCGTCCACTTATATAGATAGGTGGGCGTTACCGGACCTGGCGCAACGGTCCAGCCGACGGTTTCGCTGATGTCGTAGATGCCGCTGGCGTGATACGGCGTAAACGTCAGTTGCTGGGGGATCTCCGGGCCCCGCTGCGCGAAAGCAGCCGCAGCACCGAGCATGAGAGCGAATATGAGATGTGGACGGGTTCGAATCATCAAAACCTCCGAAAAGGAAACATTCTCATCACTCGAGGGGCTGGAAGCTCATGATACGGCGCCCGAGCATCCTCACACTACAGCGTAACCTTGTACATGCGCGTTGTTCCCTGTGATTGTCCCGCCGACGCTGATCTCCAACTTCGACGCCGGGATGTCCTCCGAATTGAGCGTGAAGGTCACTTGTTGGCTCTGGCCACGAGGTTTTCTTCACCGCCGCGCGGACTTCGGCGCCCTTCGCAGTCCGCTTGGGCGGTCAAGCTCGAACACTGGACGCTGCAATAGCTCAAGCCGAAGACGAGCGGGTAAAGCGCCCGCCCTTGAAATAGCGGCAAACTCGGCCTATTATAGTACCCTATTTCCCAACGGTCCAGGTTCTGTACTGTATGTGGTGCCTAAACCCCACAGAATCTGGGTATTGCCCGATCCCTAGCAGGTTTGCTTTAACCGTTAAGCCGGACGATTAGAATCCCTTCACCCCGCCAAACTGGCGGAGATTCATGGCTTTCCGAGGCACGAAGGCTGCTAACGGGCTCCATTAACCTGTTAAGGCGAGCACTATGTCGAAGCGTCACTGTGAGGTCATTGACATGATTCCATTGGCCTTAGCGGATCGGCAACCGTATTAAGCTACAACATTTGGGCCTGAGAGATTATCATCTTCATGTATATCGTTCAGGGTGGATTCGGTGTCTCGCGCTCAGGAGTTCGCCTGGGAGGATGAGTCTCGCGCAACACCGGGGCTGTTTGGATCCCCAGCAGACCGAGACTGAGGACACGATCAAGAATGCCTCATACTCACGATGTCAATGCGATCTAGCGTGTTCACGATCCTTCTGGCTCTCTTGACTGCGGCCTCGGCCGACGCTTGGCAGGGCGGCGGGCGATCATGGGCCGCCGACAACGGAAACGGGACCTACTCAAACCCGCTTTTCTACGACGAATTCTCCGATCCTGACATGATCCGTGTGGGTGAGGACTACTACCTGACCGGCACCACCATGCATACCATGCCGGGACTGCCCATTCTGCACTCCCGGGACCTAGTGAACTGGCGCATCATAGCTTACGCCTTCGACCGCTTGGACCTCGGCCCGGACTTCCGCCTGGAGGGCGGTAAGAGCGTTTACGGCGGCGGCATCTGGGCGCCGAGCTTTCGCTACCACAACGGGACCTATTACGTCTTCGCCAACGTGAACCGCTTCGGCCTTCAGGTGTTTCGCACTTCCGATCCGCGGGGGCCATGGAAGCACAATCGCATCCAGCAAGGCCTTCACGATCTGTCCGTCCTCTTCGACGACGATGGGAAGATCTATGCGGTGTACGGAGCCAGCAACATCCATATTGTTGAACTGAACCAGGACCTCACCGATCTGGTCCCTGGAACCGACCGCGTGCTGATCGAAAGAAGTCTCGGCATGGGTGAGGGGTCGCACATTTACAAGCTCAAAGGCAAGTACTACATTGTCAGCGCGATTCCCGGTGCGCACGTGCCCATGAAGTGCGCCCGGGCCGCCAAGCTCGAGGGACCGTGGGAAGTGGAGACAATCAGCGCGGAAGAGAGCCTGGGAATCGGTCAAGGCTACAGGCCCAAGGGTCGAAGCCAGAATCCGCCGTTTGAAGCAAATCCGCCCGATCCCGCCGAACGCCACAGTCTCGACTTGCATCAAGGCGGGATCGTCGACACGCCGTCCGGCGAATGGTGGGGCTTTTCCATGCAGGACCACAACTCGGTCGGGCGGCTGACAGCCCTGTCCCCGGTCACTTGGGTGGACGGCTGGCCCTATTTCGGTTTGCCGGGAAATCTGAAGCGCTCGCCGTCGATCTGGGTGAAGCCGAACACCGGGCACGTCAACCCGATCACTTCTCCCTACGTCCGCAGCGACGATTTTTCGGGTCCGAAACTCCAAATGGTCTGGCAGTGGAATCACGTTCCCGACGACACCAAGTGGTCGATTTCCGAACGTCCGGGCTATCTCCGTTTGCATTCCCTGCCCGCCAAGGATTTCTGGTGGGCGCGGAACTCCCTGACGCAGCGCGCCATCGGGCCGGAATCGACGGTGACCACGGAACTGGACGGCGCCGGCCTCAACTCCGGCGACGTCGCCGGACTGGCGCTGCTGAACTTGCCGTATGCTTGGATCGGACTGCAGCGCGACGACAACGGCTACGCAATCGCGGAGTACGACCATAGCACCGGAAAGACCGTCCATGAGGCGATTTCCAGCCCGCACCTGTGGCTGCGGGTGCACTGCGATTTCGACACGGAAATCGCGAAGTTCAGCTACAGCTCCAATGGGAAAGATTTCAAGCCCCTCGGCCCCGACTTTGTGATGGTGTTCCAACTCACGACGTTTCAGGGGGTCCGCTACGCCCTGTTCAACTACAACACGGGCATGACGCCGGGCGGGCAGGCGGACTTCAACTTCTTCAACGTTGACGAGCCTCGGCCGAACGGGCTCACCAAGCCGATCCCGGTTTCTCAATCCATCACGATCACGGGCCTCGCCACTGGCAACGCGCTGGCAGTGGTGGACGGGAGGTTGCAGTCGCTGAGCGGCACGGGCAAGGCCACTCCGTTTCGGGTTGTGGACCAGGGCAAGGGCCGCATCGCGCTGCAGACCAAAGACGGGAAATACGTTTCGGTGGGAGGCGACGGGAAGTCCGGCGATGTCACCTTGAAGGCCGGCAAGCCCGGCACCGCGGAGACCTTCCAGTGGGTAGACCTCCAGCGCGGAGACACGCTGTTCCTGTCCCTGGGGACACATCGCTACCTCGTGGCGCCGAAGGAACCCGGGGCAGTATCGGCCGACCATCCCGGACCGGCTCCGGATCGCAAAGACGGGTCTTGTTTCGAGTGGAAGACGGCCCAGCGCTGACCGAGTTCGGCGAAGCCGTTCGGAGAGACATTACGATTCTGCGGTGCGCCGTATAGGGCATTTGATCTTCCCTCCGTGGCGCGAACGATGATGGAGCATGTATGAGACTGGAAGATGTTGCGCGATGGTCACGGGTGTCCACCGCCACCGTCTCGCGCGTGCTGAACAACGCGCCTTCGGTCAAGAATTCGACACGGGCTCGTGTCATGAAGGCCATCGAGACGCTCAAGTATAATCCCAATCTTCACGCCCGCAGTCTGGCAGCGGGCAAGAGCCGCAGCATAGGCATCATTGTCTCGAACCTCGGGAATCCCTTCTTTTGGGATATTTACAGGGCGCTCGAACGCGCAGCGCGCGATGCCGGGTATGAAGTAATCATTGCCAACACAGATTACAGTTCGGCGAGCCTGGCCGCCAGCGTGTGGATGATGCTCGGGCAGCGGGTGGCGGGTCTGGCGGCCATTGTTTCGGAGATGGACCCGCAGTGGATAGAAGTATTTGAGGGACACCGAATCCCGGTGGCGTATTACGGCGTCAATACTCCGCGGAAGAACATTTTCAACATCCGTGTGCAATACCGGCGCGGCATGGAGAAGCTGATATCCCACCTCTACAGCCTGGGACACCGTCGTGTTGGCTTCGTGGGTCATCACACCGAGTTAGGCTCGATTCAGGAACGCTTGAAAGGAGTGCTCGATTCGGTTCGACGTCATCCCGACCTCCAAGTGAGCGCTGTGGAGGACGAAGACAGTCTCGAAGGCGGCCGCCGCGCGGCGCGAGCGCTGCTAGCCGCGAATCCGACTCTCACGGGACTTGTTTGCGTAAACGATTGGATGGCGGTGGGCGCACTCCGGGAACTGCGCGAGACCGGTCTTTGTGTGCCTGCCGATATTTCCGTGACGGGCTTCGACAATATCAACCTGGCACAATTCTGCGATCCGGCCTTGACCTCCGTGCACCTCCCACGGGACCGAATCGGGCAGATCATGTGCGATTTTCTTATAAACCGCGAGTCGCAGTACCAACATGAATTCCTCATCGATCCCGAACTCGTGACACGAGAATCGACTGGACCTGCGGGGAGGAACACGGTTCAAACATGACCCGCAGTCGATCGCAGCACGATTGGCTTTCAGCAAATGTCTTGCCGCCAGCAATGCTGCCCGCTACCATATCCTGTTGCGCCAGATACCGCCCGTTTCTTCCGACGCTGCACACCAAGTCCAGCTTTGGCTGCGGCCATTCTTCTAATGCCGGCCGGCCTGATGACGCCGAATCGGCGGGCCACTGAAAGGAAATCATGTTCCACCGCATCAATAGAATCTCGACCGTTTCACTGGTTGCGGCCTTCTCCGCTTCGATCCTGCACGGCCAGGCGTCTACGCTCAATATCGACATCAACCGGCCGAAAGCGGCGGTCAGTCCGACGCTATACGGGCTGATGACGGAAGAGATCAACTACTCGTACGACGGCGGCCTGTATGCCGAACTGGTACGCAACCGGACCTTCCGCTCCGACTGGACCGGAATTCTCAACTGGTTTCTGATCGAGAAGGGATCGGCTTCGGCGAGAGTGGCGGTCGACAACAGAGAAGGACCGTCGACAGCGCTGCGCACCAGCGCGCGGCTCCAGGTGACGAAAGCGGATGCCGGCAATCCGGCGGGTCTCCTGAATGAAGGCTATTGGGGCATTGCCGTCCGGCCGAATACACAGTACAAGGGATCGTTGTTCGCCAAGAGCGACTCTGCCGGCCCATTGCCGGTGAAACTCGCGCTTGTGTCCGACCAATCCGGACAAGTTCTTGGCCAAACGTCTGTCTCCGTTAGTGGGACCGACTGGAGAGAGTATAAGTTCGAAATGCGCGCGGGCAATGTCAAGGCCTCTTCCGAAAACCACCTGGAACTGACGATCGACCGTCCAGCTACGCTCTGGCTCCAACTGGTTTCCCTGTTCCCGCCGACCTATCATGACCGGCCGAACGGAAACCGCATCGATATTATGGAGAAGCTGGCTGCAATGCATCCCTCCTTCCTGCGATTTCCAGGAGGGAACTACCTCGAGGGCGGCCGCATTTCGGAACGTTTCGATTGGAAGAAGATGATTGGTCCGCTGGTGGACAGACCTACGCACCCGACAACCTGGAGCTATCATTCCACCGACGGAATGGGCTTACTGGAGTTCCTGGAGTGGTGCGAGGACCTGCGCATGCAGCCGCTGCTCGGGGTTTTTGCCGGCTACGCACTCAACGGAGAGTTGGCGAAGCCGGGCCCGGATCTCGAGCCCTACGTGCAGGAAGCGCTTGAAGAGATCGAGTACGTCACCGGAGGAGCGGAGACGAAGTGGGGCGCCCTGCGTGTCCGCGACGGGCACCCGGCGCCCTTCGCGCTGCGCTACGTGGAGGTCGGCAACGAAGACAGTTTCGACAGGCAGCGGACTTATGACGGCCGGTTTGCGCAATTCTATAACGCGATCAAGGCGAAGTATCCAAATATTCAGGTGATCGCCTCTTTTCCGGTGAAAGGCACCACTCCGGATGTGGTCGACGACCACTACTACAAGAGAGAGCAGGGTATGTTCGAGGAAGCCGGGCACTACGACAAGACCGACCGGAACGGCCCGAAGATCTTCGTCGGCGAGTGGGCGACGAGGGAAGGCTCTCCTACTCCGAACTTCGGAGCGGCGCTCGGCGATGCCGCGTTCATGACCGGGCTGGAGCGGAACAGCGACGTCGTGATGATGGCCGCCTATGCGCCGTTATTTGTGAACGTGAATCCGGGCGGCATGCAGTGGAGTTCCGACCTGATCGGCTACGATGCCCTTAACAGCTATGGCTCGCCCAGTTACTACGCCCAGGTGATGTTCTCGTCCTGCCTGGGCGACCACACGTTGGATTCTTCGGTCTCGGGTACCGGAGACAAGTTTTTCTACTCCGCCACCACTTCTTCCAAGATACTCTGCGTGAAACTCGTTAACGCCGCGTCCGTCGAGCAGCCCATTACGATCAACCTGACGGGACTCGGCAATGCAGGCCACAGTGCTCACGTAGAGACACTGAGGGCTGCCACGACGTGGGCCACGAACACCATTGCGGATCCGAAACCGGTCGTGCCGGTGAGGTCCACGGTTAGCATCAAGGGCGAGCGCATGCCCTATACCGTTCCGGCATATTCGATTCAGGTGCTTGAAATCGAGCTCAAATGACCTACTGGCGCTGCGCCGTTCTTGAGTGAGGGAGAGACGTGCCAAGGCAAAGGACCACCATGCAAACGAATACTGTCTGTTCACTGACGATTACCCTGGGGCTGGCGCTGGCAGCGTTGGCACAGGTAAAGACCGAGGTGCCCGCAGTCGTGCCAGGCGCCAAGCCCACAACAACAGAGCACATCAAGATTCACGGCAAAGCCCTGGAAGGCAATTTGGAAGGCGATGCCGTCGACCGCGACGCTTTTGTGTTCCTGCGGGAGCGCTCTGCTGCGCGGAAAGCAGCGTGAGCAAGGCCAGTAGACTGAGAAAACGGAACGGCATATTAGGTGACCATGTGCGGCGCGGACCTGGCCGCGGCTGCGTGCCATCGGCAGCACTCTCCGCAGCAATGAGGTTGGCGAGCGAACAGCGCGTGCGGGGGATCACCCCGTGCGTTCTTGCACCAGTGGCTCGGGTCGGTCTCAAGGTTTCAACGGGCGCGTTTTCCATACGGTGCGGAAGTCCTCGGGCAAATCCAGTTTGGCGCCCTTGAAGAAAAACGCGGCTACCCCGGGTAGGTTGTACAAAGATATGCGTTCCCCGGTTTGCTTTGTCATCGTGCCGGTCAGCGTGCGCGTCGTCACGTCGCCGTTGATGGTCAGGGTCTGCTCGACATTGAGAGTGGGGCTGATTCCGACCAGATCAGCGAAGAAGATGTGCCGAATTCCCTCCACCTCTACTTCGGTGAACTCCAACCCGACCACGAAGTAAGACATCGGGTCGGTGTAGTGCTCCATACGGCGGATCCGCCCGCGCACTGCTGAGCCAGCCGGGACCGCCAACGCGCCGTTCGCCATCACATTGGACGCGACCACGCCATCGATCAACGTGCCGACCGGCATGTCTCCGGAGATTCGGGTTCGTAACTTCACCGCGATCTGCAAGTCAGGGGGCAGCGGGCGAAGCGTCTCATCAAGCACAGCAACGCCGAAGCGGGGAGTCTGTTCAGCGGAACCCGGCTGGCCAAACTCGACCGTGCTCTCCGCACCGAAAACACGGCAGTGCGTGAACTCGGCCAGGTTATGGCTGATCTCGCCGGAGTCCTTTACCATGCGCAGCTCGGCAGCTTCGGGTAGCAGCACCGTTAGGTTCTCCGCAAGGCGGGTCCGGGCATAATTTACTGTCTCCGCCAGCTCGGTAACGGGCAATGTGGGAGGAAAAGTGTCGGCGTGCCGTTCCAGCCGTATCACATCGTATGTCTGCGGATCCGCCCAATAGGAACCATGCAAACCCACTGGCCCCGATCCTTCCGGTGTCCGAATCGTCTGGCCGCTCCANNCGCCCGGAGATGCGAAGAGTTCCTTCTCTCCGTCTGTCAAAACCTCCAGGCGAATCGTGTCCAGAGGCCGCATCCGGCTCTTGGCCAGTTGCTGCTCGCGGTGCACGGTCTCCAGGCAGGTGACGGCAGTCAGGCGCTGCAATTCCGTTCTGAATTGGTTCTTGACGCGCGAGAGCAAAAGAACGCCCGGCGGTAGATCCTGGCCAATTACCTGCCCGGCGAACAGTAACGCGGCCAGCGTGAATGTGGCGCGCTGCATGGCGCGGCCTCCACACCATTTTACGGCAGAGCGGCTTGTGAATGCAGCATTGCTGTGCCGCTTTCCCACGACGACGGTATCGTCATTCGATGCCGTGGCTGATCCCACAGAGGCTGAGGACCAGATTAACGGCAAGGCGGCGCCCGGAGAATTCGAGAGATTCCGTCACTATTCCGACAACCGGAGGAGCACGACGGTCTATCTGGCCGCCTTCGCTCGTCGGGGACCATGATCGCCCTTCCGTTCTCTCAAGAACCTGATTGCTGCGGTGAGTCGGTTCGCCCGATCAGCCGGAACGTCGGATCTTGCGCTAACCGCTCGGCGTCGTTGACATCCTGAGACCCCGCGATGCGGCTGTAGACGTACTGGCGGAACAGATCGACGAGCGGAAGTTGGGTGTTCTTCCCGCGCCGCGAACCACTCAGGTGCTGGGTGATCAGCTCACCGAAGCCCAGGCGTTCATCCGACTCGCGCGCCAGAATGAGGCCCCCGTCCGACGTGACGCGCGATCGTCGATCGAATACAGGTCACGCTCCCAGAGGGTTGATCTTAAATACGTACGCGTAATCGCACGGCGGGCTTTCCGGCAATCTTATGGTGACTCCGTCCGCGTTACGCGACCACACGAGATTGGACTCCGACCCCAGCAGTCCGATTCTGGCGATTTCGCCGCGGTAATGGGGAGAATCCGAAGCGAGCGACTTGATCACCAGTCTCCTGTCTTCGGGCCAAGCCAGCGCTATCGCGTATAGAGCGTCCCCCTTGCTCGTAAACCGGATGTCGCCCGCGACGAATTGCCGGGCTGGCCCCCCATACAGCGAACCGCCGGCGCCCTGCGTCGGACCTTCCCCATAGGTTTTCCAGGGCCGGGTGGAGTAAATCGCCTCGCTGTTGAGCGCCATCCAGGCGCCGAATTTGTCGAGGAAGGCGAATTCATCGTCGTCGGGCCTACCATGGCCGGGAAGCGGTATATTCAGCAGCAAATTACCATTCTTGCTGACCACATCAATCAGAAGATGAACCATGGACTGAGCGGTCCGGTAGCGGTGATTCTCCAAAATCGACCGGCTGTAATGCCAGCCTCCGATACAGGCGTCGGTTTGCCATGGATTCAATTCCACCGCGTCCGCCTGGCTCATTTCGAAGTCGCGGACCACAGTGCTCAACACCGCCCTGGGAACATTCTTGATATTGAACACCGCATCCAGCTTGCCGACGTTCCGGCGGATGTTCGCATTGTAATAATACGCCATGATATGCGGTGTGAGCTCCGGCATGCCGAGCCAGACATTCAGCGCTCGGCCGGCGGGCGCTCCCCTGTCAAAGTCCCAATCGCAGTTATCGTCAAAATACAAGAGATCCGGGCTGTATTTATCGATCAGGTCCTGAACGCGCAACATGAAATTCTCGACGAACTCCGGGCAGGGTTCGTCTGCCTCGTGCGGACGTCCATTGAGGTCCCGCGGGTCCATGCCCTCCCACCACTTGCCCTTGCCATCGGCTTTCGTCAGAACGCCATCGTAGGGCACGCCTTTCAGAGGGCCGGTCTGATCGCTGCCGTACCGGACCGGCATGAACTCTTTCCAAACTCGCCCCGGCGTGCCATGAACGGTGATGCCGAACCTGAGCCCGTGCGCACGAGCGATTTTTCCCCAGGTCCCCACGATGTCTTTCCCCGGTCCGACATTCACGCAGTTCCAGGGCTGGTACTTCGAGTCCCAGCAATCAAAGTTTCCATGGTGATTGGCAAGGGCAACGAAGTACCTGGCGCCGGTCTTGGCATAGAGCCGAATCAGTTCCTCGGGATTCCAGTTCTCCGCCCGCCAGATATGACAGACGTCTTTGTATCCAAATTGCGATGGATGCCCGTATGTCTTGACGTGATAGTTGTACTGGGAGCTGCCTTGTATGTACATGCCGCGGGCGTACCAGTCTCCCTGCTCCGGAACGCACTGAGGGCTCCAATGAGCCCAGATTCCGAACTTGGCGTCGCGGAACCAGTCGGGATAGCGGTAAGCCTTCAGCGATTCCCAATACGGCCGGAAGGGACCCGCGATCGGGCCGTCGGCAAAACTGCTGTCGGAATAGCCGCCTTGCTGGCCCAACGCGCTGCCGGCAGCCGCCAGCAGACCGGCGCCGCCTGCAACGAACTTCCTGCGGTCAAAGCTTCCAGTTTTGTTGTTCATTTGCAAATGACTCCTTGGTCAATCCCCTTTATGGAATCTCACCGCCAGATATGGTTTGCCTGGGAGTTTCAATGTGAATCCGCCTTCGAAAGTTCCGGGAACTGGGGTGATCGTCATTTCCCAAGGGTCGATAATATCGGCACGGTACTTGGTTCCCGGCGCGAGGTTGAAATCGGATTCCGCGGGTTGATGGGAGTCGAAATAGAACAGGTAATACTGCCCCGGTTGACCGGCTCCGGCGGTCTGGCCCGGAATGCTGTTCAGCCCTTCAGGGGGCGCAGCCTCCAGGATCTTGCGAAGGAACGCGATGCGCGCCGGGCTTTGACCCTTCAACTTGCCGCCTTTCGACCACCACAAGATGTCGTTTGGATCGAGATAAGTCTCGCCGTGACCCACATAGCCGCCTCCGACCGTGCCCATCCAGAAACGACGCACCAGTTCCTGCGCGGAAATGTTTCCCCAGTTGCTCGGGATCGTACCCTCGTACTGGCACTCGTCGTCGATCACGGGTTTCCGGTACTGCTGGACGAACTCCCGGATTTTGGCCATGTCTGAGCCCTGCCAACTGACGTGCGTGATCCACGGTTTGGCGTGGTCGTACATCTGGTTGCCCTGGTGGATGGAGCGCAAGTGGGCGTAGGGGTCGCTCTCCTGGACGATGCGGAAGAAGCGGTCCCAATCCCCAACATTCTTGGTCCGCACGAAGTCCCATTCGTTGGCCATCGACCACCAGACATTCCGATAGGCGGCGAGCCTCGCCACGACGTAGCGAAGGTACAGGTCGTTCGCGTCAGCCGGCATATTGTTGTAACCCCACCGGTCGTAAGGATGGAAGAGAATCAAGTCGGCCTCGATGCCGAGCGCCTGCAAGTCAAGAATGCGCCTCTCCAGGTGGGCCCAGAACTGCGGCACGAACCTGGTGTAGTCGTTAGTGCCACCCGCGCTGCGCTCGAACGGGTAGTATACCGGCTCGTTTTTATTGTAGAGGTAGTCCTTGGGGAAGATGCACATCCGGATCTTGTTGAACGGCGACGAGCGCAGCGTCTCGAGCGTCTGCTTCTCGAGTTCATCGCCCTGGTGGATCCAGGCGTAGGCCGTCGTCCCGATGGGAATATACGGCGTGCCGTCTTCATACGCGAAGTGAGTCGTGTAGCGGACGCGCGCGGGACCATGATTGGCCGCCGAGGGAGCCGTGGCGGCAAATGACCCACGCTTGCCGTTCAGTTCCGGCGCATTGCTCGATGTTTCGTAATTCCACTCGCCGATTTCGTCCGGCATGAAACGAATGCGGTAGGTGCTGTTTCCGTCGTAGAAGCCATCGACCGTAACAATGCGGTTTCGGAAGTGAAACGCGGCTTGCAGCCGCACGTCGACAAAGGGATTGCCGGCGGCAGGTCCGGCCAGGGTCACCTCGTAGACACGCCAACGCTCGACACTGTGTGCGGCTGCCAAGCCACCGCAGATGAGCATGGCGACCGTTAACTTCACAGTTCCTCCTACACCGCAATCTTCAGCGCGATCGCGTGATCGCAGGGCTTCTGCTCCGGCATCTGCACGGTAAGCCCGTTTTCGTCCTGAGCCCACTTCACCTTGTCTTTAAAGCCAAGCAACTCCACGTTCTTGATCTTCGGCGGCGCGAGTTGGCTAGTGGTCGCCAACGGCTTGATGACAGCCTGTTTCTCCGGCCAGCCCATGATAAAAGCGTACAGCGTGCCACCCTTGGAAGTGAAGCGGACTTCCTCGGCCGTGAAGTCCCTGCGGCCCGCCTCGTTGAAGCGGGCCCCGCGGCCGGATGGCGGCGCGGTGGCTACCGGACCATCACCAAAGGTTCTCCACGGTCGTGTCGAGTAGATGCCTTCGCTGTTGATCGCCATCCACCGCGTGATCTCGTCCAGGATCTTCAGTTCTTTGCCGTCAAGTTCGCCGCTGTTCGGCAACGGGAAATTCAGCATCAGGTTGCCGTTGCGGCTCACGATGTCCACCAGCATGTCGATCACGCGCTTGGGAGTCTTGTAGGTGATGTCGCGGCGGTAATGCCACTCGCCGATGCAGGTGTCCGTCTGCCATGGATTCTGCGGGATGCCGGCCGCTACGCCGCGCTCCCAGTCGAGGACGCAGGTCCCGGTCTCGCAATCGCCCGGCAATTTGCTCGTGTAGACCGCTTCGCACCGCCCGCCGTGGCGCTTGGCGCTGATGTTGTACAGGTTTGCTACCAGCGCCAGGCCGTACTCTTCGAAAAAGATGTCGCCATCGGTATAGAGCAGGTCGGGCTGATAGTTGTCAACCAGGTCTTTGATTCGCTTGAAATAGTGTTGCTTCCACGGGTCAGGCGCTTGGCGATCATTCACCTGCTTTCCATAGGGGTAGTCCGGCGGCAGCTCGTGATAAAGGTCGGCGTAGGCGGGGTCGGCGCCGTCGTAGGGCACGCCGGCCAGCGGACCGGTCTTATCGCTCATGTGCGAAGTGGAGAACCAATGATAGCTGGGCGCCAGGTGCTCGCTCACGGCGAAGCGGAGCCCGTGCTTCGCGGCTGCTTTCTTGAACTCGCCGACGATGTCCCGCTTGGGACCGATCGCCACCGCGTTCCATCGCGGCTGGTGAGCGGACTTCCAGAGATCGAAGCCATCGTGATGCACCGCCATGCTGCAGAAGTACTTCGCGCCGGCCTTCTTGTAGAGTTGCAACAGGTGATCCGGGTCGAACTTGTCCGCCTTCCACGTTGGAATCACCTCCTTAAATCCAAATTTCGTAGGGTGGCCGTAGGTCTTCACATGGTATTCATACTGGCGGTTGCCCTGGATATACATATTGCGGGCGTACCAGTCGCCGGCCTCGGCTGCGGATTGCGGTCCCCAATGCGCCCAGATGCCGAACTTGGCGTCGCGGTACCACTCGGGGACCTGCCATTCCTTGAGCGATTCGCGCGTGCCCTTGAACGGGCCCGGCGCGATTTCCAATTGCATGCCGGCCGCCCGCGCACGGTTCACGATTGCCGGCGCGGCCATCGCCGCCAGCGCTTGTCGTCTTGTGAGCTTCATCGGGTTGCTCCTTCCAGCGGTTCAGCGGTCCGCTCTTGATCATTTCCTGAGCGATTTTTTATAGAATAGCAACTGGCGGCAATCCTAGAGGAGATCGGAAGTTGGAACTCCTTTTCTTCGCGACTGGTACCGAAATCAATCTAACGCTTGAGCCTTCAAGAGAGACACATGAAACCATTGTTCAGGAAAAGCCGGCTGTCCATCGCCTTGATGATTGGATCTTTGGCCGCGTTCCCTGCCTCCGCATGGGCGGCAGTTACGGCGGCACGCGAGCTGCCGGACGGAGCGCAATTCACGGTTGACGGCGGCACGCTCCGAATTCAGTTCTGGGCGCAGGACATCGTCCGCGTCATTTACACCGCTGCCGCCGAACTGCCCGCGCTCAAGAGCCTCTCCGTGGTAGCGAGCCCGGCAGCCGTGCGCCCGGTGCGGCGGCAAGACAGTCAGGCTTACACTCTGTCTACTCCGCGAATCCAGGTCAGAATCGATAAGCGGAACGGTACGGTCAGCTTCCTCGATGCGGCCGGTAAGTCGTTATTGCGGGAATCGGCGGAAGGCCGCACGATCGCGCCGGCCACGCAGGCGGGCGTTAGCGGAAACTCCACGGCTCAGTCGTTCGAGTTGCCGCCCGATGAAGGCATTTACGGCCTGGGGCAGCACCAGTCGGGCGCGTGGAACTACCGGTCGAGCGGAGCCCAGGGCGCCGGCGTCACCGTTACGCTGGCACAGCGGAACACAGACGTGGACGTGCCGGCAATCGCCTCCAACAAGGGGTACATGCTTCTGTGGGACAATCCGGCCGTTACGCACATTTCCGTGGGAGCTCCGGTCATGACACCTGACGCCGGCGCCGCGGGGGGCAGGCGTGGAGGAGGCGCTCCGCCGCCGCCCGGAGCCGGCCCGAATGTCGTGCGATGGTCTTCGGAGTTCGGAAAGGCCATCGACTATTACTTCTGCTATCGCAACGGGAGCATCGACGGGGCCTTGCAAGCCTACCGCCGGCTCACTGGTGATGCGCCGCTAATGCCCAAGTGGATGCTGGGCTTCTGGCAGTGCAAGGAACGCTACGCGTCCCAAGAGGAATTGCTCGGTGTGGCCACGAAGTTGCGCGATCTCAAGGTCCCAGTCGACGGAATTATTCAGGACTGGCAATACTGGCCACCGGGCATCGATACCTGGGGATCTCATAAGTTCGACCCTGCGCGGTATCCGGACCCCGTGGGGATGTTCAAGGAATTGCACACGATGCACTTCCATAACCTGATTTCCGTGTGGGCGAAATTCGACCTCGGCAGCGAAAACAGCAAGGAACTCAACGCCGTCGGGGGCATGTTTCCCGAGATCACGCGTTACGTCTCGCCTCCGGGACAGGGGCAATGGTATGACCCATTCGCCCCTTCCGGCCGGGAGACCTATTGGAAGCAGATGCGCGACCAACTCTTCTCCAAGGGCGTCGACGGTTGGTGGCTGGACGCCCCGGAACCGGAGATCAACAACATGGCCTTCCGCGGTTACACCACTCCGCTGGGGCCCGGCTACGAGGTCTACAACGCCTATCCCCTCATGCATTCCACTGGTATTTACCAGGGGCAGCGCGCCACCACAAACGACAAACGCGTGGTCATCCTCACGCGCTCGGCCTATGCCGGCCAACAACGCAATAGCGCCATTACCTGGTCGGGCGACATTCAGGCAACCTGGGAAACCTTAAAGAACCAGGTGCCCGCCGGTCTCAATTTCTCCCTCTCCGGCATCCCCTATTGGAATACCGATACCGGCGGCTTTTTCGGAAATCGCTCTGCGGGCAACGGCGACCCCACCAACCCGCAATACCAAGAGCTTTTCGCGCGCTGGTTCCAGTTCAGCGCCTTTTGCCCCATGTTCCGCGTCCACGGCAGCTACGGCCTCAGACCGGGCAAGGAGATCTGGCGTTTCGACGAAAAGACTCAAGGCATCATGCGAAATTATCTGGACTTGCGATATCGCCTGCTGCCTTACCTCTACTCGGTGGCCTGGGACGTAACATCAAACGGAGCGACGTTCATGCGCCCGCTGGTAATGGACTTCCCGAAGGACAAGGAGGCACTGAATATCGGCGGCCAGTATCTGTTTGGTCCGGCCATCATGGTAACCCCCGTCACAACTTCCGGAGCGGCAACGCAATCGGTCTACATCCCGGCCGGCGATTCTGCGTGGTACGACTTCTGGACGGGTAGGACCACCCCTGCTGGCCAGCGCGTCGAAACGGCTGCTCCGATCGGAATTTTGCCGCTCTTCATTCGGCCGGGTTCGATCGTTCCCATGGGACCGTTCCTCCAGTATTCCAGCGAGAAACCTGCCGATCCGATCGAGCTCCGCATATACCGCGGCGCGGACGGCAAGTTCACGCTCTACGAAGACGAAGGCGACAATTACAATTACGAAAAACGAGAATGCGCCACGATCCCGATTGCCTGGAACGAGGCCAGGCGTACGCTGGAATTTGGAAAGCGCACCGGCGAGTTCCCCGGCATGTTGAAGGAACGGACGTTCAACGTCGTCTGGGTTTCGGAGAATCATGGCGCCGGAATTCCAATCACCGAAAAACCGGATGCCGTAGTTCATTACAAAGGCGATGTCGTGAGAGTTTCCAGACCATGAGATAGGGAGCATCTTCCATGAAGCGAGACCGAATGATTCTAGTCCTGATAACAGCCGCCCTCTCGGGCGCGGCGATCCTGTACAGTCAGCAGGCGGGTGCGGCAAAGCCGGTTGCCAAAACGATTACGGAAGCCGACTGCAGGGCTGCAAAGCTCGGTTCCGAAATTCCCGTGAGCGCCATCGGATTGCCGGTCTCGGCCGTCACTCTTAGCGCGCCGCAATGGCACGCGGAAGCTAACGGGGTCCCAGCCTATTGCAGCATTGAAGGGAGCATGGCTCCCGTAGATAAGAGCCCCACTGCCAAGCCCATTCGGTTCGGCGTTGCGTTGCCGGCGTCGTGGTCGGGCCACGGCGCGCAACTAGGCGGCGGTGGAATGAATGGCTCGATTCCGATGTTGACCGGCGGCGTCGGCCGCGGCCGCCCTTCGCTGCTTGCGCAAGGCTTCGCCACCTACGGGAGTGACTCCGGCCACCAGATGAGTGGCTTCGGAATGCCAGGCGGCATGGGCATGGGAATGCGCGGTGCAGCGGGTCGTGGCACCGCTCCCGGCGCCGGAATGCCGGGCCGAGGTCAGGGAATGGGAATGCCTGGCATGCCTGCCGGTTTCGGCGCTCCCAACCCGGCCGCGGACCAGTGGGCGCTCAACGACGAGGCCATTGCCAACCTCGGCCACATGCAACTGAAGAAGACGCACGACGCCGCGATGGTCTTGATTGAGCGCGCCTATGGCGGGCGCCCGCGCTTCAACTACTTCATCGGAAGCTCGCAGGGTGGCCGCGAGGCCCTCACCGTTGCGCAGCGCTATCCGGCGGACTACGACGGCATCGCCGCGGAAGTTCCCATCCTCAACTTCTCCACCCTGATGCTGGCTCCCGAACTGATCTGCATCCAGGAGAAGCCGCTGGCGAATTGGGTGACTCCCGCTAAAGTAAACGCCATCCGCGGCGAATTCATGCGGCAGTGCGACAAGCTCGATGGCCTGGTGGACGGCGTAATCAACAACTACATGGCCTGCCGAGCCATCTTCGACGTGAAGCAGGGCGAACCGAACCGCAACCCGTGGGCCGCCAAGCGATGCCCCGACAACGTGGACCCGAACCCGCAAGACACCAGCGCCGCAGCCTGCCTGACGGACGGCCAGATCGCCACGCTCCAAATGGTCTACTCGCCCTACGTGTTCGCCACGCCGCTCGCCAACGGCGTCAAGAGCTTCGGCATGTGGGTTCCCAATACCGACCCGTCCGGCAGCGGGCTCATCGCCAACGTGCGCTACAAGGGCCAGGAAGGGGCCGCGGAGAATGCGCCTGCGCACAGCCACCTGGGCATCTTGGGTGTGACCGGTTTTCTGATGCGCGATCCGAACGCGAATCCCCTGGACTACGTCGAAGGCGGCCCGCTGAACAACCGCCGTGTGGAGCTTTCGGCGATCGTCGATTCCACAAATCCGGACCTGACCGCATTTCAGAAGCGCGGCGGCAAGCTGATCGTAGTGATCGGCACGAACGACACGCTGGCGTCGCCCGGCGCACAGTTGGCCTACTATCAATCCGTCCTCGATAAGATGGGCTGCACGGCCGTGGATTCCTTTGCCCGCTTCTGGGTGCTGCCGCAGACGGGCCACGGCCTCAGCGGCACGACGTACACCACCGACGGCAACGGCAAGCAGATCTCCGCGCAGCAGATTCCGAACGGGTACGATCGCCTCGGCCTGATCCTGGACTGGGTGGAGACCGGCAAAGCACCCGGCAAGTCCGTCACAGTGACGTCGAACGACGGCCGCAGCATGCCCATGTGCTCCTATCCGGAATACCCGAAGTACTCGAACGGCCCGGACGGAGTTGCAAGCTCGTACGCCTGCTTATCGAATTAGATCGCTCTTGGCCGGAGTGGGCTGGACATTTCAGCATTCAAGCGCTTACATTAATGTGCAGTGCGCCGTTCCACATTTCCGCGCGCATCGAAATCCTGCGAAGGGCTTGCTTATGAAAACGCTCAGCAAAATAGCGATAATTTCCACCAGCACCCTGTCGGCGGTCTTGGCGTTCCAAATTGTTCCCGCCGCGCCCGTCAAATCTGCGCCCGGCGATGCTGCCCGCAGCATCGCGCCATACTTCGCGCCGGCCACGTCGGTTCCCAAAAAGCCGGCCGCCGACGGCTTTCTCCAGCGCTGGCTTCTTCTGGAGCCGATCAACAAGCCAAACCGCAGCAACACCGTGTTTACCGACAGCTACGTCCGGAACACCTTCAATACCGAGTTTTTCCCTAACCAGTTCACGGTGATTCCCCACAATGGCGACAAGGTGAAGGTGGGCGACCAGGAACTCGAATGGCATGCTCTGGATTCCTCCAATTGGAACGTCAAGCTGTTTCGCTTCGCCTACGGCCTTAACAAGCCCGTTTACGCGGTCATATTTTGGGCCGTTACCGTGGTCAACAGCCCGCGCGACATCGAGAACGTTCGTATGGCCGTCGGCTCCAATTCGGCGTCCATCTGGTGGCTCAACGGCAAGGAAACCGTCGATCTCTTCGGCGACCGGCGCATGGTAATGGACGACAGCGTCTCCAAACGGGTCACGCTCCATAAGGGGCCAAACGTCATTCGCGGCGCCGTGATCAACGGACCCGGCATGAGCGATTTCTGCGTCCGCTTTATCGACGGGAACGGGCAGCCGATCAAGGATCTCACTCTAAATCTTGAAAGCGGTGGAAAGTAATGAAACCTCTTACGTTGGTGCCAACAGTTCTTCTCGCCGCAGCGGTCCCCGCCCTCATCTGTTTCGCTCAGTCCCGTCCGGCGCCGGCGCTGGATGGCGAACCCTACATCCACGATCCCTCCACCGTCACCGTCTGCGACGGCAAGTTTTACACGTTCGGCACGGGCGGTGGCGGCCTGAGCTCCGAGGACGGCTGGACGTGGCACAGCGGGCCTACGCGCCCGGGCGGCGGAGTCGCTCCCGATGTCATCAAGATCGGGGATCGCTATTACATGGCGTATGCCAGGGGCGGCGGTGGATTGGCCGGTGGACACGCCAGCGGTGTGCATGTCATGTGGAGCAAGACGCTCGATCCCAAGTCGCCAGACTTTGAATTCAAAGACGACACAATTGTCGCTTCGTCCGACGGCGTCGATGACTGCGATGCTATCGACCCCTCGTTCCTGCTCGATCCCACGACAGGACGGCTGTGGCTCACCTACGGTACATACTTCGGCTATATCCGTCTGGTCGAGCTTGATCCCAAAACGGGACACCGGGTCGCCGGCAACCAAGCCTTGAACATCGGCATCGACATGGAAGCCACGGACCTGATCTATCGCGATGGCTGGTACTATCTTCTGGGCACCCACGGCACCTGCTGCGACGGTCCCAACTCCACCTACAACCTCCGCGTGACGCGATCGAAGAAAGTGACCGGCCCGTTCCTGGACAACGTGGGCATCGACGCGCTCCGAGGTGGCGGCAAGCTGTTCGCGGCGGCCAGCGGTCGATTTGTGGGGCTGGGCCACTTCGGCAGGCTGGATCTGGGCGACGGCGTGGAGAAATTCTCCTGTCATTATGAGTCCGACCTGGACCGCAGCGGCCGCAGCGTGCTGGACATTCGCCCGCTGCTCTGGAGAGACGGATGGCCCGTCGCCGGCGACAATTTCGAGGAAGGCACGTATGAAATCCAGTCCGAGCGCAGCGGCTACGCGCTGGAAATCGCGGTCGATTTCGTGCGGATGGATCGTGGCGGACGCGGCGGCGGTTTCGGCGGGCGCGGCGCACCTGCCGGCCCCGTCACTCCGATCCCGGCCCAGGAACTCGCCCAGGTGTTACCGAACTGGCCGGCCGGCACCCTCGACACTCGCCTGGGTGACTTCATGTCCCGGCCCCATCAAAAGTGGACCGTCACGCCCGTCGCCAATGCCGGCGGCTATCCCGGCTCGCCCTATTTCAAGATCCAAATCGCCGGCACCGAACGCACCCTGGCGGCAACCGCCGACGGTGAAGTTGTTGCCGTTCCCGCCTTTTCAGTCAGTCCCGAGCAACTGTGGCGCATCGACCAGTTGACCGACGGCACGTACCGGATCATGCCCAAGGCAGTGCCCAATTCCAAGGAGCCTATGGCCCTCACCGCCGTGGGACACAGTACGCCGACCCTGGCCAAGTTCGAACCGAAGGGCGACACAGCGCGCTGGAACTTTAAAAAGCCGTGAAGTCGACAGGTCAAATCATCAGCAATCTTTAGGTACGATCAATTGTTGTCCGAGCTCAACGCCATTTCGCGGGTCCTTCAGCCACACCCAAAGCGGAGACGGCATTGAGAAACGCTGGGGCGGAGGGGAAGTGGTGAAGTACGACGACCCCGGGCGCATCGAGAAAGTCGGCGTGGAGAACCTCCGGGGCATGTCGGAGTTCGACCGAACCGTTCGCACGAAGGAATACGGCAACATGGACCGTCCGAACTACGTCGCCGAGGAATACTACTCAGACGAGAATCACTACGCCAACTTCATTACCTTCGACAACATAAAGAGCGGCTGGGTGCGGAATGTGACGGCCCTCCACTTCGTCTACAGCATGGTGGGGATGCAGCGCGGGTCCAAATAGATCACCATTCAGGACTGCGTGTCCCGCGAGCCGGTTTCCCAAAGGCGGGGCGCCAGAAGGTTCACCTTCGCGTTGCGCGGACAACTCGCTCTGGTGCAGCGCTGCCACTCCGATAAGGGACGCCACTCGTTCATGATGGGCCAACCCACGGCGTCCGGCAACGTGTTCCTGGATTGCACGGCGACGATCCCGTTCTCATCGAGCGAACCGCACGAGCAGTGGGCGACCGGTGGCCTTTATGACAATATTCACGCGCCCTTGACGGCCCGGTTCTGGAAGGACATCAACATTGGATGGGCAGGCGCCAACACGGTGTTCTGGAATTGCGAGGGGCCCTTCCTCATTCAGAAACCGCCCACGGCGCAGAATTTCTCGTTCGGCCACATCGGGGTCCACTCGGTGTCGTTTAATATTCCTCTCCAGGACTTGACGAAGCGACCTGCCTCGATTTTCTCAGCCAG
>PLZX01000005.1 GCA_003152325.1 Bryobacterales bacterium | reverse complement strand
GGAAATCGATCCGGCCATCGTGGCAGCTTCCATGGCCGATGCGGCGGGCGGTGGGTCCCAGCAGCCTCCCACCCCTGGCGGGGGCCGCGGCGGCCCGCCTCCGATGCCGATCGGCGGCATGAACGTGAACATGAATGGACAGAGCACCCAACTTACGGGCAGGGTCCCCATGTCGGACTTGGTGAACGAGCTGGGCCACTTCGTGGATCGCCCCGTAGTGGATCTGACGGATCTCAAAGGCACCTACGATATCGACATCGCCTGGGTGCCGGAAGGATCCGACGCGGTGGGGGGACGGGGTAGGGCGTTAGCGATCACCAGCAGCGGCGATGGCGCCCGAACGGCGTCGGAGCGCGTCGTCGACATGCCCACGGGCACGATTTTCCAGGTCTTGCAGGAGAAACTGGGGCTCAAGCTGGAAGCGCGGAGGATCCCCATCGAGATGATCGTGGTGGACCGCGCCGAAAAAATTCCGACGGAGAACTGAGTTCCGCGGCGACAATTCGCGTCCAGGTCCGCGGCGCGTCGGCGCCACAGGGTACTGCCGCTGGCACACGTCCTATGGGCAGGTCGGATGTAAACGTTGCTGGAAAACCGGGTTAAGACTCCATTTTGAAGCCAGACTGAACGAACGTCAGATCGCCAAGATCTGTTCGATCGGTAAGGGCACCGTGCGGCGATCCGTTAATCAACTGGCTATAGAGGATCTCGAAGCAGGAGCACCGATCACCTACGCCGTAGGACGGGCCTTTCCAAGTTCGGGTTGTTGGACGCCCCGCCGCAGGCTCCACAATCCACGCACCGAGAGGACGGCGGAGAAGAGCGCGGTCACGCCGACCGCGATGAGCGTCCAGATGAAGAAAAAGGCTCCGCTGGAGTTGGCGACCCGGCTGCCGTGCATCACACCCTTCCCCATCATGTGGAGGACGGGGATGACCAACGAAAAGAGCGAAGCGAGGAGCATGATGACGTACCCCGATCGCCGCTCGGCGAGCACCAGCGTTCCGTACAGCCAGATGACACAGACGGGCCCAGCAGTGAGGTTTATGACCGTTCCCGACAACCACCCGCGGATGATGTCGTCCGTCAGGTGAAGCGTACCGAAGAGGATCGAGAGCAGAGACGCGATGGTTAACATGGTGTTGTGTTTCATTGGATATTCTCCTTGTTGGATTTGTGTGTGCCTCATTGCCCTGCTGCCTTTGCCTGCTCCCTCCAGCAGAGCGGCTTCCGATTCCGCAAATATCCGCCAATCGGGCCGCTTTTGGCAAGCGGTGCGTCGCCATCCGGTGTTTACGAAGGTACTGCGCTACTCGTATCGCAGCGCCTGTGTGGGCGCGATGCGGGCGGCTCTTCGCGCCGGCAGCCACGCCGCCAGCATCGTCACCGCCACCATCGACGGCACCACCAGCACATAGACCACCAGATCGATCCCGCCCGTATCGAACATCACCGACTTCAGCAATCGCTCCACCCCTAACCCCATCGCCAGTCCGATCGCCGTTCCAATCCCCACCAGTACCAGGCCCTTGCCCATCACCAGGCGCAGCACGTCGGACGGACTCGCGCCAAGCGCCATGCGAATGCCGATCTCGCGGGTCCGGCGGCTCACGTTGTATGCCACCAGGCCGTACAACCCCGCGATAGCCATCAGCAGTCCCACCGCCCCCATCGTGCCGATCATCTTGGTCGCAGTTCCCGGTCCGTCCACCACGTTGTACCGGTAGAGGTCATCGTAAGACCGGGTCTGCAACATCGGCAGGTTCGGATCGAGCGCCCGCACCACTTCTTTCACCGGCTGAACCCACTGCAGCGGATTGCCGCTGGAGCGCACCAGCAGAACCATTCGCGGAACAGGATGCTGGGCCAGCGGCAGATACACGAAATCGATCGGCCTCTCCTGGGCGCTGCGATACTTGATGGTCTCGGCAATGCCGATAATCTCCACCGGCCGACCGTCGCGTTTCTCGAGCCTTATGCGTTTGCCCACGGCATCGCCGGCGGGCCAGTAGTGTTTCGCGAACTGCTCGTTCACCACGGCCACTCGCGGCGTATCCGCTGCATCGGACGCCAGGAAGGCCCGGCCGCGCACAATCGGCACACCCATCGTATCGAAGTACCCTTCGTCCACCGTGTCCATGGTGGAAGTGAAGTTTTCGCGATCGCGCGGCATCTCGAAACCCTCCGGCACGAAGGAGACGGCGTCAAACCTCTCGAGGGCCAGCGGTGGATTCTGCGTCAGCGCCGCGCCCTGCACTCCCGGCGTCATCCGCACGCGTTCGGTCAACAGCTTGTAAAACTGTTGGGTCTGCGCCTCGTTGTACTGCACCAGTCGCGGATCGAACCTCACCAGCAGCAATCGATCCTTCAAGAACGGCGTTCCCTCAGCCAGGCTCCGGTTGAATTCGCGCACCATCAGAAACGACGCCATCAGCAGCATCAGTGAGAACGAGACCTGCGCCACCACCAACACGTTCCGGCCCCACAGGCGTTTGCGTCCAGGCACGTCGACATCGGCCGCCTTGAGCCCGCTCACCAGGTCGGCCCTGGTGCTCTGCAGCGCCGGCGCCAGGCCGCAGAGCAGCGCGCTCAAGAGCGACAGCACCAGGCATGCCAGCGATACCCGCGCATCCATGTGGAACGGGAGGTTCTGTGGCAACTCGGCTGGAATCGTGAACGTCGAGAAGTAGGTGATGCTGCCGTACGCAATGGCGAGCCCGCCCACTCCGCCCAGGCACGCAAAGATCAGGCTTTCCGTCAACAGCAGCCGGATCAGCCGGAATCGCCCGGCGCCCATCGCCAACCGCACGGCGATCTCGCGGGTTCGGGAGCGGGCACGGCTCAAAAGAAGCCCCGCCACATTGGTGCAAGCCACCAGCAGCACCGAGAGCGCGAGGATTGCAGTGATCACGAAGAACTTCCAGGGAGCCGCCGCGACATCGCTTCGAGTGAGCATTTCGAAGTGCGTATGCACCGCCGCGCCGCGGTTGCGATAGAACTGTGGATAGTCGCGTTCGAAATTTTGGGCGAGCACCGTGAGTTCACTCTGCGCCTGCCGCTCGGTCACTCCCGGCAGCAAGCGCGCATTGACGCTCAACTCGCGATCGTCCCGGTCCTCGAAGAAATGTTTCCGTGGGTTGGTGGAAAACACCGGCGCCATGGCGAGCGGCATGTAGAGGTCCGGATTGGCGAAAATCTGCATTCCAGGGAACGACTCTGGCGCCACGCCGATCACGGTGAAGTCCCTGCCGTTCAAACGAACCGTCCTGCCCACCACGGTAGGATCGCCGGCGAATTCGGTCTTCCAGAAGTCCGGCCCCAGCACCACCACGGCATCGCGGCCGGGCGCCTGGTCTTCGTCGTCCCGAAACCCGCGCCCCATCCGCGGCTCCACACCGAGCACACGGAAGTAGTTGCCGGAAACCATCATTCCAGCCCTGGCCCGCGGCGCGGTTCCGGGATCGGCGCTGAAGCCCACCGTCCCCAGGGCGGCGTTGGCGATCACGCCCTCGAAACTCCTGGTGTGGTCGCGGATGTCCAGGTATTCGCGATAGGAGAAATTGTCGTAGCTGGCGTCGTGAGAAGTGCCCACCAGACTGACCACGCCGCCCGGATGCGGGACGGGGTAGGGCCTGAAGATCAGCGCATCCACCCCACTGAAACTCGTCGAAGTAAACCCGATCCCCAGCGCCAGCGTGATGGCCACAAACGCGGTGAGCGCGGGGGTCCGCCGCAGGCTTCGGATTGCATAGTGCACATCGTCAACGAAATCCGTCAACCAGTGAATGCGCCGCATGTCTCGAATCTCCTCTTTCCGTTGTTCCAGTCCGTCCATCGCGCGCAGCGCCCGGTAGCGCGCCTCTTTTGGGGAAAGCCCCCTGGCGATACCTTCCTCGATTTTGTGATCCAGGTGGAACCGCAGTTCCTCGTTGAGCTCCCATTCCACACGGCTCCGGCGCAGGATGGACCTGAGCCGTAAGCGCGCCGTGAACCACCAGTGCTCCATCCGCATAACTCTTCCTAAGCCTCCGAAAGCTGGACGACGTGCGAGATGGCGGACGATAGCCGCTGCCAGTTCGCCGCCTCCGATTCGAGCTGTTTTCTGCCCAGGCGGGTAAGCGAATAAAACTTTGCCCGCCGGTTATTTTCGGTCTGCT
>PLZX01000013.1 GCA_003152325.1 Bryobacterales bacterium | reverse complement strand
AAGCAGAACAGCACCGCCGCGCAGAGCCTGCCCTCGTTCGTAATGATCGTGGTTCGGGACAAAGGCCTCGCCTCTCTCGCCAACGCCTTCGCCCAACCCGTGGATGGCCGCAACAAGGGGCTCATGGTGAATTCGGTGGAGGCGCTGGCCCACTACTGGGGTAAGCTCACAAAAATGTATGGCCCCAACGGCATCACGAGCGCGCTCTACGCGACCATTGAGGATGCAGGCCTCGACGCCCTGAACTCGAACGCCGCTCAAAGCGTGGGCAACGTCAAGGATCTTCTTGACCGGTCCATGTCCGGTCTCGGAGGCGGGCAGTGAACTCCGCCCTCACCACCACACTCCTGTTGCGCCTGGCCGGGCCGATGCAGTCGTGGGGTGTTGATAGCCGCTTCGATCAGCGGGACACCGGCCGCGAACCCTCCAAGAGCGGCGTACTGGGACTCATCTGCGCCGCTCTCGGCAAACCCCGAGATGACAAACCGGGCCCCTGGCCTTCGCTGGCGGAACTCGCCGGCTTAAAAATGGGAGTGCGCGTCTTGCGCGAAGGTACCCTGCGCATCGACTACCAGACCGNNCTTTCTCGTTGGCCTCGAAGGCCCGCTGCCTCTTCTGCGCCGAATTGAGCGGGCTTTGCACGAGCCAGTCTGGCCCTTGTCGCTAGGCCGCAAGTCTTACGTCCCGACACGGCCAGTAACTTTCCCGCCGGACTCGCCCACAGGCCCTGCCGTGCGGGAGTCCCCTCTCACCGAGGCGCTCAAATCCTTCATCGATCCATCCAGCGGAAGCAGGAAGCAGGCACCGGTTCCGGTCCAGCAACGACTTGTCCTCGAAGCCCCGCTCGAATCCACGGCCGAGAGCCGGCAGGATGTCCCTCTCTCGTTCCTCAACCGCACATTCGCCGTCCGGGGGGTGGAGACCCGCTGGCTGGAGATGACTCATGAGTGACCAGATCTATCTGTCCCGGCTCGTCCCCAATATACGCAGCCGCGAGGCCTCGCAGGATCTGGCCGATTGCATGGCCATGCACCGCACGCTGATGAGGGCTTTCCCCGACAGGCTCTCTTCCACTGGCGCTGCGCGCTGCGAGGCCGGCATTTTGTATCGGACGGAAGCGGCAGCCGACGGGGCGATCGTGCTGCTTGTCCAGTCCGCGCTGCCACCCGACTGGGCGCACCTGCCTCCGTCCTGGTTGCATCCCGATGCCGAGCCCCAGGTGAAGGAGATCACTGAAGCCCTCGGCCGTGTTAACGCGGGCAGCCTGCTGCGCTTCAAACTCGTAGCCAACCCCACACGCAAGATTGGCACCAAGACCGGCGCCGATGGCCGGAAGAACAACGGCAAACGGGTGGAACTGGGCGGCGAGCAGGAATGGCTAGCCTGGCTGGAGCGCAAGGCCGGGCAATCAGGATTTCGATTGAAGGCGGTGCGCGCCGCCTCGCATGTGCCCGACGTGCGCAGCGGCCGCGATCTTAGGGCCACCGGCTGCAAGCGTGGGCCGGATGGTTCCTCATCCCGGTTGACCTTTTACGGGGTCGTCTTCGAGGGGCGCCTGGAGGTGGTCGATGTGGCGCTGTTTCAAGCCAGCCTCCGGGCTGGCATCGGCCCAGGAAAGTCCTATGGCTACGGCCTGCTCTCCCTCGCTCCGGGAGGTTGAGCCGTGATGCTCAAGGACCTTCACCTGCTGCCCCGAGTCGAGGATGGATGGAGTTTCCTCTACGTCGATCACTGCCGCATCGAGCGAGACGGAAGGTCCATTTCGGTCTGGGAAGAGACCGGCCGCACAGCCGTCCCATGTGCCGCCCTCTCTCTGCTGATGCTCGGCCCGGGCTCCACTATCACCCACGCCGCAGTCCAGACCCTGGTTGAGTCCGGCTGCCTGATCCTGTGGTGCGGCGAGGAGGGGGTTCGGGTGTACGGCGTTGGACTGGGCGAGACGCGCTCATCCCGAAACCTGCTGCGCCAGGCCAACGCGTGGGCCGCTCCAGCCACCCGCCTTGTCGTGGTCCGCCGCATGTATGCCCAACGCTTTAACGAGAAGGTCGACGAATCCCTGTCGCTGCAGCAACTCCGCGGCCGCGAGGGAATCCGCGTCCGCGAGACCTATGCCGAAGCCAGCCGTGTCACCGGTGTGGAATGGAAAGGGCGCAGCTACGACCGAAGCAGTTGGAAAACCGCCGACCCCATCAACCGCGCTTTGTCATGCGCCAATAGCTGCCTCTATGGCATTTGCCACGCCGCTATTGTCGCGGCGGGCTATTCGCCCGCCATCGGGTTTATTCATACCGGCAAGGCGCTCTCGTTTGTGTATGACGTGGCGGACCTGTACAAGACCGCCACCTCGATCCCCGCGGCGTTTGCGGTTGCGCGGGCGACTCCGAAGGATCTTGAAGGGACGGTCCGGCGCGCCCTGCGGGACCAGTTCTTCGAGGAACGTCTGCTCGAACGGATGCTGCCCGACCTCGCCTTCCTTTTCGAGGACATCGGCGAGGGCGTGGACGCTTCGCTCGACTGCCTGCTCGATGCCGACGACGCCTTGCCCTCCGGGTTGTGGGATCCCGTGGCGGGGCGCGTCGAGGGCGGCGTCAACTATTCGGAGGAAACCGATGGTGGTGATGATCCTAGAACGGGTTCCGCCGAGCCTGCGGGGTGACCTCACCCGCTGGCTGCTGGAACTCCGCGCCGGCGTCTTTGTCGGGACACTGAAGCCGGTGGTCCGCCGGAAACTCTGGGAGCGCGTCTGCTCGGGAATGAACGGCGGTGCAGGCATCCTGGTCCACGCTGCTCGCAACGAGCAGGGCTTCGAGATAGAATTCTGGGGAGCGACCGATCGTTGGATAGTGGACCGGGATGGGCTAAGACTTGTCCAGGTGCCGAAAGCTAAGTAAAACCCAGTATCGTCCCCACGCGCGTGGGGGT
>PLZX01000007.1 GCA_003152325.1 Bryobacterales bacterium | reverse complement strand
AATGTACTAACCCGCTATGCGGGAATGCGGTTGCCACGACGTTCTGACCGCGTGCCGGTCGGCGTTGGCGACGCTGTGACAAGGGGAGGTTTTTTCGCTAACGTTGCTCCCCATGAGCGACACCATATCTCCAAAGACTCCCCTCCTGACCGCCCGCAAGGTCTCTCCCCTGCGCCAGCGGATGATCGACGACATGACGGTGCGCAACATGGCTCCCAACACCATGCTCTGCTACCTGAAACAGGTCAGCTACCTCGCCGGGTATTTTGGCCGGTCACCGGAACAGTTGGGTCCTGAAGACATCCGCCGCTATCAGATCTATCTGGCCAAAGAGAGGAAGGTGTCCGTCAACAGCCGGATGGTGGCGGCCACCGCACTACGGTTTTTCTACGCCGTCACTTTGAAGCAGGATCGGGTCATCGAGATGATTCCGACCCCCAGGCCGGAACACCGTTTGCCCGTGATTCTCAGCCCGGGAGAAGTTCTGCGGCTTCTGGAAGCGGCTCCTTCCTTTTCCCACCGAGTCATCTTCAGCACGATGTACGGCACCGGGATGCGCGTGAGCGAGGCCATTCATCTGCGGATTCCCGACATCGACAGCCCACGGATGATGATCCGGATTCAGCAGAGCAAGGGTCATAAAGACCGGTACGTTCAGCTATCCCCCAAACTGTTGGAGTTGCTCCGCACGTATTGGCGGAAGGTGCGCCCGCAGCAGTGGCTCTTCCCCGGGCAGGATCCCGACCAGCATCTGAGCCGAGCAGCTGTCGGCCAGGCGGTTGCCCATGCGAGCCGGCGCGCTGGCCTGGTTAAAGAAACCAGCCCCCACTCTTTGCGACACGCCTACGCCGTGCATCTGCTGGAGGCCGGCACCGACCTACGCCGCATTCAGCTTCTGCTCGGTCACCGCAGTCTGGCCACCACCGCCCGCTACCTTTGTCTGGCTACCAGTACAGTCTGCGCCACCACCAGCCCGCTGGACTTGCTGCCCTACCCGGCCACCGTTCCACAACCGTAGGGCGCTGTCTCTCGTGCGACCCGCCCTGGAAGTCGCCGACGTGGTGCGTACACACGGCGATGAGTTCCGTCAAACGCATGCCGGATCGCTGTCCGCCGGACAGAAGCGTGTACTGCGCGCCATCGAACGATGCCGCACCGCGGCGCTCGGCGGCCATCTCGAACAGTGTGATCGATGCGGGCACGAACGGAACGCGTACAACTCCTGCGCCAATCGGCATTGCCCCAAGTGCCAGTCACTCGCCCGAGCCGAATGGCTCGAAAAGCGGCAGGCGGAACTCCTGCCTTGCGAGTATTTTCATGTCGTGTTCACTCTGCCGGAACCACTGGCGGCGATGGCTCTGCAGAACAAGCGCCAGATGTATGGTCTGTTGTTTCGCGCCGCGGCGGAGACCCTTCTGTCGATCGCGCTCGACCCGAAACATCTTGGAGCGCACATCGGCTTTTTCTGCATCCTCCACACCTGGGGGCAGACACTCACTCACCATCCCCACTTACATTGCGTCGTACCCGGCGGCGGAATCTCCCCTGACGACGACCGCTGGATCCCCTGCCGGCCCGGCTTCTTCCTGCCCGTGCGTGTGTTGTCGCGTCGCTTCCGAACTCTCTACCTCCGATACCTCAAACAAGCCTACGCGGCCGGAGACCTCCAGTTCTACGGCGATCTGCAACAACTATCTGACCCACACATGTTTGCCCGCCACCTGGCGCCGCTTGGCCAGAGTGAGTGGGTAGTCTACGCGAAGCCGCCGTTCGGCGGACCGGACCGAGTGCTGGACTATCTGGGCCGCTACACGCATCGCGTCGCGATCTCCAACCACCGGCTAAATGGCATGCAGGATGGGAAAGTCAGTTTCGCCTACAAGGACTACAAACAAGAGCACCGTCGCAAAGTGATGACGCTATCGGCCGACGAGTTCTTAAGGCGCTTCCTCTTGCATGTGCTCCCCGATTCCTTCCAACGAATCCGTCACTACGGCCTTCTCGGGAACCGCCACCGCAAGGAGCACCTGGCCCGCTGCCGAGAACTGCTGTCCATGCCCGAACCACTCTCACCGCCGCCGCATAACTATCGAGAGCGCAGCCAGCAGCTCACCGGGCATGACCCTTTGCAGTGTCCGCAATGCAAGACCGGTCAGATGCTACGATTCGCCCTCCTGCCCACGCACCGCACGTCAATTTGGAATACCTCATGAGTCATGCGGCCGATCCATCCCGCTGCCGGATGACCGTGAACCTCAGTGACGCACGGTCTGAGGAGCACTGCGCCCTAATCGTCGCGACGCCCTTGCCAACTCGCTATTTCACGTTGCCAGGGACGATAGAGTGCTTCTCGGCAATCGAACACCATCTCAGAGTCTGCCCCATTTCGCTCCGCGACTGCGGTCCCATCCTCAGCCCCCGTTGCCAAGATAAAACCCGCCCCCATTCAAACCACATAGCTTGACGACTGCTCCAGCGGCTTAGCACATTAGGATTCTAAGCAGCGTGCCTCCGGGCCTCAACTTCGCTTGATACTCTCTGCGTCTCGGCACGCTGCTTAAAACCCTCCGCAATATCGC
>PLZX01000148.1 GCA_003152325.1 Bryobacterales bacterium | reverse complement strand
TCCGACGAAGCCCTGCAGAGCCGTGACCACCGACCAGGCCAGGATGCTCAGCGTATACACGTTCTTCGAGCCGAAACGATCCAGCAGCACGCCGCCCGGTATCTGGCCAAACACGTAGGCCCAGCCGAACGCGGAGAACACGTATCCCATCTCGACGGCGTCCAGGCCGAGTTGTCTGGCTGCAGCGGGCCCCGCAATCGACAGCGTGGCGCGATCCGCAAAGTTCAGCGTGGTCACCACAAACAGCATGGTGAGCACCAGGTAACGAACCCTGGTCGGCTCAGGTGACGCCGCGGTTTCAGGCATGAATGTCGATGTCCGTGCCACTAAGCGGCCGCGCATCGGGAACCAGGGGCTTACTGGCGGCCACTTCGCAGTTTCGCACATCGTTCAGATCCGGAACGCGGCCTTTGCCGGGAGCCAGCTTGGCGCTCAGGAGCCGCCCGCTGCACAGGCGCACGCGGAACTGGCCGCCTGGATCGCACTTCATAACTTGACCGCTAACTATCACGGTATGATTGCAGGATTGAGGAGGTGTCGAATTGGCCGTTCGCATGAAGGACATTGCCGAGGATCTGGGCGTGTCGCTGATGACGGTGTCGAAGGCTCTGCGCAACCACAGCGACATCAGCGAGAAAACCCGCGACCGCGTGCTCAAACGGATGCGGGAGCTCAACTACCAGCCCGATTGGATCGCCCGCAGCATGGTCACGGGCCGCACCTACCTGGTGGGCCTGGTGTTGCCGGACCTGATGCACTCCTTCTTTGCGGAGGTGGCAAAAGGTGTCGCTCGCAAACTACAGCCCATGGGCTACCAGGTGGTGATTTCCGACACGGAGGAGGACGGCGGAATTGAACGACGCCAGGTCGGCGTGCTGGTCAATCGCAAGGTCGATGGCTTGATCATCGCTTCGGCTCAGCACAACGGCCGTCTGGAGCTGTTTCAGATGCTCGATCGCAACAAGATTCCCTACGTGCTCATCGATCGCATCCTTCCCGGAACCCAAGCCAACTATGTCGGCGTGAAAGACGACGATCTGGGCGCGCTTGCCACCGAGCACCTGATCGCGCAGGGTTGCCGGAAGATCGCGCACATCCGTGGTCCCGCGGTGGCCACGGGCACGGGCCGGCTGCGCGGATATCGCCGCGCCCTGGCCCGCCACGGAATGGCGGCCCGCCCACAACATATTGCCAGCGGCCAGTACGGTGATAACACCGGCTATGAGGCCATGCAGCAGCTTCTGCGCGCCAGCCCGCGACCCGATGGCGTGTTTTGCTATAACGATCCGGTGGCCGCCGGCGCCATCAAGGCAATCCTCGAAGCCCGGCTGCGCGTTCCCGAAGACATCGCCGTCATCGGCGCGGGCAATGTTCACTACTCGGACCTGCTGCGGGTTCCGCTTTCCACCGTCGATCAAAGCAGCTCGACCATCGGCGAAACCGCCGCGGACTTGCTATTGCAGGCCATGGAATCGAAGAAACCGACGGCTCCTCAGCGGATTTTCATTCCCCCGCGGCTGGTCGTCCGCGATTCCAGCCGCCGCAAGGGCTGACGCCATCCTGGAACGCAAAACCGGCGGGGCTTGAGTTACCAAGCCCCGCCGGTTTGCCCTTGCTACTGTGCTTACGGTCTGCTCGTCCTTACCTTCGGCATGGACACGTATCCGACAACTTCGTCTTTCCTCACCTCGTTGACAACGATCTCAACCGGCTGGCGGGTGCCGGCCAGGTAGAACTGCACCGGCTCGTTGATGGTGCGGTCTCTCTTCTGCACTTTCTTGTCGTCAGCCAGTACATCCAGCGTGAAGCGGTTTCGCTTGGGGTCGGCTTTCGAGAGCGCCAACTGGATGGTGCCGACCTTCTGCAGGCCACCGGTCCTCTTGATATCGAATTCCTGGTAGTTGCGTTCTCCGAGTTCTTTCAGCGCGGAGAGTTGCTCGCCATTGGTGGCGATCCGTCCGCTCATTACTCCCATATCGCCGGTCATCCGCTTGAGCTCGGAACCGGTCTTCTCCACCTCCGCCTGCGTCGATGCGACGTCGCTCTTTACGCTGGTCACATCGCCCTTGACGCTGGTCACATCGCCGCTGATCGCGTCGAGTTTCGCAGTGGCGTCTGTCTTCAGGTTCTCCAACTCGCCGGCCACTTGCTGCTGTGCCTGCTGCGCGGCCTGCCCTTGTTGCGCAAGCTTTGCGGAGAAGGTTGCGGCGGTCTTCCGCACATCGGATCGCGCCTGCACCTCCACGGAAGTGGCGGTATCGTGCGCTTCCTGCGCTACCAATTCAGCCCGCTTGGCGCTCTCGGTGCTGCTCTCGGTCACTTGATCGCTCAGCTTGGCGATCTGCGCCTGGGTGCTGTCGTTGAGACGCGACACTTGGGTCGCNNCTTCGTTGTTATCGTTCTTGTCGTTCAGTTGCGTAGTCATGTATAACCAGCCTCCGCGTGCTACTAATGCATCTCGCGTGCCAAACCCTCCTGAGCCGTGTTTGCACGGATCCACGCGATGTTCGCCCGTCCGGCAGAGTAATTTCTTTACGGTCACGGGAGGTACTGTTTCTCGCAAAGGTGCACTAAGTACCTCCCGTACAAGATTGGGCTCGCAGTGGCATCAACCTTGCTCCAATCGCTCGGAGGACCGGCTCCGCCTGCCGGAATGTATTGCGTGCCTCCGCGGTGTGCACCACCCCCGCTCCCAACACTGCTATCATTTCCACTTCATGCGCTTTCTCGCTTGGCTTTTCCTACTTATGCTGCACACACCCGGACAGGCACAGGATCGCTCGCAGGCGCGCTCAATGGTCATCAGCGCGCGGGGCATCGTTGCCACCAGCCAGACGCTCGCTTCGCAGGCGGGCGCACAAATCCTGGCGCGCGGCGGCTCCGCCATGGATGCCGCCATTGCCGCCAACGCGGCGCTCGGCGTCGTGGAGCCCGAAAGCAACGGCATGGGCGGCGATCTCTTCGCCATCTATTGGGATGCCAAGACCGGAAAGCTCTCCGCCATCAACGCCAGCGGTTGGGCGCCCACCGGGCTCACCATCGACTTCCTGAAATCTCGGGGCGAAACCAAGATGCCGCAGGAAGGCATCCACTCGGTCACCGTGCCGGGCTGCGTCGACGGCTGGGCCAAGCTGCACAAACGTTTCGGCAAGCTGCCGTGGAGCGATCTCTTCCAGCCGGCCATCTATTTCGCCGATCACGGCTACCCGGTCACTGAGATGATTGGCGCCGCCTGGAAAACGGAAGAGGAGAAGCTGGGCAAGGACCAGAACGGCAAGCGCATCTTCCTGCACGAGGGCCGCGCTCCCAACGTGGGCGACGTCTTCCGCGATCCCGAGATGGCCGCTGCCCTCAAGCTGGTGGCATCGCAGGGCGCACCGGCATTTTACAAGGGCGCCATCGCCAAAGCCATTTTGAAGACCAGCGAACGGCTGGGTGGCAAGATGACCGCCGCCGATCTCGCCGAGTTTCAGGCGGAATGGGTCGAGCCCATTTCCACCGACTACCATGGCTGGAAGGTTTACGAATTGCCGCCCAACGGGCAGGGAATCGCCGCCATCCAGATGCTGAACCTGTTCTCTCTCTATCCGCTCGCCAAGTACCCGCCGCGCGGCTTAGAGGAGTTGCACCTGCAAATCGAAGCACAGAAGCTGGCCTACTCCGATCTCGCGCGCTATGTCGCCGACCCCAAGTTCAGCAAAGTTCCGGTGCAAGGAATGATTTCGATGGACTACGCGCGCGAGCGCGCCAAGCTAATCGACCCCGTTCATGCGCGCTGCGACGTGGCGCCCGGCCAGCCGCCCGTGGTGCATGGCGACACCATCTATCTTTCCGTGGTAGACCGCGAGGGCAACATCGTCTCGCTCATTCAGAGCCTCTACCAGCACTTCGGTTCGGGCGTTGTAGTGGATGAGTATGGATTTGCGCTGCAGAATCGCGGCGGACTGTTCGAAATGGACGCGCAGCACCCCAATGCGCTTGCGCCGCGCAAGCGGCCTTTCCACACCATTATTCCGGCCTTCATGGAAAAGGGCAGCCTGCACATGGGCTTCGGCATCATGGGTGGGCTGAATCAGGCGCAAGCGCACGCACAGTTCGTTTCCAACGTAGTGGATCACGGGATGAACATTCAGATGGCCCTGGAGGCGCCGCGCTTCACCAAGAAGACTTTCGGCGGCTGCGACGTTTCCGTCGAGAGCCGCTTTCCGCTGGAGATTCGCGAGGCCCTGATGGCGCGCGGCCACCAGTTGGAGCTGCTGGGAGATTTTTCCAGCTCGATGGGCGGCGGCCAGGTGGTGGTCCACGATTCATCCACCGGGGTCAACTGGGGCGCCTCCGACCCGCGTAAGGACGGCGCCGCGGTGCCCGAACCCGAGCCGTACTTCACGGCGCCGAAAAAGTAGCGGCTGGTTGGCAGGCGAAAGCGCCTGCCCCACTTTGCAGAACGGCTACTTTCCGAAGCTGGCCTCAAACGCCGCGATCTTTCCCAGCCGCCGGCGATGCCGCTCGGCGCCTGAGAATACCGCTTTCACATAGTCGCGGACCAGTTCGACTGCCAGTTCCGGCCCCACCACCCGCGCGCCGAGGCACAGCACATTGACGTTGTCATCCTCTACGCATTGGTGCGCGGAAAAACTGTCGTGGCAGGTAGCGGAGCGGATGCCGCGGAACTTATTGGCCGCCACGCACGCGCCCGCGCCGCTGCCGCAGATCAGCACGGCGCGCTCCGCACGGCCTGCGAGGATTTCGCGCGCCACGGCCTCCGCGTAATCGGGGTAGTCGACCGGCTCGGCCGAATTCGTTCCCAGATCCGTGACGTTGTGGCCCAGCCGTTTCAGTTCCTGAATGATGCGTTCCTTCAGGGGGAAACCGCCGTGATCGGTTGCGACTGCCAGGTTCACGAGTCCATCATAGCGCCCTACCGCTTGCAGGATCGTATTGGGAAGTGGTAGCTCTCTATTGATGCGACTTCTTGCCAGTCTACTGTTACTCGCCGCCCCCTTTGCGGCGCACGCGAAATCGCCCTTGCGTTTCCAGGTTTCCTGGGCCAACCCGATGGACGGGCGCGTCGTCCTGGTCATCTCCACAACCGGCACGCCCGAGCCGCGCTTCTCCATCAGCGAAGGTCTCAACACCCAGCAGATGTTCGGCGCCGATGCCGAAGGCGCGCGCAGCGTCTCCATCGACGGATCCACCCTGGGCTATCCCCGCCGCTCTCTGGACGAAGTGCCGGCCGGCGAGTATTACGTGCAGGCCGTGCTCAACGTCTACGAAACCTTCCATCGCGCCGACGGCCACGCCGTCAAGCTGCCCATGGACCAGGGGGAAGGCCAGCACTGGGCCCGCAAGCCCGGCAACCTCTACAGCCAGCCGGTGAAGGTGAAGATCGATCCGGCCTCTGCCGACGTCGTCAAGATCGAGCTCACCAAGACCGTTCCGCCCATCGAGCCCCAGGCGGACACCAAGTACATCAAGCACGTGCGCATTCAGAGCAAACTGCTGAGCGAATTCTGGGGCCGTGCCATGTATCTGGGCGCCATTGTTCTGCTGCCGGATGGCTTCGACGAGCATCCCAACACGCATTATCCGGTGCTGTATTACCAGGGCCACTTTTCGCCCTCATTCAACGCCGGTGTGGGTTTCACCACGGAACCGCCCGCGGGCGGAGGAGGCGGAGGCGGTCGCGGCGGCAACCAGAACGGCTATCGCTTTTACCAGGATTGGTCCAGCGGCCGCCTGCCGCACATGCTCATTGTGGACACGCAGGACGCGAACCCGTACTATGACGATTCCTACGCCGTGAACTCCGCCAACGTTGGCCCGTATGGCGATGCGCTCACGCAGGAGCTGTATCCGTATATCGAGAAGCAATACCGCGGCATCGGGGAACCGTGGGCGCGCTCCCTTTACGGCGGCTCGACCGGCGGATGGCGCGTGCTTGCCTTGCAGGTTTTTTACCCCGATTACTTTAACGGCGCCTGGGTGGCCTGCCCCGATCCCATCGATTTCAGCGCCTATTCGCTGGTCAACCTCTACCTGGATAAGAACGCCTTCTATGCCGCCAGCACCTGGAAGGAGGTGCCCATTCCCATGGAGCGCACCGCCGACGGCAAGGTGCTCTCCGTCATGGAAGACGCCGTCCGCTTTGAGTTAGTCCTCGGCACCAAAGGCCGCTCCGGTGAGCAGTTCGACATCTGGCAGGCCGTCTACAGCCCGGTCGGCGAGGATGGCTATCCCAAGCTGATTCTGGATCCGCGCACCGGTGTGATCGACCATCAGGTGGCGGAATTCTGGAAAGAACATTACGACCTCAATCACATCATGCAGCGCGATTGGAAGACGCTCGGTCCCAAGCTGGTCGGCAAGCTTCACTTCGCGGTGGGCGAGGCCGACAGCTATTACCTGGATCGCGCCGTCCGCCTCACCGAGAAATTTCTGGAATCCACCAAAGATCTGGCGAAAGGTCCGTACTACGCAGGCGATTTCGATTACGGCCCGGGCATGCCGCACTGCTACACCGGCAATCCCCATGTACCCATGATCGTCTCCGGTCCGACCATCAACCAGCGGTTGATGCCCCTGATGATGGACCACATGATCTCGACGGCGCCGGCGGGCGCGGATACCCGGAGCTGGCGGTACTAGCCTCGAGCTCCCCCGCCCGCCGCCGACAGCCGTCCGCGAATCTGGTTCACCACGTCCGAAGCCAGGAAGGGTTTGCGCAGCACTGGGAAGTTATGCTCCTCGCAAAGCGCTTCTTCTTCCGGCGGCAGAATAGTTCCCGTCATGACGATCACCAGCATGTTCGGAACAGCCTGCAGGAATTCCACGCCGAGTTCCACGCCGTTGCCATCGGGCAGCATATAGTCGAGCAGCGCCGCATTGGGCTTGTGCAGAAGGGCCACGCGGCGGGCTTCGGTGGCCGATTCGGCGGTGAACAGCGTCCAGCCGGCGTCCCCCATCAGGCGCTCCAGGAAGTGCAGCAGGTCGCGATTATCGTCCACCAATAGCACGGTGGGATGCGCGGCGACGGGGATCACATCCGGTTCCAACGCGCGGATGGAGAGCTTTTCGGGAGGGTCGGCAACGTCCACGCGCACCTGCGCTCCGGCGCTCACCTGGTTGGTGGCCACCATGGTCGCCAGGGGCTGGGTGAGGAAGCGGTGGATGGTGCGATTCAACTCGCGAGCGCCATACTCCGCACTGGTGCCTTTTTCGAGCAGGAACTGGCGTGACTCGGGCGCGATTTCGAGAGTGAACGATCGGTCCCCCAGGCGCGTGTTGACGTGGCTCTGCAGGTCGGCGATCTGGTGTTCCAGGATTGCGGCGAGCGCTTCCCGGCTCAGTGGCTGGTAGGTGATGATGCAATCGATGCGGTTTACGAATTCGGGGGAGAAACGCTTGCGCACGGCCACCAGGCCAATGCTCTGCAGCTTACCGATGAGGTCGGTGCGCGCGGTGTGGTGCGCCGATTGGAAGCCGAATTCCGGATTCATCTCACGCAGCATTTCGCGCGAGCCCAGATTGCTGGTCAGGAAGACCATGCTTTTTTCGAAGTTGACGGTGGAGTTATCGCCGAGCCGCAATTGCGCTTTGTCCAGCACCCCGAGCAGCAGGCGCGTCATGGAGGGCGCGGCCTTTTCGATTTCGTCGAACAGCACCAGGGAGAGATTGCACTTCTCGCTGGTGACCGCGGCCAACTTCTGCTGCGTGAGCATGGGCTGTGTCTCGCGGTGACCCAGATAGCCGGGCGGCGCGCCGATCAGTTTGGCCACCTCATGCTCCATCTGGAATTCGCCGCAATCCACCTTGAGGACGTTTTTCTCGCTGCCGTGCAGAATTTCGGCCAGGGCTTCGACGGTCTTGGTTTTGCCCGTGCCGGTGGGCCCCAGCAACAGGAACACGCCAACGGGCCGGCCTTCCGGAGCGAGGCCAGCCTGGTACATCTGTATATAAGGAACGATCAGGCGCGTGGCGTCCGGTTGCCCGACTACCCGGCGTGAAAGGACTGTCGCAAGGTCTTCGGTGGACTCGGGGTTCTGCTTCTTGGCCCGGCCCGGGGAATTCTTTGGTCTCTCCATCCCACTCTCCGATTTGATTATATCGGCGGCGGATGCTTTGGCCCGGGTACGACGCCGTTCCTGGGGAGGATTCGGCTCTTTCATATAAGCGCTCTTATGCCTTCAAAAACAATAGTTTACAAGCCTTCGTCACCAAACGCAAAAAAACTTCTTCCGGTTGTGACCGTGGATTCCACACTCTTTGGTTGTACCATTTTCTTACAACAAAAGATGCGTCAATACTCACTCTATCTGGCTGGAAACAGGGAAATTGTGGATGTTACCCCGGTGGGGGCTACCGGTGACGAAACGTGATACGGCCTTTGGTCAGATCGTAGGGTGACAGTTCCATGGTGACTTTATCGCCCGCGAGGACGCGGATGCGATTGCGTCGCAGCCTACCGGCCAAGTGAGCCAGAACAACCCGTTCGTGCTCGAGTTGTACACTAAACAGCCCGCTGGGAAACTTTTCCAATACAGTGCCGGTGACTTCGATGCTGTCTTCTTTACTCATAAACCTCCACTACTTTGGGGGGAACGGCCGACGCCCGAAGCTCCGGCCGTTCCTTCACTGCATCAGCCCACTGTGACGTTGGTTGCCTGCAGCCCCTTGGGCCCTTTCGTCACCTCAAACTCCACTCTGGCGCCTTCATCCAGGCTCCGATAGCCCTCCGACTGAATCGCCGAGAAGTGTACGAACACATCTTCTCCATTCTCCCTCTGGATAAAACCGAAGCCCTTGGCCGCGTTAAACCACTTCACTGTACCTTTTTCTTTCATCTGCCTTTATTCCTTCTTTGCTGAAAATGCATCGACCCTAACCGGCCTGAACTAACAAAAAAGGGGGCGCGGATGGACTCACGCAACCCCCTCTCAAATCTGTTCCAAGCGGAAAACAAGAGTCAAATGCCATACCATTATACAACAGGAGAACCGTGGAAAGTCCGGCCAGTTTGGTAACCCAATTCGAGTTTTTCCGATTCCGCTTTCATTTCCGGGCGATCGACCCGGTGTACTTTCCGGCGGGAAAGAGCGGCAACGTGATCCGTGGCGCCTTGGGGATGGTGCTGCGCGACACCGCGTCGCCGGCCGCCTACGCGCGGCTGTTCGAGCCGGGCAGCGGCCTGGGCAAAGCTCCCAGCGGCCTCGCGGATTGGCCCCGGCCCTTCGTGCTGCGGGCGGGCAGCCTGGACGGGCGCGCCATCGACACGGGTGAGCCCTTCTGCTTCGACGTCCATGTCTTCGACTTGCGCTCGCCCGTGCTGGCGTATTTTCGCGAGGCGTTTGCTGCGTTTGGGGCGCAGGGAATCGGGCCGGGCCACGGGCGGGTTTCGCTGGAGCGGGTGGAACAACTCAACCTGGACGACGGGGCCGATGAGGTAGGCCGGCCGCCGCTGGTCCTCAATCTGGCTCCGGATCTGGACCCGGATGCCGCCACGGTGGAGCGGGTGCGCGTCCGCTTCCTGACCCCGACGGAACTGAAAAGCGGCGGGGCGTTGACGAAGCGTCCGGAGTTCGCCGTCCTCTTCGGCAGGCTGCGCGACCGCGTCAGCACGCTGCGGGCGTTGTACGGCGCGGGGGCACTGGAGGTCGACTTCCGGGAATTGGGCGAGCGCGCGGCCAGGATCCGCATGGGCCATTGCCAACTGCAGTGGGAGAAGGTGGAAAGGAAGTCCGGGCGCACGGGGCAGACTCATCCGCTGGGTGGTTTCACCGGCGAAGCCGAATACGAAGGCTCGCTAGGGGAGTTTCTGCCGTGGCTGCGGGCGGCCCGGTGGGTGGGGGTGGGCCGGCAAACCGTATGGGGCAAGGGGGACGTACGGGTGATAGCCTGAGACTCATGAGGCGATTGGCGATTGGCTTTGTTGTGGCGGCGGGCGCCCTTCTGGCGCAGGCTCCGAAGGCGGAACTCTTGTGGCCGAAGGGTGCGCCGGGCGCGCTGGGAACAGCGCCGGAGGACCAGCCGTCGCTCGCGCCGTTCGTGCTGGCAAAGAGTAGCGGCGTGGGCACGGCGGTGATTGTCTGCCCGGGCGGCGGTTACCAGCACCTTTCCATGGACAAGGAAGGCTACCAGGTGGCTCAATGGCTGAATACCCTCGGGGTGTCGGCATTCGTGCTGCAATACCGCCTGGGGCCGCGCTACCACCATCCCAACGAATTGTTGGATGCGCAACGGGCGATTCGTCTGGTGCGGTCTCGCGCGGCGGAGTACGGCTTCGAGGCGGATCGCATCGGGATTATGGGCTTCTCGGCCGGCGGCCATCTGGCGTCGACGGCGGGGACGCATTTCGATGCGGGGAACGCGGGAGCGGCCGACCCGATCGACCGCGCCGGCAGCCGGCCGGATTTTCTGGTGTTGTGCTACCCCGTGATTTCCTTCACTAATTACGTGCATCGCGGCTCGATGACGTTCCTGCTGGGCGAGAATCCCGATCCGAATTTGGTGCAGAACTTGTCGAATGAGTTGCAGGTGACGGCGCAGACTCCACCGGCGTTTCTGTTTCACACCGATGCCGATAAGACCGTGCCGGTGGAAAACAGCGTCTTGTTTTACCTGGCGATGCGCAAGGCCGCTGTGCCGGCGGAATTGCACATCTACGAGCACGGCAACCACGGTGTTGGCCTCGCGCAGAACGATCCGGCACTTTCTTCGTGGCCGGGGCGGCTGGCCGACTGGCTGCGCGGGCGGGGACTGTTGACGGCGAAGGCCCGACAGTAACGCATGCTAAACTCAAAGTGTTCCCCATCTCATGGATTTCCTCAAAGGGCTCAACCCGCAGCAGCGGGAAGCGGTAACCCATACGGACGGGCCGCTTCTGATTCTCGCGGGCGCGGGCAGCGGCAAGACCAGGGTTATCACACACCGCGTCGCGCATATTATCACGGCGAAGCATGTGCCCCCGTCTGCCATTTTAGCTGTCACCTTTACCAATAAAGCAGCCAGCGAAATGCGGGAACGCGTGTCAACGCTGCTGGCCGACGCCAACCTGGATTCGCCGCCCAACATCTCCACCTTCCACTCGTTTTGCGTGCGGCTGCTGCGGGCAGATGGCGAACCGCTGTCGCGCATCCGGCCTGGATTCTCGCGGCGCTTCAGCATTTATGACGACGAGGACCAGCTCGGCGTGATCAAAGCGTCTTACCGGGGGCTGGGGCTCGACGAAAAAGAGTTCATGCAGTATCGCGCGGCACTTTCCAAGATCAGCCGCGCGAAGAACACCAAGCAAGGGCCGGCCGATTTGTTCAAAGCCGCGGTCAACAAAGAAAGCGAATCGCTGGCCGCGGTATTTGAAGAATACGAGAAGGCGCTGCGCACGGCCAATGCCTTGGATTTCGACGATTTGCTGCTCGAAGCGGTGCGCCTGCTGCAACACGACCAGAGCACCCGCGAGGCCTGGAACCGGCGGCTGAGCTACGTGATGATCGACGAATACCAGGACACCAACCGCACCCAGTACGACCTGATGCGGCTGCTCTCGGAAAGCCACGGCAACGTCTGCGTGGTGGGCGACGAGGA
>PLZX01000214.1 GCA_003152325.1 Bryobacterales bacterium | reverse complement strand
AAGCTAAATGAAAACTTTTTCTGAATTCCCTCTCTCCGCTCTCTTGAAGAGCAACCTCGGTAGACAAGGCTTTACCGAACCCACCCCCGTGCAAGCACAAGCCATCGAACCGGCGCTCCACGGGAAAGACTTGGTCGCGACGGCGCAGACCGGCACTGGCAAGACGCTGGCTTTTGTCCTGCCCGTGATTCACCTGTTGGGTACCGAGACACCCCGTACCGGCATCCGCAGCATGATTTTGACCCCCACGCGGGAACTGGCCATCCAGATCGACGAAGTATTCTCGAAGATGTCCGTAGGCACCGGGATTCACACCGCTGTGGTTGTGGGCGGTGTCAACGAACGAACCCAATTGACGGCCATTCGCCGCGGCGCCCAGGTGCTGATCGCCACGCCAGGAAGGCTGCAGGACTTCATGAACCGGCAACTGGTGGATCTTCGCAATGTCCACATGCTGGTGCTGGACGAAGCCGACCGCATGCTCGACATGGGATTCCTACCCGCGGTCCGGAAGATTATGGCGGCTTTACCGGCCGGCCGGCAAACGCTGTTGTTTTCGGCGACTATCGAAAAATCGGTCAAACATCTGGTTGAGACGCAGGTGCCTAACGCCGTCCGCATCGAATGCGGCTCCACGAACAAGCCTGTGGAACAGGTGGATCTGCACCTTTACGAAGTGGAGCAGGACCGCAAGCTGGGCCTGCTGCACAGCATGCTGCGCGAGAATGACGGATCTTTCCTGGTGTTTGCGCGCACCAAACACGGTGCCGACCGGCTGTCGAAGAAGCTCTCGCAAGAGGGCGTGAAAACGGCGGTGATTCACGGCAACCGCAGCCAGAATCAGCGCAATATGGCGCTGAAAGGATTCCAGGAGGGACGGTACCGGGTGCTGGTAGCCACCGACGTGGCGGCCCGCGGCATTCACGTGGAAGGAATCTCGCACGTGGTGAATTACGATCTTCCGCAAGTGCCTGAGGACTTCATCCACCGCGTGGGGCGCACGGCACGTGCTGGCGCGCGTGGAACGGCTTCGACCTTTGCGACACGCGCGGAGCGTTCGGACATTGCGCACATCGAGCGGACGTTGACCACGCGGCTGGTAAGGCAGCAGGTATCGACGGATATTCCCCGTGAGGTGAGGTCGACGGCTCCGGTGATTGTGATGCCGACTTCCAGACCGGATCGGCAGATGCATGTGAGAAGCTTTGGGCCCCGCGTGAAGGCTCGGCGCCGGTTCGCGGTTTAGGCTCAGTATTGTTCAGCTCACTCGCGGTTGGCAGGCGAAAGCGCTTGCCAACCGCGATCGTCATTTTTTCGGACTGATCGCGGGAGTGTCCCCGGTCGCGTGGTCGAGAATCTGGAAGCGCAGAAAATCGTGAACGGCCTGCAGGGCTTCGGTGTTCCTGGTTGTGATGGACAGGCGGCCGCCGCGGTCGAGCTTCTCAAAACGGTATGTGATCTCGGCTTTGAGGCGCTGCAAGGCGGGCACGCCGGGGGGCGTCTGGCTGTGGATCAGCATGGGGGCTTCGAAATCGCCGGCGGTGAACATGCCGGCGATGTGAGCGAGGTGGGTGCGGATCTGATCGCGGCTCTCGATGTCTTTGGCATCGTTGGCAGTCACTTCGATCGCGCCGCTATCGGAATAGAGGCGGAAGTGGTGGGTGGTCTTTTCGTGGGAAAAGCCCATTACGTGATCGCCATGCTGGTTTACGGAGTCATGATGATCGGCGGCCTGCTGCCCATAGGACAAGCAGGCGAGTGTCAGGGCGGCGGAGAGAACGGTCAGTTTCATGGGAGGCATCCTTTTCCGGAGGGCATCTCTGCCAAGGCTTCCAGCAGGCCGGCGCGCGCACCCGGGGCGGCGCGGTCGAGCCGCTCGTCCCAATTCGCCAGCAGTTGTTCCAGGTGGTCGCGTAACGCGGCCAGATCGGCGAGTTGCTGATCCAGTTGCGCGAGTTTGGAAGCGGCCAGCGCGCGCACCTCGCGGCACGGCGCACCGCCTTTTTCCCGCACGCGAAGGACCCGCGCGAGTTCGCGCAGCGTGAAACCGAGCGCGATGGCGCGCCGGATCATGCGAACGCGCGCCGCCGCTTCGGGCGGGTATTGGCGGTAGCCCGCGGGCGTGCGGCGGGGTTTGGGCAACACACCGACGCGCTCGTAGTGCCGCAGGGAATCGGTGCTGACGCCCGCAAGACCAGCCAGTTGACTGGCGCTGAGCGTCGATGGAAGCGAAGTCAGAGTTACCCTCCTGGTCGCAGTATCTACCCTGGAATCGTTCCAGGGTCAAGCCCCGGTTGATGGCGGCGCGGCGAGTTTACAGGTTGCGCCCTTTTCGCCAGCGTTCTTCGAAGAGCCCTTTCATGGCCTCGCCCATGCCTTCGTGATGGAAAACGACGGCGGTCCATGCGGGACGCGTGATCACGGGGTCGAGCAGCGCGATCATGCCGTGCTCGCCGTCGAAGACCGCGAGTTTCATGGGCAGCGATTCGGCGATGCGCACTTCGATGCCGGCTGCGACGTACTCGTCGAGACGGTGGCGGTGTTCATCGTCCAGGGCGCCGGCCTCGAGCAGGAGACGGCAGGCGACGCCGCTGGAGCCGGCCTGTTTCACGAGCTGCTCGTCCAAGGGATCGACGGCGTAGGGCGGGCGTGAGAATTCCACGTACTCGCGTTTCACTTCGGCCAGCATGCGGCGGTACTCCGCGGCCGTCTGAGTGGGCTCGGAGACAATGCGCAGGAAATCGAGGGTGCCACGTCCCCCGCGTCCCTCGGAATAGAGCGATTTGAGATCTTCGATGAGGGCGCCGCCGGCGCGGCCGTTATCGGTCAGATCCTGTTCCAGCATCTGACGCTTACGCCCCAGGTAGCCGGGAATCGCGAGGCTGGGCTCGACGGCGGAGAAGAGCTTCGTCTTCTCCTGCACCACCTGGGCAAATCCCTTTTCCACCAGGCTGTCGAGGACTTCGTAGATCTTCTGCCTGGGCACGTGGGCACGAGCGGCCAATTCCAGCGCTTTGAACTTGTGATGTCCCAAAAGCACCAGGTAAGAACGCGATTCGTATGCATTGAGCCCAAGTTGTTGCAGGCGCCGCCAGAACCGTTGAAAGTCGACTTCGGCCAGTTCCTCGCTCATAGTCTTCCACCTTAGCAAAGCACGCGGAGCCTTGTGCGGGCCGGAACCAGAGTTGCGGGAGGCGGGACAATCCTTGTATGCTTATAGTTTCCCCGTAATGCGACTCGCTTGGGTGGGAGCATTGCGGGTGAGTGGGCCGGACGGGTGGCCGAGCGGTTAATGGCAACAGGCTGTAAACCTGTCGCTCCTTGGAGCTACGGAGGTTCGAATCCTCCCCCGTCCACCAGCGAGTCTGTAGAGTGTGTGAGAGAGGCCGTTGTAGCTCAGTTGGTAGAGCGCGTCCTTGGTAAGGACGAGGTCACCAGTTCAATCCTGGTCAACGGCTCCAGAATCTCCTACCGGAACGAATACCGTACAGAGAAGGCGTCATCATGGCAAAGGAAAAATTCGATCGCAGCAAGCCGCACGTGAATATCG
>PLZX01000066.1 GCA_003152325.1 Bryobacterales bacterium | reverse complement strand
GTACAGCGCCTCCGCCGTCTCCAGGGCGCTCGCATATTTCTGCACCGCGTCCGGCGCGTTGCCGGCTCGCTCCAGATCCGCCAGCTTGGTCAGCAGCACCGCTTTCGCTCTCGTCGCCCGCGACGCCAGGGCATCTCCGGCCGGCAGTTCCGGAACCAGTTCCAGCGCTTTCTGGTAGACCGCCGCCGCTTCCTCCCTCCGCCCCAGGCTGATACCGCGGTTCCCTCCCAGAATGTCGCCCTCGCTTTCGTATGCGTGGTCCAGTTCTAGCTTCAATTGGGCGCTGTGAGGACGCATCTCCAGCACTTCCTGCCGCAGTTTCACCGATTGCTGCGCGTGCTCCAGCCCCTCCGCTGCCTTGCCCTCAAAGGGCAGCACCGTCGCCAATCCTTCATGGCTCGCCGCCAGCACTTCGAGCGCCTTCTGATTCCTGGCATCGCGCGCCACTACCGCTTGCGCAATCGCCAGGGCTTTGTTGTAGCTCTCCAGGGCTTTCGTCCGGTTGCCCAGGTTCGGCCCATAGGGATTTCCCTGCACGTCCCCAATCTTCACGTAACCCTGCGCCAGCTCCAGTTCCAGTCCCACATCGCCTTTCGAATTGCCCGCCAGCCGATCCAGGTAGTCTGCTCCCTTCCCCGCGATCAGCGCCCGCGCCGACGTCGTGCCCGGCACGTCCGCAATCGAATCGTAGACGTCGAACAGGAACGCATGCGCCAACTGCCGCACATCCTCGAACCGGCGCGCCGCCACCCGTGCTTCCCACAACGTCGATGCCAGGCCGCCCCCGAGCGTCAACAGCACCACCGCTGCCGCCGCCGCCATCAGCTTGTGCCGCTCGAAAAACTTGCGCGCCACATACGCCGCCGTGCTCTTGCGCGCCAGCACCGGCCGCCCCGTCAGGTGCCGCCGGACATCCTCCGCCATCTGATCCACTGAGCCGTACCGGTCGCGCGGCTCCTTGCGTAGCGCCTTCAGCACGATCGCGTCCAGGTCCCCGCGCAGCCGCCGCCGCAACGTTTGCGCGTCTCCCTCGCGGCTCTCGCTCACGGTTTGCGGCGTCACCGTCTCCGCCGGCCGGTCGCCCTCCGCCGCCGTTGCCGTCACCCGCTGGATCGCCGTGCTCGGCGCTTCCGCATCCGTCTCGCATACCGACCGGATCCAGTCCGCCAGCGATCCCGCCGGCGTCGTCCGGTACGGGCTGTGCCCCGTCAACAACTCGTACAGCACCACCCCCAGCGCGTAGATGTCGGTGGTCGTCGTCACCGGCTCCCCACGCAGTTGTTCCGGGCTCGCGTAGTCCGGTGTGAACGCTCGCTGCTGTGTCATCGCCGCCTGCGCTGTGATCCCCATCGACGTCGGGTCCAGCAGCTTCGCGATCCCGAAGTCCAGCAGCATCGGCGCACCCTCCGCCGTCACCAGGATGTTGGTCGGCTTCAAGTCGCAATGCACAATCAGGCTCTGGTGCGCGTAGTGCACCGCCTCGCAAACCTCCACGAATAGCCGCAGCCTCTCCGTGATGCTTAATTTGTGTTCGTCCGCGTAGCGGTCGATCGGCGTGCCTTCCACATAATCCACCACCAGATACGGCAGCCCTTCTTCGGTGGCGCCGCCATCCACCAGCCGCACGATGTGCGGGTGGTTGAGCGCCGCCAGCGTCTGCCGCTCAATCACGAAGCGCCGCACCACTTCCGGGCTGGCCATCCCCGGCCGGATCAGTTTCACCGCCGCGCGCTTGCGGAATTCATCCTCGCGCTCAGCCAGGTAGACTTCTCCCATCCCGCCTTCGCCGATGCGTTCCCGCAAACGGTAATGCCCGATCAGTCGGCCCTGGTAAGGAGAAGCTCCACTTTCCGGCACGCTACGAGAATACTACACGCCACCCGCTCCAGCTTGACCTGCCGCGCCCTCTGTATCACACTGAACTGAATCGCTCCATGAGCCTACCCTCCGCGCCGCCCCCAAAGACCGGCTTCGCCCTCACGGTGGTCACTACCGTCTTTTTCATGTGGGGATTCGTCACCGTCCTCAACGACATCCTGGTCCCTCACCTCAAGGCCCTGTTCGAACTGAATTACACCGAGACCATGCTCATTCAGTTCACTTTTTTCTCGGCCTACTTCCTCATGTCCATTCCTTCGTCGCGCATCCTCGCGCGCATCGGATACCGCCACTCGCTGGTGGCCGGCTTGGCCGTCATGGGTCTCGGCGCGCTCTTGTTTTATCCCGCCTCCGTCGTGCCGTCCTACGGCCTCTTTCTCGGTGCACTCTGGGTTCTCGCCTCCGGCATCACTCTCCTGCAGGTCGCCGCCAACCCCTACGTGGCCCAACTTGGGGCCCCCGAAGGCGCCTCCAGCCGCCTCAACCTGGCGCAGGCCTTCAATTCTCTGGGAACCACCATCGCTCCCGCGCTCGGCGGTATCGTCATCCTCTCCGGCGCTGGCGCCTCGTCCGTTCAGGTCCCCTATCTCTGTATCGCCGCGCTCTTGTTCTCGCTCGCCTTCGCCATCTCGCGCTTCCACCTGCCCGCGCTTCCCGAGATCGAAGAGCGCCATGGCATTTCCGCCGGCGATAGCATCTGGAAGCACCGCCACCTCGTCATGGGAGCCATCGCCATCTTCGTTTACGTCGGCGCGGAAGTCTCCATCGGCAGCTTCCTGGTGAATTACTTTTCCCAGCCCTCGATCGGCGGCCTCACGCCGAAAGTCGCCGCCGGCTACGTATCCTTTTATTGGGGCGGCGCCATGGTCGGCCGCTTCATCGGTTCCGCCGTCACCCGCACCGTGACGCCCGCCAAAGTGCTCGCCGGCGCTGCTGCCTGCGCCTTCGTCTTGGTATCCGCCAGCGTGGCCTCCACCGGCTCCATCGCCATGTGGAGCATCATCGCGGTCGGCCTCTTCAACTCCGTCATGTTCCCCACCATCTTCACTTTGGGCATCGCCGAACTCGGCCCCCTCACGGGCAAAGCCTCCGGACTCCTCATCATGGCGATTGTCGGCGGCGCGCTGGTACCACTCCTGCAAGGCGTCCTGGCCGATTCCATCGGCATCCACACCGCCTTCCTCCTACCTGCCGTCTGCTACCTGTATATCGTCTTCTATGGCTTCCGCGGCTCCCGCGTCATGCACCCCGCTACACGCTAAATACCCTTTCCGAAACTTTTCCGACTTTTCTGCGTCTCTTAGTGTAGGAGGACAGGATATGAGCACCGTGAAAGACCGGCTGGAACTCTCAGAGGCGATCCTGGCCCTCATCGAGAAGAAACGCATCGAGGCCCGCGATGAGTCGCTCGGCGCATCCATCGAACGCGTGGTCATCGAAAGCCAGTTTCAGGAACTCGAGCACGAAATCCTCGAAAATCCCGGCGCCATCGAGCCATGGCTCGTCCGCCGTCGCCGCGAAGATTAGTACCATAGTGGGTTCGGAGAGCTTCACGTGTTCACTGCCGCCCCCACCCGCTACGACTCCATGTCCTATCGCCGCTGCGGTTCGAGCGGTCTCCTCCTGCCCGCCGTTTCCCTCGGCCTCTGGCACAACTTCGGCGGCGTCGACAGCTTCGAAAACTCCCGCGCCATGCTCCGCCGCGCCTTCTCGCTCGGAATCACCCACTTCGACCTCGCTAACAATTACGGCCCGCCCTACGGCTCTGCCGAAGAGAATTTCGGCCGCCTCTTCCGCGAGGATTTCGCCCCCTACCGCGATGAGTTGATCCTCTCCACCAAGGCCGGCTATGATATGTGGCCCGGCCCCTATGGCAACTGGGGCTCGCGCAAGTACCTGCTCTCCAGCCTCGATCAAAGCCTCCGCCGCATGGGCCTGGAATACGTCGACATCTTTTACTCTCACCGCCCCGATCCCGACACCCCCATCGAGGAAACCATGGGCGCGCTCCATCAAGCCGTGCGTTCCGGCAAAGCGCTCTATGCCGGCATCTCCAATTACAACGCCGAGCAGACCGCCGCCGCTGTCGCCGTGCTCCGCCGCCTCGGCACACCCTGCCTCATCCACCAGTTCAAGTACTCCATGTTCCAGCGCTGGAGCGAAATGGGCCTCCTCGAACGCCTGCGCGCCGAAGGCATCGGCGGCATCGCCTTCTGCCCCCTGGCTCAAGGTTTGCTCACCGACCGCTATCTCGACGGCATCCCCGCCGATTCCCGCGCCGCCAAGCCGCACGGCTTTCTAAAGCCGAACCAGGTCGATGAAGCTCACATTTCGAAAGCCCGCACCCTTCAGGAAATGGCCCGCGAGCGCGGCCAATCGCTCGCGCAGATGGCCCTCGCCTGGGTTCTGCGCGATTCCGTGGTAACGAGCGCCCTCATCGGCGCCAGCCGCGTCGAACAAATCGAGCAGAACGTCGCCGCTCTTCAAAAACTGCAACTATCCGCCGAAGAGCGCACCCGCATCCACGCCATCCTGGCGTAGACGCCTATAACCACCCCGCCGGCTTCTCCCACTTGCCTGTCTCCGCCGACCGCACCACCGCATCGATCACCGCCATATTCCGCAGCGAATCTTCCAGCGTCACGGGTACCGCTCCGCCTTCCCGCACCGCGCGCGAAAACCGGTCGCCTTGCAGCGTGTACTGATCGCAGGCCGCAAACTCTTCCACCGCCCGGCCGCCGCCCGTCAGATCGCGGCCATCGTCAATCGTGATGCGCGAGGTTCCGCCCGGCGTCGCGTTGAAGGGGATCTCCGGTTCGATCCTGCCCTTCGTTCCGTAAAACCGCATACTCTGCTGCTGTTGCAATTGCATGCTGCACGTGAAAACGCAGTGTCCCTGCGGGTATTCCAGAATCGCCGACGTCAGCACATCCACGCCGCCCAGTCGCGCGTCCCGCGTCATCGCGCCGAAAACCCGTGCCGGCTCCTCGCCGAACACCATGCGCGACGTCTTAATCGGGTAACAGCCGATATCCATCAGCCCGCCGCCGCCCCACTCCCGCACGTTGCGCACGTTCGCCGGGTCCACATTGTAATAACTGAACGTCCCCACCACGCTGCGTAGCTCGCCGATCCGTCCGCCCCGCACCAACTCGATGATGCGTGCCCACTGCGGATGCACCGCCACCATGAATGCCTCGCCTATCGCTACGCCCGTGCGGTCGCGCGCCTCAAGCAACTGCCGCGCCTCCGCCGTGTTCATCCCGATCGGCTTTTCGCAGAGCACGTGCTTGCCCGCCTCCGCCGCGCGCACCGACCACGGCACATGCAAATGGTTCGGCAGCGGATTGTAAACCGCCTCGATCTCCGGGTCCGCCAGCATCTCTTCGTACGACCCGTAGGCTTTTGGAATCCCCAGCTCGCGCGCCGCTTTCCCAGCTTTCTCCCGGTCCCGCGACGCGATGCCCACTATCTCGCAGCAGTCGCCCAGTTGCATCGCCGGAATCACCCGCGTCACTGCGATCTTGGCCGCTCCCAAAACGCCCCATTTCACTTTCCGCATAGCATCCGCATTTTACCCTTTCCCGTCACTTTGCATTCTCCCCGCTCCCTGCGCCACTATAGAAGAGAATGGCAACCGCAACTCTTTCCCAATTCCGCAACGAACCCGTCACCGATTTCTCCCAGCCCGCCAACCGGCAGGCCATGGAAGCGGCCCTCAAAAAGGTGCGCTCCGAATTCGGCCGTGAATACCCGCTGCATATCGGCCAGGAGTCCATCTCCACCGGCGATAAGCTCACTTCCGTCAACCCGTCCAACCCCGCCGAAGTCGTCGGCGTCCATCACCGGGCTTCTACCGGGCTCGCCAATCGCGCCGTCGATTCCGCCTATGCCGCCTTCCCGCAGTGGGCCGCCACTCCCGCCGCCGAGCGCGTCCGCATGGCCCTCGATACCGCGCGCATTCTGCGCCTCCGCAAGCTTGAGTTCGACGCCTGGCTGGTCTACGAAGCCGGCAAAACCTGGCCTGAAGCCGACGCCGACGTCTCCGAAGCCATCGATTTCTGCGAGTACTACGCGCGCGACATGCACCGTCTCGCCTCGCCGCAACCTGTCGTCCAGCTCCCCGGCGAGCACGACGAAATGATCTACATCCCGCTCGGCGTTGGCATCGTCATTCCGCCATGGAATTTCCCGCTCGCCATCCTCGCCGGCATGACCGTCGCCTCGCTCGTCACCGGCAACAGCGCCATCATCAAACCCTCCAGCGAAACCCCCACCATCGCCGCCAAGTTCGCCGAGGTGCTTCTCGAAGCCGGCTTCCCCCCGTCTTCCTTCACGCTCCTCACCGGCAGCGGCGCGGCCGTCGGCGACGTCATCGTCCAGCACCCCAAGACCCGCTTCATCGCCTTCACCGGCTCCCGCGACGTCGGCCTCCGCATCAATGAGCTGGCCGCAAAACCGCAGCCCGGCCAGATCTGGATCAAGCGCGTCATCGCCGAAATGGGCGGTAAAGACGCCATCGTCGTCGATGCCGATGCCGACCTCGACAAGGCCGTCGACGCCGTACTCTTCTCCGCCTTCGGCTACCAGGGCCAGAAGTGCTCCGCCTGCTCCCGCGCCATCGTCGACGCCAAAATCTACGATCAGTTCCTCGAAAAGCTCGCGCCCAAGGCGAAAGCCCTCAAGGTCGGCCCTTCCGACGACCCGGCCAATTACATGGGCCCCGTCATCAGCGCCGGCGCCCAAAAGACCATCCTCAAATACATCGAGACCGGCAAGAAGGAAGGCCGCCTCGTCGCCGGCGATCAGCCTGCCCCGCAGGGCGGCTATTTCGTCCCGCCCACCATCATCGCCGACGTCGATTCCAAAGCCCGCATCTTCCAGGAGGAAATCTTCGGCCCGGTTCTCTCCGTTACCAAAGCCAAGGATTTCGAGCACGCGCTCTCGCTCGCCAACGATTCGCAATACGGCCTCACCGGTGCCCTCTTCTCGAATACTCCCGCGCACCTGCGCGCAGCCAAGGACCGTTTCCACGTCGGCAACCTATACTTAAACCGCAAGTGCACCGGCGCTATGGTTGGTGCGCACCCCTTCGGCGGTTTCAACATGTCCGGCACCGATTC
>PLZX01000311.1:1744-40903 GCA_003152325.1 Bryobacterales bacterium | reverse complement strand
CGAACCAGATGTCGTTGAGCGCCAGCGCGCCCAGGCTCAGCTTCGCGGCCAGTACAGCGCCCGCATCGTGGAGCCGCTTCACCACCGCCGCATCCTGCGCCGGCACGCGGTTTCGGAACGGCTCGGCGCCGTAAGTGGTAGGGATGCCGGCCGTATCCAACAGATCTTTGCCGCCCCATGGGATGCCGTGCAGCGGCCCGCGGTACTTGCCCGCCGCGATCTCCCGGTCCGCCTGTTTCGCCTGCTCGAGCGCCAGCTCCCGCGTCAGCGTGATCACGCAGCGCAACTTGGCGTTGAACTGTTCCAGCCGCCCCAGATAGATGCCCGTCAGTCGCTCCGAGCTCAGTTTGCGCGCCTCGATCCATCGCGAAAGCTGCGTCAGCGGGGCAAAGGCGATGTCCCGATCGCTCGTGGGTAGTGGTATCGGCTCGCTCTTGCTGCGGATGAACCGGTCGCGCTCCGGCCCCGCCTTCTGTCCGGGCAATATCGGATTCCAACACGTCGCCGGCGCCACCGACGGTTCCAGCGCGAGCCGGCGCGGCCCGGTGCGCCGTTCGTAGACCGATGCCAGAGTCCTGCGCCAACTGCCCGCCGCCACTTCGCGCTCCGCCGGGCTCATCTCCACCTGGACCAGCTTTTCGGCTTCCGCGAAGGTGGAAGCCGACACCTTTGGTCCCACCTCTGGCGCCGTCCCAAAGGCCGGTGGCGCGCCCGGCGTCTGATCGACGGCGACCGTTTCGACGCTCTTGCGGCACGCAGTGGCTGCGGCCGCCAGGCCGATCGAAGCAGCATTCAAGAATTGCCTGCGCGATTTCGACATGTCTCTACTCCCCCCGAAACCTGTACAAATCTCCGCTCCCGACCCCCACGCCCATCATTTTCAGGTATGTGAACAATTGGTGTTTATGGTTGATCAAGTGCTCCAAATTGCCCAGCAGCAAGGTGAGGATCGCTTCTCCATCGCTCACGAAGATCGTGCGCAACCTTCGGCTGAGGTCCGCATCGCGAAGCAAGCCGAACCCTTCCTTGATGTGCGTGCGGTACAGTCCGATACGTTCCCGCGCCTCGTCCTTACCGCATTGGTGATTCACGGGAAGTTCCCGCAATTGCTCGAAGTGGCGCAGGCGCTCTGGATCGGCTGCGAGGAGCACCGCGCATACGCCCGCCAGGCACTCCAGGAGGTGGCCGAGTAGCACTCCCGTCGGCCAGGAGCCGGGAATCGTCGGCACAAAATCCAGGCCCTCTTCGGGCANNCGTCGGCCTTGGCGTGAATCACCAGAGCCGTCCCGCCGTTGGTAAACAGCGAATGATCGCCGGCGCCCAGGTTCACAAGCGCATCCGTCAGCGTCGCCTTCGACGTGCCATCCGCCTTGACCGTGAAGTTCGGCATGTCGCCCGCATGCGGTCCCGCGGGGTTTTCGAGGCCATGGTGCTTCTGGTCGGGATTGAAGTGCCCACCGGCCGTCGTGAATGCCGGCCCCTCGCACTTGGCCACCTGATGAAAGTGTACCGCATGCACGCCCGGCGTCAGTTTCTTGACGTTCAGCTTCATGGTCACGCCCGATCCACCCTTGCCCTCGCTCAGAGTGGCCGATCCGACGCTCTGTCCATTCGCGTCTTTCAATTCCACAGTGACTGGCTTTTCCGCGGCACAGACGGCGGCGGCACCGATGAAACCGGCAATGGCCGCGGCAACAACGTGTTTGGTCATAGTTTTCTCCTTCTGAAATGGTCGCACAAAACCGCGGCCCTCCGGCCCCGGAAGTGTGCTCAAGTATCCCGACTGCGGAGCGGCCCGCATTTTCCTGCTAGACTGGCAACGGAACCAGTCTTAGTAGGGTAGGGAAGGTCAGGTGTATGAAAAGTCTTTTCGTCGGTAATCTCAGTTTTTCGGTAACGGAACAAGCGCTTCGTTCGCTGATGGAGCCTTACGGGCCCATTGAGAGAGTCAGCATCATGACCGACCGTGACACCGGTCAACCCAGAGGCTTTGCCTTCGTTGACATGACCAACGATGAAGATGCCGCTAAAGCCATCAGCGCCCTGAACGGGAAAGATCTGGAAGGCCGAACGCTCAACGTGACGGAAGCGCGCCCCAAGACCGATCGCCCCGGCGGGCCTGGTGGCGGCGCCGGCCGCAAGCGCGGGTAGCTTTCACGCCTTCTTGGCAGCTCGTTGCGGCTTCGCGGCTTGCGTCCGCTTCAACGCCCAGCGGCGTTTGGCGGCTTCGCTGATTGCCTTCCTGCCGGCCGCGCTCAGTCTCCTGCGCTTTCGTGCCGGAACTGCGGCCTTGCCGGCAGGCTCCTTGGCGCCGCCCCCGAGCATTTGCTTGAGCTCGGCAATCCGAGCGCCTAAGTCCGCCCTTTGCTTTTCGAAACCGATGAGGGCCGCGTTGAGTAGTTCGTTGTTGAGCTTAGTAGCCATGTGAGTCCCTCCTGATTGTACCTCGGTTGCTGCTTCCGACTGGCGGCCCTTTCAGTGATACCATGATTCTACCGACACAGCACACTCATGAAAATCCTGTTGTATAACCCCGACAACGGAATCACCCAGAACTTCATGCCTCACCTCTGGATGTTTCTGCTGCAGGCTCTGACACCCAGCGAACATCAAGTGGTCCTGATTGACGGGAACACTCAGCCGATGACCGACGCCGAAATCGTCCGCTTCGCTCTCGACCAACACATCGGCCTGGTGGGCATTGGCGCCATGACCCGCATGATCGCCAAGGCCTATCGGGTGGCCGACGCCCTCCGCGCCGCCGGCGTTCCCGTCGTCATGGGCGGCCCCCACGTCACCGAGGTCCCCGACGAGGCCCTCGGCCGCGACGGCGGCCCCCGTCACGCCGATTCGCTCGCGCTCGGTGAAGCCGATGAAACCTGGCCCCGCATCGTCGAAGATGCCGCCCGCGGCCAACTCAAGGAAGTCTACGCTCCGGTCGATGCCTTCGGTCAGGACCGCAAGCCCACCTTACAGGATTACCCGGCCATTCCCTGGGATACGCTCGACATCCAGCAGTTCAACCGCATCCCCGCCTTCTTCCGCCGCGTCATGCGCCATTACGGCTTCGCATGGGAGACTTTTCACATCATCCCCATTGAGAGCGGCCGCGGCTGTCCGTATGGCTGTGAGTTCTGCACCGTTACCGGCTTCTTCGGCGATTCCATCCGCTTCCGCACCAACCAGAGCATCGTCGATGAAATGCTCAAGCTCAAACAGCGTGCCACCGCCACACGCGGTAAGTTCGCCGTCTTCTTCGTCGACGACAACTTCGCCATCAACGTCAAGCGCACTAAGTCGCTATTGCGTGACATCATCGCGGCCGGCGCCGGGATGAACTGGGTGGCGCAAATCAGCGCCAATCTCCTGCGCGATCCGGAACTGCTCGATTTGATCGCCGCTTCCGGCGGCAGATGGATCTTCATCGGGATGGAGTCGCTCGATCCGGCCAATCTCGCCAGCGTCAACAAGAGCTTCAACAAGCCCTCCGAATACGCCGGCGTGCTTCAGTCGCTGGCCAACCGTAACATCTACGCCATCACGTCGTTCATCTTCGGGCTGGATAACGATACCCCCGGCGTGGCCCAGCGCACTCTCGACCAGATGCGCGAATGGCCTCCGGTGCTGCCCGTCTTCGGACAAATCACCCCGTTCCCCGCCACTCCTTTATATACGCGCCTGCAGAAGGAAGGCCGCCTCACCCGGCCCAAACACTGGCTCGAATTTGCTCCATTCCAAATGGCGCACACGCCTCTCAAGATCACCATTCCGGAAGTGCAGGATGAGGTCCGCTACGCGTGGACCAACTCGTACAGCCCGGCCGCCACGCAGCGGGCGCTCGATTCCATCGCGCATGAACCGGCGGCTTACAAGATCAGCCATCTGCTCTCACGGCTCTTCTTCCGTGGAATTTATTTTCCGCAAAAGGGAGTCTGGGGCTGGCTAAGGTTGATCGCGCAAAACCGCGGCTCGCTCTATAGTGTAGTCAAGGACTGCTTCACGCAATGGCACGGCACGCGCCGTTCTCCGGAGCCTGTTTTCATCCCCGAAACCCAACCCGAGCCCGGCTCCAACTAGCCCAGTCCACGGCGCAAAGCCGTGTGGAGCATTACCCCTTGCGCCACGGTGTGAACTGTTGCCCCGCCTCTGGCTTACGCCTGTGGGGCCCCGGTCTTCGCGATTCCGCCCGCCGTACCTCGGCCGCCGCCCGTTCGGCCACATAGGCCAGCAGGTCGTCGTTCGTCAGTTCATGATCGCCGGCCCGCGCCGCCTCGACGTCGGCCGTCAGTTTCTGAGCGCACAGCACCGGACCTTCTTGAATGCCGACGCGGTGCTTTAAGAACAACACCATGTCGACACTGACCACGAAGCGCGTGGTGGATTTGTCGCCGGCTCTGAAATCGAACTTATAGACGCGCCGGTTTTGCGCCTGATCAAAGCCCATGTATCGCAGTTCCACCGCAGCCTCCTGTCGCTGGAACACAGGGTGTCTGAGTTCCGAAATCACTCTTTTGCGCCGGTAGCTTCATCGGCTGGTTTGGCGGTTTCGCCGGGTTCGTTCGCTCCGTCGATGGGATTGACCGTTTCGTCCACGCCGTCGATGGGATTGCCGAATTCGTCTACGCCGTCGATGGGGTTGCCGAATTCATCAGTGCCGTCCAGGGAAATTCCGGCATCCCGGGCAATCTTCCGCTGCACCCGCTGTGCCGCTTTGTCCTTCTGCTTTTCCACGCGCGCGAGTTCCTTCTGCCGCTTTTTAAATGTAGTACGTGAGCGAGTAGGAATAGCCTTCGCCTCCTGAGGGTAAAGCCGGCCTTTGCGGCCGGCTCCCAATTCTTCAGTTTATTACCAACGCGGTTCGCGACGCTGCCGTCCACCGCCAGCGCCGCCGCCGCCCGGTCTCCCGCCGCCGCCCGATCGGCCGCTGTCGGTCTTCGGTCGCGCTTCATTCACATTGAGGGCGCGGCCATTCATATCGGTGCCGTTCAAAGCCGCGATTGCCTTGTCGGCCTCGGCGGAGTCCGACATTTCCACGAACGCAAAGCCGCGCGCGCGGCCCGTTTCGCGGTCGGTTACTACGTTAACGCGATCCACAGTCCCGTACTGCTCAAAGAGCGAACGGATGGACGATTCGGTTGCGGCAAAATCCAGATTGCCTACGAAAAGGTTCTTCATTTAATTTTCCTTTGTTTTGATAGTTCGGGCGAGAGCCAAGGCAGAAGTGGATACCAACCAAGCTGTAGCGGGACGATCAAAGACACATTGAGTATAGCAGGTTTCCCCGAGCCCGGGATCGGACCCACTCGCCCTAAAATTGGCTTCGTTCCGTCTCCCGCCGCAATCTGCTTTAATGGGAATCCAAACGGATCTCCATCATGGCCATCTCCCTTGCGCAACTGCTCGATTCCGGAGACCCTTCGCTCTACCAGGTCCGCAGCAAAGCGCCAGGCCCCCGCGGCTCGCTGCCCCTCACCCCGGAGATGCTCCTCAAACGGCCTTCCGGCGACCTCTTCGGCTGGAGCCAGGATGCCGGAATGGGCTGGGACCCCGCCGCGCTCGGCGCTCCCGAGTTCCTCATTCTCAGCACCCACGGCGGCATCCGCGCGGCCGATGGCTCCCCCGTCGCGCTGGGCTATCACACCGGACACTGGGAAGTCGGCCTGCTCATGGATGCCGCCGCCAAGGAGTTGAAGTCGCTCGGCGCCATCCCCTTCGCCGCCTACTGCACCGACCCTTGCGACGGCCGCACCCAGGGCACCACCGGCATGTTCGATTCGCTGGCCTACCGCAACGACGCCGCCAGTGTCTTCGGCCGCCTCATCCGTTCTTTGCCCACCGCGAGCGGCGTGCTCGGCGTCGCCACCTGCGACAAAGGCCTGCCCGCCATGATGATGGCGCTGGCCGGTGCGCCCTCGCTGCCGTGCGTCCTGGTCCCCGGCGGCGTGTCCCTACTAGCCGAAGAAGGCGAAGACGCCGGTAAAGTTCAATCCTCCGGCGCGCGCTTCGCTCACGGGCAACTCTCGCTCGAAGCCGCCGCCCAAATGCTCTGCCGCGCCTGCGCCACTCCCGGAGGAGGCTGCCAGTTCCTCGGCACGGCCGCCACTTCCCAGGTGGTCGGCGAAGCCCTCGGCATGTCGCTCGCCCACTCCGCGCTCTCGCCTTCCGGACACCCCATCTGGATCGATATGGCCCGCCGTTCCGCCCGCGCCGCGCTCTCGCTCCATGCCCGCTCGCTCGCCATGCGCGATATCCTCACCGACGCCTCCATGCGCAACGCCATGGTCGTCTACGCGGCCTTCGGCGGATCCACCAACCTCATCCTCCACATCCCCGCCATCGCCCACGCCGCCGGCCTGCGCCGCCCCACCGTCGATGACTGGACGCGCGTCAACCGCCAGGTCCCCCGGCTCGTCGATGCCCTCCCCAACGGTCCTAAGATGCATCCCACGGTCCAGGTTTTTCTCGCCGGCGGAGTGCCCGAAGTCATGCTCCATCTGCGCCGCGCCGGCCTGCTCGAAACCGATGCCCTCACCATCACCGGCGAAAAGCTGGATGCCATTCTCGATTGGTGGGAGCAGTCCGAACGCCGTGCCGCCCTGCGCCGCGTCCTGCTCGAAAACGATGGCGTCGATCCCGATGACGTCATCATGGACCCGGACCGTGCCCGCGCGAGCGGCCTCACCTCCACCGTCACCTTCCCCACCGGCAACCTCGTCCCCGGCGGCTCCGTCATCAAGAGCACGGCTATCGATCCCTCCGTTGTCTCGCCCGACGGCGTCTACCGCAAGACCGGCCCCGCGCGCGTCTTCGTCACCGAGAAGGCCGCCATCGCCGCCATCAAGAGCGGCGCCATCCATCCCGGCGACATCATCGTCTTAATGGGCCGCGGCCCCATGGGCTCCGGCATGGAAGAGATTTTCGAAATCACCGCCGCGCTCCGCTATCTCACTTTCGGCAAGGAAATCGCCGTCCTCACCGACGCCCGTTTCAGCGGTGTGTCTACCGGCGCCTGCATTGGCCACATCACTCCCGAAGCCCTGGCCGGCGGCCCCCTCGGCAAAGTGCGCGAAGGTGACCAGATCGAAATCGTCATCGACCGCGCGCGTCTCGAAGGCACAGTGAATCTCCTCGTTCACGGCAGCATTGAAGACGGCGACTACACACTTGCCACGCGTTCGCCCCATCCGCATCTTGCCCCCGATCCCGCGCTGCCCGCCGCCACGCGCCTCTGGGCCGCCTTGCAGGAAGTGAGCGGCGGAACCTGGGGCGGTTGCGTCTTCGATGTCGACGCCATTCTGAAACGCCTGGAATAATCACATGCTCATTTACCGGACAGCCGCGGGATGGGAGCTCGAAACCGGCAACGGCCGCGTGCGCCTGCCGCAGCAACCGCTCACCACTCGCGAGGATCTCTACGAATACCTGGCCCACGTCGAAGGAGCGCCCTCGAGCGGCTCCGGCCCCTTGCTTGCGCCCATCGAGCAGCAGGAGGTCTGGGCCGCGGGCGTTACCTATTACCGCAGCCGCACCGCCCGCATGGCCGAATCGGAAGCTGCCGGAGGAAAAAGCTTCTACGATCGCGTCTACCAGGCGCAGCGCCCCGAGCTCTTCTTCAAGGCTACGCCGCACCGCGTCGCCGGGCCCGGCGAAGCCGTGCGCATCCGCTCCGATTCCGCCTGGAATGTGCCGGAGCCTGAGTTGACCTTGCTGGTCTCGCCCGCCGGACGCATCCTCGGCTATACCATCGGCAACGATATGAGCTCTCGCGATATCGAAGGGGAGAATCCACTCTACTTGCCGCAGGCCAAGGTCTACCATCGCTCTTGCGCGCTCGGTCCGGGCATCCTCATCACCCCGGAGCCGCTGCCGCCTTCTACCGGCATCCGCCTGGAGATCAGCCGCCACGGCGCCCTGGTCTTCGCCGACGCGACCACCCTAGCCGCCATGAAGCGCCACCCGGCCGAACTGGTCGATTACCTCTACCGCGAGAATTCCTTTCCCAACGGCTGCTTCCTGCTCACCGGCACCGGCATCGTGCCTCCCGATACATTCACGTTGTGGCCCGGCGACGAGATCGAAATCCGCATCGACGGCATCGGCGCGTTGCGGAATACGGTCCAGCAAGGCGAGTTATAGTAGCCCGAGTGACGACGGACGGCGATCGTCTGTCCCACTGACCGGCACGGGCATGGTGTCTGGTCTCCGCCATCGGCAATTGAGATAGGTGTGTAGCTTCATAAGTCATGCGTGCGCGCTATCGCGTCTCCGCTTTCACTAAGTCCTCGTACGTCTCCCGCTGCCTGATCACCCGCCACGCCGCGCCTTCCACCAGTACTTCCGGCGCCCGCGGGCGCGAGTTGTAATTCGAGGACTGCACAAAGCCGTACGCGCCGGCGGTACAGACCGCCAGGAAATCGCCGGGCATCACGTTGGCCATGTGGCGGTCGCGCGCCAGAAAGTCGCCGGTTTCGCACACCGGGCCCACCACGTCGGCGGTGATTGGCGGCAGCGTGTTGCGCCGCACGGGAATCACTTCGTGGTGCGCCTTGTAGAGCGCCGGCCGGATCAGATCGTTCATGGCGGCATCCACAATCACGAACTCCTTCGTGCCGTTTTTCTTGCGGTAGAGTACCCGCGTGAGCAGGACGCCCGCCGGCGCGGCGATGGATCGCCCAGGTTCCACCATCACCGCCAGTCCGCTTCGCCGCAGGCGCGCTTTCAAGCTCTCGATGAAGCTGCCGATTGCGGGAGTCTTCTCGCCGGGTTGGTAAGCTACGCCCAGGCCGCCGCCCAGATCCACGTGGCGGATGTGGTCGCCCTGCGCGCCGAGCGCTGCGGCCATCGCCAGCACGCGGTCCACCGCTTCCAGAATCGGCGCCGGGTCGAGCATCTGCGAGCCGATGTGGCAGCTCACGCCTTCGGCGGAAAGATTCGGCAGGCGGCGCGCCCGTTCGTAAACCGCCGCGGCGTCCGCCATGGCGATGCCGAATTTGTGCTGGCTCAGCCCGGTAGAGATATAAGGATGCGTGGCGGCGTCCACGTCCGGGTTCACGCGGATGGAAAAGCCGGCCTTCACGCCAAGCCGCCCCGCCAGCGCGTCGATCAGCGCCAGTTCCGCTTCGGACTCGCAATTGAAGCTGTGGATGCCGTTCGAGAGGGCGTACTCCACCTCCGCCGCAGTCTTGCCGACGCCCGAGAAAACCACCTTGGCCGGATCGCCGCCGGCCCGGAGCACGCGGAAAAGTTCGCCGCCCGAAACGATGTCGAAACCCGCGCCGGCCTTGGCGAGCAGCGCCAGCACTCCCAGGGAAGAGTTGGCCTTCACCGCGTAGCAGACGGTGTGCGGCAGGTCGCCGAAGGCTTCATCGTAGGCCCGATAGTTGTCGAGCAGGGTCTGGCTGGAGTAAACGTAGACCGGCGTGCCGGTGCGCGCGGCCAGGTCGGCTAGTGGGACCTGTTCGCAATAGAGGTCGTTCTGCGAATACGAAAACATGGGGGAAATTCCAGTATGGCATCAGCGCAGCCATTTCAGAAAAACCGGAAGCGCGTGCAGTTGATCCACGTGGTCTGGCGCGGAGTTGCCCGCGAAGCCCAGCAGCAGAAACCGGCCGGCCGAAGCTTCGCTCAGTTGTTGCAGCCCCATCGGCCCCCACTTGAGCACCGCCCGCCGGGGCACCCCCAGCATCTTCAGCAGCGCGTCGGCCGTCTCGGTTGTGGAGGCGTACGTGCCCGGGAAGATTTCAGAGTGGGTAATGATCACGCGTTTGCGGCCGGCCACAGCGTCCCGCAACAGCGGCATCCAGACTTCGAGATTGGCCGGATCGAGTTGCGATTCGAGCGGCCCCGGCTTTCCCTCGGCGTAGTCGGTATGGATGCCGTCGATCAGCAGCGCGCCGTTCACCCGCGCGTAGGATGCGGGTGTCTTGACGATCTGCCGCACCGCCCCGCATCCGGCGCTCCAACCGCCGATCATCACGCGGCCGAACTTCATCCCGGCTTTCGATTCGGCCTCCGTCAGCAGCTTGAGGAAACGCTGCGGATCCTCGAACAGGCGCGCATAGACCGCCGAGCCAGTGCCAACCTGCACGCTCACGGCGGCCGTTCCGTTGCGCGCCGCCGCCACTTCCGGGACCCAGGTGTCCCCGTGAAAGAAGAAGAGGATGGGCCCGCCGTTCTTCAGCCCGGCGGGCAGGAACAGCGTTCCCACGTCGAGCTTCTCGCGGCGCCCCGGCGGCGATGGCTGCTCCGCCAGGCGCAGGTGCGCCCGCGTGTGCTCCACCATGGGCGAAGGATTCTGCGGCTGTTGGGCGCGAACCGCCGCAAGCGTGATCGCGAAAACGAGCAACAGTTTCATTTAGCGTCCTGCCGCCTTGTCTCTCCGCAGGTGGCTGTGAGCGCGTCCATATCCGAAATACACGAGCAGCCCGATCGCCAGCCAGACGATCAGGCGGGCCCAGGTGATCAGATCGAGCGAAACCATCATGGCGAGACAGACCAGCACGCCCAAAATCGGCACCAGCGGCACCAGCGGAGTCCGGTAAGGCCGCGGCGCATGGGGATTGGTCTTGCGCATCACGATCACCCCGACGCAGACGATCACGAACGCCAGCAGGGTGCCGATGCTGGTCATGTGGCCGAGGCTCGAAATCGGCAGGAACCCGGAGAACAGCGACACGAAAACCATGAAGATCAGGTTGCAGCGATACGGCGTCTGAAACTTCGCGTGGATATCGGAGAACAGCGCCGGCAACAGCCCGTCGCGCGACATGGAATAGAACACGCGGGATTGGCCGAGCAGCATCACCAGGATCACCGATGTGTAGCCCGCGATGATGCCGGTGACGATGGAGAGCTGCAGCCACTTGTAGGGGAACAGCGTGATGACCGTGGCGGCCGGAGAGGCATCGCCGTGGAACGTGCGGTAGGGCACCATGCCGGTGAGCACGCGCGCGAACAGGATATAGAGGATCGTGCAGACCACCAGCGAACCGATGATCCCGATGGGCATATCGCGCTGCGGCTTCCGGGCTTCCTGCGCGGCTGTCGAAACCGCGTCGAACCCGATGTAGGCGAAAAAAATCACCGCGGCCGCGCGCATGATGCCGCTGATGCCGAATTCGCCGAAAGTGCCGGTGTTGGGCGGAATGAACGGCTTGTAGTTTTCCGGGTGGACCAGCCCGAAACCGATCGAGATCACGATGATCACAATCGTCACTTTGAGCACCACGATGACGGCGTTGACGCGCGCCGATTCGGAGATGCCCACGATCAGCAGAGTGGAGATGCCCAGCACCACCAGCACGGCCGGCAGATTGATCAGCCCCGGCGTCGTGTCCCAAGGGCAGTGGATCAGGCTCGGCGGGAGTTCGATGCCGTACATGTGGAAGAGCTTCGCGACGTAGCTCGACCAACTGACCGAGACGGTGGCCGCGCCCACCGCGTATTCCAGCACCAGGTCCCAGCCGATGATCCAGGCCAGCAACTCGCCCATGGTGGCGTAGGCGTAGGTATATGCGCTCCCCGCGATGGGGATCATGGTGGAGAATTCGCTGTAGCACATGCCGGCAAAGGCGCAGCCGATGGCCGCCACCACGAAGGAGAGCACCACGGCGGGGCCGGCATGATCGGCTGCAGCGATGCCGGTCAGCGAGAAGAGGCCCGCGCCAATAATGGCCCCGATGCCCAGGGCCACCAGGTTGAAAGGTCCCAGAGTTCTCTTGAGGTGGTGCTTACTGTCTTCGGATTCGGCGAGAATTCTTTCGAGCGATTTCTTCTCAAACAGGCTCATAGTGGCGCGTTCCTCGGGTTTGCAGTAACGCAAAAGATATCACAATCTTGCCGGTCCTTGGGGGTGTTGCCGCGGCCTGTTGCCGCGGCCTCACGCCAGCGTGAGATTGGCTTGGGCCGCAATATCCAGCGCGGCGAATTCCCCCCGGGCCAGTTTGGGGAAGGCTGCCGCACCGATCATGGCGGCGTTGTCGGTCGAGAGGCCGGGCGATGGGAAGTAGACCGGATACGGCAGGTGGGCCAGTTTCGCCGCGGCCCGCAGGCCCGTATTGCAGGCTACTCCGCCGGCGATAATCAGCGCGTGCGCCCTGAAGGACTCGGCCGCCGCCGCAGCGCGCGTCAGCAGCTCCGTAATCACGGCGCGCTGAAAAGATGCCAGCAGACCAAGCGTGGGCGGCGGGGTGAGGGCCAGCCATTCCTCTGTGGAGGGTTGCGGATGTTGGCGCAGGAACGCGCGGCGGACGGCGATTTCCGCCTCCATCGGCCGCGCTTCCACCCAGCGGAGCACGGCCGTCTTCAGCCCGCTGAAACTGAAATCGAGCGCGTTGCCTTTCATCCTGGCGAAGGTGAAACGAACTGCGGAAGCGTCTCCGTGCGGCGCCAGGCTGTCGATGATGGGGCCGCCGGGATAGCCGAAGCCGAGCAGCTTCGCCACCTTGTCGAAGGCCTCGCCCGCCGCGTCGTCGCGGGTCTTGCCAAGCAGGCGGTACGCAAAGTTTTCGCGGACTTCGAACAAATGCGTGTGGCCGCCGCTCACCACCAGCGCGAGCGCCGGCAGTGCGACCGGCGTGGAGACGCGCCGGGCTTCCAGGATCACGGAGTGGATGTGGCCCTCAATGTGATTCACCGCGATCAGCGGCCTGCCGCTGGCGAAGCTCAGGGATTTGGCGTACGTGAGGCCCACCAGAAGCGAGCCGACAAGGCCGGGGCCCACCGTGACGGCAATCGCGTCCACCGAACCCAGCGTGGTGTGCGCAATCTCCAGCGCCTCGCGGACCACGGGAACAATCGCCCGCAGGTGCTCGCGCGAGGCCAGTTCGGGGACCACGCCGCCGTATTTGCCGTGTGTGATGAGCTGCGAAGCGACCACCGAAGAGAGGACCGTCTCGCCGTCTTCCACTACCGCTGCGGCGGTTTCGTCGCACGAGGACTCAATCGCGAGGATGCGCACAGGTTTCCCGGCCATGCTACTTCTTCTTTTCGAGGTTCCAGAGTTCCCGCGAGAGAATGCGGCCGCAGAACGGGCAGTAGTTCAGCCCGACATACTGGTGGCGTTCCTCACCGAAGACCAGGAAGTATTCGGTGTCGATTTCGGTGATGATGGTGCCGTTCGAGAGTTGATAGGGCTGCGCGTGGCGCGCCAGATCGCGGTCCATCAGGCGTTCGAATTGCGGGCAGCAGGTCATCATCTAATTAATTGTGCTCGCGCCCTGAATCCCCATATCGGTGGTCATCACGTTCTTGTTGATGTGCCGGTCGAGGTTGATGACGTAGGTTTCGGAGGCCTCAATCAGAACCGGCGAGTGAGTGGCGCAGATGATGCGGAAGCGCTTCTGATCGACCAGTTCCTGGAGCATCTTAAGGATGCGGTGCTGGTTGGAGACCGAGAGCGCCATTTCGGGCTCGTCGAGCAGCAGGACGGTGCCTTCCGGAAGCTTGGGGAAGCTTTCTCGAAAGAGCGCCAGCATCACCTGGCCGTGGCTGGCCGTCTGGAGGAATTCGAGCATCTGGGGCTGGTCGCGGAAGAAGTCGAGCTGGTGGCGCGGGTTGTGCTGTTCGGCGTCGAACAGATAGGCGGATTCGGTTTTGACGCCGCCCGGCTCCAGCCGGTAGATGTAGCCCTCCACCTTCTCGCCGCGGAGGGCGTAATAAATGGAATGGAGGAGGGTGGATTTTCCGCTGCCGTTCTCACCCTGCAGCATGATCAGCGGATGCGAGAGGTCCACGATCATCGGCATGTGGAAGTTGAGATTGGTGAAAACGGGATGTCCCAGGATTTTGAGGTGCATTGAAAACCAGCATAGCAAGCGCGGGCGACAGCAGATGAGCGGCAGGCCGTGATAGGATATAAGTTCCTATTACATCTGAGGTTTTCGTGGCTAGAATCACCCGTAAAGAGCTGAAGTCCGACAAGTTTGCCCAGGAAGTCGGGCTAACCGTAACGTTTTTCGAAGAGCACCAGAAGGATGTCGTCCGCTATGGCGCCATCGCCGTGGCGGTCGTGCTGCTGATCGTGGGGTTCAGCGTGTATTCCCGGCATCAGCGCACGGCGCGGGAGGAAGCATTGACGCTGGCGATCGCGCTCCAGGAATCGACCGTAGCGCAAGCCGGCGACCCGCACAGTTTCCCCACCCAGGACTCTAAGGACCAGGCGTCCCTCAAAGCTTTCGGCGACCTTGCCAGCAAGTACTCGGGCACGGACGAGGGCAATATCGCCGTCTACTACATCGGCGCGATCCGCGCCGACCAGGGGAAGCTGGCCGAAGCCGAGAAGTTTTTCTTGCAAGTGGCCGACCATGCCAGTGCCAACTACGCCTCTCTGGCGAAGTTGTCGCTGTCTGACCTTTACTACGCCGATGGCCGTACGGATCAGGCCGAGAAAACCCTGCGCGACCTGATCGCGCATCCGACGGTTTTCGTCTCGCAAGACGACGCGACCATCACTCTGGCGCGGCACTTGGCGGAGAAGAATCCGGCCGAGGCGCGTAAACTGCTCAGTCCGATCAAGGGCGGCAGAGGTCCGGCGGCTTCCATGGCGCAGGAACTCTACTCCCAAATGCCGCCGGAATAGGGCGGCGTCCGATCATGCTGGCACGCCTGCGGTTCCCGGTGGAACGAAGCCGGGGGCGGGTGTATCCGGAGCCGGCGCATCCTTACCGCAATGCTTTTCAGCGCGACCGCGACCGGGTGGTGCATTCGCGGGCTTTCCGCCGCCTGGAAGCCAAGACGCAGGTCTTCACGCAGGGGCTCTCCGACCATTTCCGCAACCGGCTGACGCACACCATCGAAGTGGCCCAGATCGCGCGCACGCTGGCCTCAGTGCTGGGCTTGGATGAGGATCTGACCGAAGCGCTGGCGCTGGCCCACGACATCGGCCACCCGCCCTTCGCGCACGCCGGCGAAGAGGCTCTGAACCGGCAGATGCAGCGCTTCGGCGAACGGTTCGACCACAACCTGCACGCTCTCCGCATTGTGGAAAGCTTCGAGCAGCGGTATGCCCGCTTCCCGGGGCTGAACCTGACGTTTGAAGTGCGCGAGGGTGTGGTGAAGCACTCGCGGGATTTCGCGCCCGGCGAGCGGCCCGAACTGGACGCCTATCTGCCCGGGCTGCGTCCGCTGCTCGAAGCGCAATTAATCGACCTGGCCGACGAGGTGGCGTACAATACGGCGGATTTGGACGACGCTTTTTCGGCGGGCATGCTCAGCAGCGAGGATGTGGCCGGTTGCGTCCCGCAATACCGCGAGATTCACGAAGCCATCGAGATGCAGTTCCCGGGCGCGACGCCGCGGGAGCGGTTTTACGAAGCGCTGCGCCATTTGATCGACGCCCTGGTCTCGGGGTTGATTGAAGGCACGGTGGAGCGCGCGCGGGAATCGGGCGCCGGATCGGCCGATGAGGTGCGCACGGTGCCCCACCGCCTGGCGGCCTTCACGGCGGAAGGCACCCGCACCAGCCGCGAACTGAAGCAATTCCTCTTCCGCAGGGTCTACGCCTCGCACGCAGTGGGGGAAGACCGAAGCCGGTCGATGGCCATGATCGAAGAACTGTTTCAGTTTTTCCTGGATCATCCGGAGCGGCTTCCGCAGGGGTATCGCGAGCAGAGCGAAAACCAGCCGCCGCATCGCGTGACTTGCGATTACATTGCGGGGATGACGGATGGGTTCTTCCGCCGGACGTACGAAGCCATGCTGGGGGAGCAAGGGCTGCGTCCGTGATATCCCTTCGGGATATGGGAGTGAGAAGCCAGAAGTGAGGAGTCAGAATGAAGGAAGCGCCTGCGGCGCATTCTGACTCCCGACTTCCTCGACTTCTATCTCCCGTTACTCCGGCTGCGTCGTGACGTTGGACAGCTCGACTTCACGCACGCCGTAAAGCTTCAGGACGTGGCGGCGGATTTCGTCGCCGATGTGCTCGGGGTTTTCGGCGGGATCGTGTTCCACTTCGACCTTGAAGAAGAGATCGGTACGGCTCATCGGTTGAAGAGTCTCCAACCTTTATACTAGGGGAATGGCCTGCGCCTTGTGCGAGACGCGCCGGCCGCGGCGCTATTGTCCCGGAGTCCGGGGTGAGATTTGCACTACGTGCTGCGGAACGGAACGCGAGATGACGGTGGACTGCCCGCCGGATTGCGAGTTCCTGCTGGAGGCGCGCAAACACGACAAGGCCGTTCCGGTGGATGCCGCGGCGATTCCCAATCAGGATGTCCGCGTGACCGAAGAACTGGTGGCGGAGAACGAGGGGCTGGTGCTCCACCTGGCGGACGCGCTGGTGAAGGCCGCGGAGGCATCGCCGGCGGTAGTGGACTACGATGCGCGCGAAGCGCTGGACGCGGCCATTCGCACGTACCGGACACGCGAAAGCGGTCTCTATTACGAAAGCCTCCCCGAGAATCCGTTGGCGGCCGGGCTGGCGCGAGCTGTTCTGGATGCGGCGGAGGAGTTTCGGCGGGAGGAGACCGAGCGCCTGGGCATGACGCGGACGCGCGATTCGGCGGTGCTTAGTGTGCTGGTGTTTCTGCAGCACTTCGAACTGGACCGCAACAACGGCCGGCGGCGGGGCCGCGCCTTTCTGCACGCCCTGCGGTGGCTCTACCCTTCCGGGTCGGGCGGGGATTCCGAGGGGACCTCCTCGCTGGTTTTGCCCTGAGCCGGGACGGGACGGATCTGATCGACCTGGCAGGCCCTCTTTCGTCCGGCTCCGACCACCTGAGCGGAAAACCGGTGGGTATCGTTGACCAGTAATTCCACCGAGCGGTCCACGGGATAGTCGAAGGTGAGCAGGTGGCCTTCGGTCAGTGCGAGCAGGTCGCGAACCGCGAGAGTGGGGCCTTCCAGGCGGGCTTCGAGATTGAGCGCGCCTTCGCGCAGCACTGCGAGGACGCGAAGTTGCTCGGTGACGCTGGCGTGAGTCTTGCGGACGGACCACTGCTGGTCGAACTTCTGCCGCATCATCTTAATCACGATGGAGGGCATGGCGATATTCATCATGCCGACGGTTTCTCCGATGCGGACTTCCACGCCCACCGCTACGACCGCTTCATTGGGAGCCAGTTGGTGGAGCAACTGCGGCTCGGTTTCCATGGATTCGATGGTGAAATCGACGGCGGTGACGCCTTTCCAAGCTTCCCGCAGGTCATGCAGGATGATGCGGAAGAGGCCGTCGAGGAGTTTCTGTTCGATTTCGGTGATTTCGCGTTGGATGGTGGTGGAGGTCTTGCCGGTGCCGCCCAGGAGCATTTCGAGGATGGGAAAGACCAGGGAGGGGTTCAATTCGAGGACGCCGTTGCCATCGTAAGGGCTGAGGCCCAGCGAGACGATGCAGGTGGGGGACGGAAGGCCGTCGAGGAATTCGGCGTAAGAGAGTTGTTCGACGCTGACGAGGTTGACGGTGAGATAGGAGCGGAGATAGGCGGAGAGGCTGGAGACCAGGTTGCGGACGAAGGTGTCGTGGAGCAGGTGGATGGCGCGGACCTGGGATTTGGGAATGCGGTCGGGGCGGCGAAAGTCGAAGCGGACGGCCGGGGAATCGCGTTTGCGCTCGGCCATGTTGGAGAAGACGGCATCGATCTCCTGTTGAGACAGTTCCCGGTTCAAATTCCACGCTCCTGGACCTCATATCGACCTTTTTGAGCCAAACCTTAGCCCCCGGCACAAATTCCAGCGCGGCCGCGGTGCGGGCGGCCTTCCCCACAGAATCTCCGCCCCGGCGCTAATGAAAGCCGGCCTTTGTTCCGATGAATAACAGTGTAAGGAGCCGAATGGAATCCGACGTCTTGGTAGTGGATGACTCTGCCGCGATCCGCAAGATCCTGCAGCGCGTGCTCCGGCAAACCGGCATGGCAATTCGCACGATCCATGAAGCGGGTGACGGACAGGAAGCCCTGGAGGTCATGAACGCCCACAAGGTGGATCTGGTTCTCACCGACATCAACATGCCCAAAATGGACGGATTGCAATTCCTGGCATCGGTCAAGGCATCCGCTCAATGGCGCCAGGTGCCGGTGGTCATGATCACGACCGAAGGCGGCGAAACCAAGGTGAGCGAAGCGGTCAAACTGGGGGCGGCCGGTTACGTGCGCAAGCCTTTCACGGCCGATCAAATCAAGGAGAAGCTGGCGGGGATTCTGGAGTCGGCGGTGCGGTTATGAACTTGCAACCGATACTGGTGGAGTCCCTGAGCCACGCCACGGCCCAGGTTTTTTCGACCATGCTGGGTGTCGAAATTGTGCGCGGCGAGATTACGGCCGAGGATCGCACGCAGGAAGCCAACGACGGCGTCGTGTCTTTCATCGGCCTGGCTGGCGACTGGGCGGGGACCGGGAGCTTGAGATGTTCCCCGGTGCTGGCATGTCGCATCTGCGCCGCTATGCTGATGTGCGAATCCACGTCCGTCAACGAGGAAGTGCTGGACGCAGTCGCCGAGTTGACCAACATGATTATCGGAAGTGTCAAGACCGATATGGAAACGCACCTGGGTCCGCTCGGCCTGAGCATTCCGACGGTTGTTTTCGGGCGAAACTTCAAGACCAAGAGCGCCGGCAGCAGTGAGTGGATCGTCGTGAAGTTCCACTGGGAGGATGAGACGCTGCAGGTCAAGATCTGCCTGGCGCCAAGCGGTCGTTCTTCTCACGTGATGTTGCACCCGGGCGACGCGCCAGCCTGCGCCCTGGACGCCTGAAGTCATTGGAAGGGAGACAACTTATGCCGCCTGGCGGAGATGGTGTCATTGATGAATGAGACAAACGGCTCCAGCGAGAAGCTTTCGAAAACCATCCCGGCGACCGATGAGATCGCCTTTCGGGCCAGCCTGTTGGCGCTGAGCGCGGCGGTGGAAGCGGTGGCCGCCCGGCGCGCCACCGAAACCACCGCGGACATCGCACAAGTGAACGAGCGCGAAAACCGTTTCTAAGGGGTCGCCCTCGTGCCGCATCTTGCCCGGTTGGGTACGGGCCTGAAGTTGACGGTAAGGCACTCTGAAAGCTACAGTAGAAGAGTTCACCTTTCCTTCTTGCAGAAAGTCCCTATCGTCTAGCCCGGCCTAGGACATCGCCCTTTCACGGCGGTAACGGGGGTTCGAATCCCCCTGGGGACGCCAACCTTTTCTCAACAGATATCGCCCCGAACAGTTCAGGCAGAATAGCGCGCGGTGGCCTACGGGAGCCGTCCTCAGGTTCGGGGCCGCCGAACCGCTGCCCGAAAAATGGGGCAGCTTATTTGAATTGTTATGGAGGGGATAAACCGAGTGGAGTGGAGGGGAAGAGTTTGTCTGGCCTTGGGCCGAGCCAAGTGGCCCGGCCCAAAGCACATCCAGTTATGCGGCAGTCTTGCGACGGCGCGCGCCAAAAGCCAGAAGTGCGAGTCCGGCCCCGACCAGCGTCATGCTGACCGGTTCAGGGACCGATGCGTCGCCCAGAATGTTAAAAGCCATGTCGACCCCTGGGGAAGGAGCGCAAGTCCCCTCGAAACACTGGTAAGCACCTCCGTCTCCGCCCGTCGCGGTGCTCCATCCCCACTGGGGCGGGAAGCCCAAGTCCGGCACGACGCTCAACCAGTATGTGCCGGCGAGAACTGGAAATGCCCCAAAATCAAGCTCGTACGTGTTGGTCGTGAGGCCACCAAAGGTTCCGAGGAATGTTTCACCCCCGTTACCGAGAAAGAAACCGGACGCAATGGGGGCACCGGGTATGCCCGCAGCGTCGTTGTAGAAGGTGAGAGTCCAGGCGGTGATTGTCTCTGGCCCGGGCGGGCCAAAGTATTCTCCGGTAAACTGCACACCAGTGAGGTTGGAGTTGCTCGCGAGGGTGAAGTTATCGTACATTGTTGCGAAATTTCCAGAGCCGCCAGTGTTGGTGTCGTTTTGGGATGCGAAAGCAGTGCCGGTTCCGTCAAACGGCTGGGTGTACAGAAGTCCAGCGTGCAAGGTGGTTCCAGCGCTCAGCATGAAGATCGCAAGCGCCCACAAAACACTGCGCTTGAAAGTTGTCGTCTGAATCATTGTTCCTCCGGGATCAAAAAAAATGTGCTGCCCGGTACAACGGGCGCTCCCATAGTATGAGCGTGAGGTTACGCACCGTCAAGGCAAGAAAGGAGCGTTTTGGTACTGCTCGCAAGTGATCCGACGCGCGGTACTAGTCCCTTCTACGGGCAATCCCCCTTTCAGCCAGCCACCACCGTCCGGGGGGGCTGGATATCCCTGGCGCGCGTCGTAGAATGGACACAATGTCCACGGAATCATCGGAGTTTTATCGCATCCGGAAGCTGCCGCCGTATGTCTTTGCCGTCATTAATGAAATGCGGGCCACGGCGCGGGCGGCGCAGATCGATGTCATCGACCTGGGGATGGGGAATCCGGACGGCGCTACGCCGCGCATCGTCGTCAATAAGCTGATTGAAGCGGCGCGCAATCCGCGCAACCACCGCTACTCGCAGTCGCGCGGAATTCCGCGGCTGAGGGAAGAGATTGCGCGGCGGTACCTGGCCAACTACGGCGTCACGCTTGACCCCGAAAAAGAGGCCATCGTCACCATCGGCGCCAAGGACGCGCTGGCGCACCTGATGTTCGCCACGGTGGGTCCCGGCGATACGGTGGTCTCGCCGAACCCGGCCTATCCCATCCATCAATACGGCGTCCTCATGGCGGAAGGACGGGCGTGCATGCTGCCGATGCCGGATGCGGCCACTTTCCTGGCGCGGCTCGAAGCTCTCTACCGGATGTCGGCGCCCCCGCCCAAGATGCTGTTGATTTCGTTCCCGCACAACCCCACCACCACGTGCGTGGATCTGGATTACTTCCGCGAGATTGTGGCGCTGGCGCGGCGGTATGGCACCATGATCGTGCACGATTTCGCTTACGCGGATCTGGGTTTCGACGGCTACAAGCCCCCCAGCATCCTGCAAGTGGAAGGCGCCAGCGAAGTGGCGGTGGAGATTTTTTCGCTCTCCAAGAGTTACAACATGGCGGGTTGGCGGGTGGGCTTCTGCGTGGGGAACGCGCGCATGATCGCGGCCCTGGCGCGCATCAAGAGCTACCTGGACTACGGGGTGTTTCAGCCCATCCAGATCGCGTCCATCATCGCGCTGCGCGAGTGCGAAGAAGACACGCGAAAGATTTGCGCGGTTTATCAGAAGAGGCGCGACGCGCTGGCTACCGGGCTCAAGCGCGCGGGTTGGCCAGTGGAGAAACCGCGCGGCACGATGTTCCTATGGGCGCCGGTCCCGGAGCGTTTTCGCGAGGCCGGCTCGCTGGAATTCGCCAAGCAGTTGCTGGAGCATGCGCAGGTGGCGGTTTCGCCGGGCATCGGATTCGGACCGCTGGGAGAAGGCCACGTGCGGTTCGCGCTGATCGAAAACGAGCAGCGCATCCGTCAGGCCACGCGCTCCATCGGACAGTTTCTGAAGGCGAAGTAGCGCTTACTGCACCGAGTAGGGTACCGACACATCCACGGTTTTCGGCTGGAAACACGACCTGTCGTTGCAGGCCTGATAACGCAGCTTGCCGACGGCCACGCCGGGGCCGGCCGCCGCGGTCGAGGAAACCTTGAAGCTGACGCTGAGGTCGAAGTTGCCGGTGTAAACCGAAAGCGGCTTCTCGGCGAACTCGTATTTTTCGAGCGTGGGTTTCGGGTAGGTGACCTGGCCGCCTTCGAGCGCGCCGGGCGCGGACCACGTCAGCGAAAGCGGAATCAGATAGTCCTCGCTGGGCGTGTTGCTGTTCACGTGGTAACCGGCCAGAATGGCAATCGGGACCTTGGTGTGGACCGTTGCATTGCGCTTGCCGGCAACTTTTTGGGGTTGCCCCACGGTGAGGCGCTCGTTAGTGGGCGATTGCGGCCACAGCGCCGGCAGGCACAGCAGTACGGCCAGCACCTGCAGGCGGCTGCAAGAGTTCCTGAACACCATCTTCGAAATCCCTCCTGTCCGCGAGCCCAACGTGGATCGCGGCAACTTTCCCCTCCCGATCGATCAGGAAGGTGGTCGGCAGCGCGTCCACGCCGCCGTACTTCCGGGCAGTATCGTCGTTGCCGATCACCACCCGGTAATTCACTTTCAAATCCGTGAGGAATGGCTTGACGGCTTCCCAGCCCTCGTCGTCCATGGCCACGCCGAGCACTTCGAAACCCTTGTCCTTATTCTGGCGCTCCATCTCCATAAACCACGGGATCTCAATGCGGCAGGGGCCGCACCAGGTGGCCCAGAAATCCAGCAGCACGACTTTGCCTTTGTAATCGGAGAGGTGGACGGTCTTGCCGTCGGCATCCTTCAGGGCGAAATCGGGGGCGTCGCGGCGATCCTTGTCGGGCTTCACGCTCGCGGCTCTCGCCGACCCGGTGGAGCGGTCGTGCAGAAAGAACGCCAGCAGGGCGGTGACGGCAAGGGCGGCGACGAAATAACGCGACGGGCGCACAGATTGATTCCTGATCCAATTATAGCGGCATTCGCCCATTCGCAAAGGTTTCGTGAAACCAGGCGCGGCGGGCGGCGCGAAACCGGGCGGCGAGAGTGAACTCGGGGTGGCGGGGGCCGCCGGAGTACAGCCAGGCCGCGGTGTCGCAGAAGCTTTCGCAACAATACTCGCGCCAGCGGCGGCTGCGGGACTGGCGGTCGCGGGCGGCGAGGGCCAGCTTTCTCCACTCGGCGGACCAGCCTAATTCGCCGCCGGCGCCAGCTCGCAGTTCGCGGCGTATCAACGCCTCCCAGGCAAAGCGGGCGGGGTTCCCGGCACGCAGCCAGGTGAAATGGAACAGTTCGTGAACGAAGATGCGGGGAAACTCGGCGTGGGTGCAATCGAAAACGATGCGGCGCTCGCGCAGAAACGAGGCGGCGTGAACGGCATGGCCGTGGCTGCGCAGGCCGCGCGCGCTTTCGATGACGAGCGGCCCTCCCTCAAGCGGCGGGAGGCGGCGCAAGATGGCCGCCACTTGCGATTGATTGGTGCGATCCCGGAAATGGAAGAGCGTCGAGTGAGACACTGGTGACGACGTCTCAGTTCGCGGGGCTCTTGGCTTGTTCCAGGCGGGCGATTTCGGCGGCGTGTTCCTGAAGCTCGGCCGCGGAGAGGGTGACGAGATCCTTTTCCATGTCCTCGCCCGTCTCTACCTGCCGGAGCAGGTGCAGCTCCGCAATACGGGCGCACCAGGCATCGTCCATCTTACGGCCGGTGGCGCGGCTCAAATCCACCAGGAAGGCGTGGGGAAGCGCCATGGTCTTCTCCGTGCGGGCGCCGCTTTCGTCCTGGAGAATGAACTTCACATCCACGGTGTCGGCGTGACGAATCGAGATGGCGGTCTGCAGCCATTTGAACATGACCTGGAATTTTCGGCCGAAGGGATCGGGGCCGGCTTCGAACTGGCGGAAATTGAGCATCTACGGCTATTTTACAATGGTGCGAACATGCTTGTTGCCGAACTGGCTGCGCTGCGCACATTCCGCCTGCTGGAGCAGCCCCTCGAAGATCCCGCTCCGGGAGAAATTCAAGTGCGCGTGGAGGCCACCGGCATCTGCGGTTCCGATCTGCATTCCTACGGCGAAGGAGCCGTGGGCGACACGCCGTGCGAGTACCCGATGGTGCTGGGCCACGAACCGGCTGGGACGGTGGTCAAGACGGGCGCGGGCGTGACGGGATGGGCGGCGGGAGATCGCGCCGCGCTCGAACCGGCGCTCTACTGTTATCACTGCGAAGCCTGCCGCACGGGGCATCACAATGTTTGCGCGCAGATCCGGTTTCTGAGCAATCCGGGGCATCCGGGATTCTTCCGGGAGCTGGTGAATCTGCCGGCCACGAACCTGCTGCCGATTCCGGCGGGCCTGTCGATGGAACTGGCGTCGATGGCGGAACCGCTGGCGGTGGCGATGCACTCCATGCAATTCGCCTCCATCCGGCCGGGAGAAACGGTGGCGGTTTTTGGCGCCGGCCCCATCGGGCTGCTGACCATCGCTTGCCTCAAGCTTGCAGGCGCCGGCCGGATTTGGGCGGTGGAACCCGTGGCGCACCGCCGCGAGATGGCGCGGCAGATGGGCGCCGACGCGGCCCTCGACCCGGCGGAGAGGGAGGCCGCGCGCGAGCTTACCGCAGAGACCGGCGGGCGAGGCGTAGATTGCGCGATCGATTGCGCGGCTAAGCAGCAGACCACCAACCAGGCCATTCGCGCCGTGCGATGGGCCGGGCGCGTGGTGCTGACCGGCATTCATTCCGATGCGTTGGTGCCGTTCGAAGTATCGCCGATGCGGCGCAAGGAGCTGGCGATTTTCAACGTGCGGCGCTCAAACGGCGAAACGCACGCCGCGGTGGAACTGCTGGCCGAACGCGCCCGATGGTTCGCTCCGCTGGTGACGCATACGCGGCCGCTCGACCACATTGCCGACGCGTTCCACATTGCGGAGCGATACGCCGACGGTGTGGGGAAGATGGTGGTGACGGGGCGTTAGGGGGCTGGCCCCTACGCCCTCGCGGAGTCGATTTTTTCGGGGTCCACGCCCAGCTCGGCGAAAGCTGCGCAGGCTTTGCGGGTGTCGAACTTGCCATCCCGCGCCAGGCGCGAAAGGGCGGTGCAGGCGATGGATTCGGCGTTGACTTCGAAATGCCTTCGCAGGTACTCGCGGTTGTCGCTGCGCCCGAATCCGTCGGTGCCGAGCGCTTCCAGGCGGCCCGGTAGCCAGGGCGCCACCTGGTCGGCCACCACTTTCATGTAATCGGTGGCCGCGATGATGGGGCCCTCGGCGCCGGTGAGCGCCTGAACGATGTGTGGGACCTGCGCCGGCTGATCGGGGTGCAGGCGGTTCCAGCGCGTTACGCGGAGAGCTTCGCGCCGCAGTTCGTTATAGCTGGTGATGCTCCATACATCGGCGGCGACGCCGTACCTATCGCCCAGAATCTCCTGCGCGCGCACGGCTTCGTTCAAGATGGGGCCGCTGCCGAAGAGTTGCACCTGGGCCTTGCCGCCCGAAGCCACACGGTAGCGATACATGCCGCGGATGACGTCTTCGGGATCGAGACCTTCCGGCATGGGCGGCATCGGGTAGTTTTCGTTGTAGAGCGTGAGGTAGTAGAAACGGTCCTCCTGCTCCTCATACATGCGGCGGATGCCGTCGCGCACGATGATGGCGATTTCGTAGGCGAAGGCCGGGTCGTAGGCGGCGCAGGTGGGCACGGTGCTCGCGAGCACGATGCTGTGGCCGTCCTGGTGCTGCAAGCCTTCGCCGGCCAGGGTGGTTCGTCCGGCGGTGCCGCCGCACAGGAAGCCCTTGCCGCGGGAGTCGCCGAACGCCCAGATCATGTCGCCCACGCGTTGGAAGCCGAACATCGAATAGTAGATGAAGAAGGGAATCATCTCCAGCCCGTAATTGACGTGAGCGGCGCCGGCGGCCGAGAACGACGCCATGGAGCCGGCTTCGGTGATACCTTCCTCGAGAATCTGGCCGTCCTTCGATTCCTTGTAGTAGAGGAACATTTCCGCATCGTGCGGTTTGTAGAGCTGGCCCTGGCTGGCGTAGATGCCGAATTGGCGGAACAGCGACTCCATGCCGAAGGTGCGGGCCTCATCGGGGATGATGGGGACCACGCGCTTGCCGAGTTCCTGATGCTTCATCAGCAAGGTGAGCACGCGGACGAAGGCCATGGTGCTGGAGACTTCGCGGCCGGCCGAACCTTCGAGCGATTCCTTGAAGTAATCGAGCGGCGGGGCGTGCAGCTTGCCGGCCGGTGTGGCGCGCGTCGGTATGTAGCCGCCCAGGATGCGGCGCCGCTCATGCAGGTAGCTCATCTCCGGGCTGTCCCTGGGCGGACGGTAGAAAGAGGCGTTGAGCGCGTCCTCTTCCGAAATGGGAATTTCGAAACGCGAACGGAAGTGCAGGATTTCTTTTTCGTTGAGCTTCTTCTGCTGGTGGGTGATGTTGCGTCCCTCGCCGGCTTCGCCCAGGCCGTAGCCCTTGATGGTATGCGCCAGAATGACGGTGGGTTTGTCCTTAGTGGAGACGGCCGCATGGTAGGCGTTGTAGACCTTTTTGGGATCGTGGCCGCCGCGGCGCAGCTTTTCCAAAGATTCATCGCTGAGGTGCGAAACCAGGTCGAGCAGCTCCGGATACTTGCCGAAGAAATTCTTGCGAATGTAAGCGCCGTCGCGGCTGATGTAGGTCTGGAACTCGCCGTCCACCACTTCGCCCATGCGTTTTTCGAGCAGGCCGGTGGTGTCGCGCCGCAGAAGCGCGTCCCAGTCCTCGCCCCAGATGGTTTTGATGACGTTCCAGCCGGCGCCGCGGAAGGCGGCTTCCAGTTCCTGAATCATCTTGCCATTGCCGCGGACGGGTCCATCGAGGCGCTGCAGATTGCAGTTGATGACGAAGATCAGGTTATCGAGTTTCTCGCGCGAGCCCAGGGTGAGAGAGCCCATGGATTCGGGCTCGTCCATTTCGCCGTCACCCAGGAAGGCCCAGACTTTGCGCGGCGTGGGCTCGATGAGGCCGCGGTTTTCGAGGTAGCGCATGAAGCGCGCTTGGTAGATGGCGTTGATCGGGCCGAGGCCCATCGAAACCGTCGGAAATCGCCAGAAATCGGGCATCAGCCAGGGGTGCGGGTAAGAGGAAAGGCCGGGCTCTCCGCGCAGTTCGTGGCGGAAATTTTTCAGGTGGCCTTCGGTGAGGCGGCCTTCCAGGAAGGCGCGGCCGTAGACGCCGGGCGAAGCGTGTCCCTGAAAGTAAATCAGATCGCCGGGCTGGTCGCCATACTGCGCGTGGAAAAAATGGTTGAAGCCCACTTCCAGCAGGGTGGCGAGCGAGGCATAGGTGGAAATGTGGCCGCCAATGCCATGGTCGTACTTGTTCTGGCGGACCACCATGGCCATGGCGTTCCAGCGGATGATGCTCTTGATGCGCCGCTCCATGGCGCGGTCGCCGGGGTAGGGAATTTCGTCTTCCACGCGAATGGAATTGATGTAGGGAGTGTTGAGGTGAATGGGGAGTTCGGCGCCGCTGTCNNCATTATACCGATTGGAGCGCGCCAGCCCGGCCAGGCGCAGGCCCGTTTTGGCCCGCCCGCTTGCGGGTACAATGTGGACATGGTCAGAGTGGAGTACGTCCTCGATTCCTGGAAGGCGGTCCGGCAAGATACCGCCAACGCAGTAGACGATTTTCCGGCCGCTGATTTCGATTTCCGGCCGGCGCCGGATACCATGACTTTTGGCGAAGCCGCCCGGCACATTCTGGACGCGAGCGACGGGCTGACCGGCTTGCTGCTGGCCGGCGACGATAACTTCGCCGCTCCGGATTCTCGCGACAGAATGAAATCGCACATGCGGAAACTGGCTGCGAATGGCGGCGCGCCCGAGCTGGCCAAGGCGCTGCGCGAGTCGGTGGAGCAGCGGACGGCGGCGCTCGCCGCGCAGCCGGCCGAGTTTTGGGAGCACTTCATCGTCCGGTTCGACGGCCAGCGCGTCACCCGGTTGGAAATGGTGCAGATGATCAAAGAACACGAAATGACGCACCGGGCGCACCTCTTCCTGTGCCTGCGGATGAAAGGAATTGTCCCGGCGACCACGCGCCGGCGCCTGGCCAAACAGGCTGGCAAATAGGTTCTTCAAAACGGAGTTGCAAAACGCGCAGGTTATCGTATAACAGTATTATCTCGGGAGGAATTGGTCATGGTCACATGTCCGGTATGTAAGGGCGCAATCGATGTGGAAGAAGAAGACGTCGACGAAGGCGATACCGTCAGTTGTGACGAGTGCGGGGCGGACCTGCGAGTGGTGAGCACCAGTCCGTTGGAGCTGGAATCGGCCGAGGCCCTGGAAGAAGAGGACGAGGACGAAGAAGGCTTCCTGGGCGACGAAGAAGAAGAGTCCGACGCCGACTGGAAATAGCGCGCCGCACGGAACCGAAGCCGCCGCGTGTCAATCGCGTCGATGAAACGGAGGATGTGATGAGCAGAGTGTGGGTAGTTCTACTAGCGGTCCTCCTGGCGTCGGCTCCGGCCGGTCTGGCACAGAAGAAAAAGGGTCCGGCTACCCGCAGCGTGGCGGGCGAGGTAACTGCCGCCGACGACAAAGGGGTGGTGGGCGCCGTGGTGCAGTTGAAAGACACCAAGACCAAGCAGGTCCGTTCGTTCTACACGCAGGAACACGGGCACTACTACTTCAACGGATTGAGCCCGGACATCGATTACGAGCTGACGGCCTCCTTCGAAGGCGCGGGCAGCCCCACCAAGACGCTCTCCACCTTCGATAGCCGGAAAGATGCGGTGATCAATCTGAAGTTGAATCCGAAGAAGTGATCTGCTGCTTCCGGCGGCGGATTTCTTCGAGGCGCTCCGCAATGCGTTTTTCGACGCCCCGGTCCGTGGGGAAGTAATACTGGCGTCCGGCGAGCGACGGCGGCAGGCATTCCATGCCCACGATGGCATCCTCGAACTGGTGCGCGTGCTGGTAGCCCTCGCCGTATCCCCATTCCTTCATGGAGCGCGTGGGGGCGTTGCGCAAATTCATGGGGACGGGTTCGGCGCTGGTCTTCTGGACGTCTTCGCTCACGGCACCGCTGGCGCGGTACGCGGCGTCGGATTTGGGCGCGACGCACAGGTAGATGGCGGCCTGTATGAGTGCCAGATCGCCTTCGGGAATCCCCAGGAAATGCACCGCCTGCATGGCGGCCACGGCCTGTTCGAGCGCGCGCGGATCGGCCAGGCTGACGTCTTCGATGGCCATGCGGATGAGGCGGCGCGCGATGTAGAGGCGGTCCTCGCCGGCTTCCAGCATGCGCGTGAGCCAGTAGATGGCGGCGTCCACGTCGCTCGAACGGACCGACTTGTGCAGCGCGGAAATCACGTTGAAGTGCTCTTCGCCGCCCTTGTCATAGAGCAGCACTTTGCGCTGCATGGCATCCTGCACGGCGGTCTCCGCGAGCGCCGGCCCGGGCGACGCGGCGGCGGCCGCTTCCAGCGTGTTGTAGGCCTGGCGCGCGTCGCCATTGCAATAGATGCCGATTTGTTCGAGCAGCTCGCCGGAGGATTCCTTGCCGACCACGGGCAGCGCGCGGCCGAGCAGAGTGACCAGCTCCGGCACGGTGAGCCCGCGCAGCGCGTAGACGCGGGAGCGCGAAAGCAGCGCCGAGATGACTTCAAAGGACGGGTTCTCCGTGGTGGCGCCGATCAAGATGATGTCGCCGCGTTCCACATAAGGCAGAAAAGCGTCCTGCTGGGCTTTGTTGAAGCGGTGGATTTCATCGATGAAGAGGATGGTGCGCCGGCCGAGACGACGGAGACGCTCGGCGTCGGCCATCACCGCCTTGATTTCCTTGATGCCGCTGAGCACCGCGCTGAACCGCATGAACTCGCAGCTCGTGACGCGCGCGATCAAACTGGCGAGCGTAGTCTTGCCGACGCCGGGCGGCCCCCACAGGATGATGGAGGTCAGCTCGTCGCGCTCAATCTGGCGGCGCAACGGTTTGCCGGGTCCGAGGATGTGTTCCTGCCCGATGTAATCTTCCAGGCGCGTGGGCCGCATCCGCTCGGCCAGCGGCCGCTTGCCATCGGGCGGCTCCGAACCGGTGGTATCGAAGCCGGAAGTGTCGAACAGGCTCACGCGGTGGTCCTTTGCCGCCGCGCCTCGTAGAGCAGAATGCCGGCGGCGACGGCGGCGTTGAGAGACTCCACCCCGGCGGTGGGAATCGAGACTTCGAGCGCGGCTGACCGGAGGTCCAGGCCAACGCCGCGGGCTTCGTTGCCGATGATCAGCGCGCAGTTCGCCGTGAAATCAACCTCGGCCAGCGGACGCACGGCCTTTCCCTCGCGCGCCGGCACGGCTGCGTACAACCTCACCCCGCGCTGCTTAAACGCGGCCAGTAGCGCGGCCGCGTCCCTGCCGTGCAGAAACGGCACGCGAAACAGCGAGCCGGCCGAGGCCCGCAGGGTCTTGGGATTGTAGGGGCTGACGCTGCCTTTGAGAAAAATGGCGCCGGTGGCTCCGAAGGCTTCGGCGGCGCGCAGGACGGCCCCCGCGTTACCGGGATCCTGCATGCCATCGAGCACTACCACCAGGGCGCGGCCGCGGAGCAACTGATCGAGCGTCCACTCCGGTGGGCGCACCAGCGTCACCACGCCCTGGCTGGTTTGGGTGGCGGAGACCTTCTGCATCACGGCGTCGGGGACGACTACGATCTTGACGCCCTCGACACGCCGCACCTGCGCCTCTGCCGCGGCACGCACCGATTCGGCAGCCAGCACCACTTTCACTTCCGAACGGCTGCGCAACGCTTCTTCCAGCAGGTGGAAGGTTTCCGCCACGCACCACCCCTGCGCGGTGAGCGAGCCGCGGGCGATCGCCCGGCGCACGTCTTTCAACAGAGGATTGGCGGCGCTCGTGATCATCTCCGGTGTGGCCATGCGATTACAATGATTCTGAACGAACAGAATAACGCAGATGAAACGTGCCGTATCGACCGCGATCCTCGCCGCAGCGATTGCGGCCGCCGTCTTGATTGGGTATGTGTCGGTGCGAATCGAACGGCAATCTACGCTGGATGAGGCGCGGCCCGCGGACGTGATCCTGGTGCTGGGCGCCGCCGAATACCGCGGCCGCCCCTCAAAAGTGCTGAAGGCGCGTCTCGATCACGCGCTCGAACTCTACCTTCGGAAAATGGCTCCGCGTATCATGACCACCGGGGGCGCGGGCGGCGACCCGGTTTATACGGAAGGCGGCGTGGGCCGCTCCTACCTGATCGGCCACGGCGTGCCGCCGGAGGCGGTGGTGCTTGAGAATGAAGCCGAGAGCACGGTGGAATCCACCGCCATGGCCGGTGAGATCATGCGCCGCATGGGCCTGCGTTCGGTGATTGTGGTGAGCGACGGGTATCACATCTACCGGGTGAAGGAAATGCTGCAATTCCGCGGTCTCAGCGTCTACGGTTCGCCGCGCAAGGAACGGGGCGGGGACTCGATGCACGAACGCTGGAACTACATCAAGCAGGCCATCGGGTATCTGCTGTGGAGGGCGGGGGTAGCGGTGTAGCAAGCAATTTCCACAGATAGCTTTCGAAGATCGTACCATCCCGAAAGTGCTATCCTCGTCCCACGGATGCTCGGCAAAACCTTCATTCATTACCGCATCGTCGAGAAGTTGGGTCGCGGAGGCATGGGTGTGGTGTATCGCGCCGAAGACATCCGGTTGGGGCGTCATGTGGCGCTGAAAATCCTCCCCGATGAATTCGCGGCGGACCCTGTCGCTCTGGAGCGGTTTCAGCGCGAGGCCCGTGCCGCCTCGGCGCTCAATCATCCGCATATCTGCGCAATTTACGACATCGGCGAATTTGAGGGCCGACCCTTCCTCGTGATGGAACTGCTGGAAGGGCAGACGCTCGAACAACGTCTCGCCCGCCGGCCGGTCGCCCTGGAAGAATTGCTGGAGGTGGCACTCCAGATCGCTGACGCGCTTGCCGCGGCTCACGCCAAAGGCATCGTGCATCGCGACATCAAGCCTGGCAACATCTTTGTTGGACCGCTGGGTGCGGGACACTCCGGGCAGCTCAAAATCCTGGATTTCGGGCTCGCCAAGATCACCGGGCCGCCTGAGATGGCTAACTCCCTGGCGCCTACGCAAGCCATGACCGAAGACCCCATCACCAGCCCCGGAACGGCCGTTGGCACCATCGCTTATATGTCGCCCGAGCAGGCTCTCGGCCATGATCTCGACGCGCGCACCGACCTGTTTTCCTTTGGCGTGGTTCTTTACCGAATGGCTACCGGTGCGCTGCCGTTCAAGGGCAACACATCGGCGGCAACGTTCGACGCCATCTTGCACCAGGCCCCGCTGCCGCCAACCCGGCTGAATCCCGCGATGCCGCCAGCCCTGGAACAGATCATTCAGAAAGCCCTCGAAAAAGATCGCGACGTTCGCTACCAGACCGCCGCGGATATGCGCGTGGATCTGAAGCGCCTCGAGCGGGACACCACTACCGGGGCCAGCATCCCGCATTCCGCAGCCCCGGTGGTTGCTCGCCGCGGACGGCCCGTCCGCCTGTATACGGCCCTGGCCGCCGGCCTGGTCCTCGCGGCTGGCATGGGTATCCTGGCATGGCGCAGCCGCCACCCGGCGCCGGCGGGCAGCACGGAATGGACTGAGCTCACCAACTTCAGCGATTCCGCAACCAACCCGGCGGTCTCCGCGGACGGGCGGGTGCTCACGTTCCTTCGAGGCCCCGACACGTTCTACGGGCCGGCGGAAGTCTATGTGAAACTTCTCCCGGCTGGCGAACCCGCTCAGTTGACGCACGACAACACTGCCAAGATGGCCCCGGGGATTACACCGGACGGCTCCCGCATCGCCTATACGGTAGTGGACCTGAATTCCGGCTGGGACACCTTCGTCGTGCCATTGCTGGGGGGAGAGCCGCAGCGGATGCTGCCCAATGCGGCCGCGCTGACCTGGATGGGGCCTCGCACGGTTCTGTTTTCCGAAATCAAGTCCGGCGCGCACATGGCGATCGTCACCACCGACGAGAACCGGGCGAAGGAAAGAGATGTCTACGTGCCGCCGCACGAACGCGGAATGGCACATCGCTCTTACCTTTCACCCGACGGCCGGAACGTGCTCGTCGTCGAAATGGATAACGACGGGTGGCTCCCGTGCCGCACCGTCCCTTTCGACGGCAGTTCGCCGGGAAAACAGGTCGGGCCGCCGAAGGGCGGCTGCACGTATGCCGCCTGGTCACCGGACGGCGACTGGATGTACTTGAACTCCAATGCCGGAGGCGCCGGCTATCACATTTGGCGGCAGCGCATCAAAGGCGGCGACGCCGAGCAGTTGACTTTTGGTCCCACTGAACAGGAGGGCATCGCGATGATGCCCGATGGCCGCTCGCTGGTCTCATCGGTGGGCCAAACCCAGAACTCCATCTGGCTTCACGGACCGGATGGCGAACGGCAGATCACTTCCGAGGAATCCGCGCAATGGCCCACTTTTTCTCGCGACGGAAGGAAGCTGTACTATACGTCGAGCAGGTCAAGTTTCTTTCCGCGCGGCGAGTTGTGGCAGGTCGATCTGGCTGATGGGCACCGCGAGCGGGTCATTCCCGGAATCACCATCACGGGCTACTCGGTGTCCCCGGACGACAAGCAGGTCGTGTTCTCGGCTCCTGATCCGAATGGCCATTCACAAATTTGGATCGCGCCGTTGGACCACCGCGTTGCGCCGCGCCAGTTGCCGGGAACGGACCTTTCTCATCCCCACTTCGCTCCCGATGGCGGCCTGGCGTTCGTCGCCGCGGAGGGCAAGTTAAATTATCTGTACCGCTCCAATCCGGACGGCTCCGCCCGCCGAAAGCTGATCGAAAATCCAATTCTGGAGTTTCAGGGATTCTCAGCGGACGGCCGTTGGGCTGACGTCTGGTCCGCCCTTCGCAGCAACGATTCCGCGGTGACCAGCAGCGAGTTGGCCTACCCGCTTGCCGGAGGGCCCCCGCTGCGCGTATGCAACGACTGCTGGATGGCGTGGTCGCCGGATGCAAAATTCATTTACCTTATTTTGCACGGCAAAGTCTATCGCGTGAGGCTGCCCCTCGGGAAGGCATTCCCGCCGCTGCCGCCCGCCGGCATCCAGTCGGAAACGGACGTCAAGACGATTCCGGGCGCCACGCTGATCGTCTCTTCCGGCGTGGACATGACAGCCGTTGTCGGGCTCATTGCTATCGGCGCCGATCCATCGAGTTATGCGTTCGTCAAAGCGACCACCCACCGCAACTTATACCGGATTCCGATCCCGTAACAAGCCTCTGTGGGTCGGTCCCCCGTGGGACACCGCCGTCTATTCTTCCCACCGTACGAATGACACAGGCCCGGAGGCCCGTCCTACTTCCCCGGCATTTTGGCCAACTGCTGCCGAGTCCAAAAACGATTGGGGTTGAGCTCCAGCGATTTGGTGAAGGCCTGCCGCGCTTCGGCGTCCTTGTTTTCCTTGCGGAGGCTCAGGCCCAGCCACAGATAGGCTTCGGCATTCTTGGGATCGAGCTCAATGGCCTTGCGGAAATCGTCGGATGCCAGTTTGGGACCGCCGCCCAGCATGGCCGGCAGGTAATAGTTGCCGACGCCGCGCGCCACATAGACCGCCGAGGATTTTGGCGCTTTCTCGACCGCCTTGTTGATGGCCTCTTTGGCCTTCGGTCCGTAGTTGAGCCCGCTCGATAGGTCGATGATGGCCTGCCCGTAGAGCGTGCCCAGCACGCGGTAGTACTCCGCCGAATCGGGCTTGAGAGTGATGGCGCGCTCGCCGAATTTCATGCCGCGCTCGGCCGTCTGCTGTCCCATTTTGCGGTCGCGCTGCTCGATGGCAATCTCCGCCAGGTACGAACAGGCCAGCGCCCCGCGGTACTGCGCCTCGGCGTCGTTGGGCGCTTTGGCGGCCGCGGCCGAGTAATCGGCGACTAGTTTTTCGAGTGCGGGGCGGTCCTCCGCGTCACGCGCGGTTTCCAGAGGAGATGGAGCGGCGACCATAAAACCAGCAAGCAATAAAACCCACATGATGTCTATATCACCTATTTAATTAAAGCTCAGCGACCCGCCGTTGCACCAGAAAATAATAGGCCCCCAGAACCACCAGGAGCACACCATTCACTGCCAGCACAACGGGAGCCGTGAAGATAGGGACGAGCCAGCCTCCCAACAGGTTTCCCATCGGCATGCCGCTGCGAAATGAGAGATTGTAGACACTCATCACGCGGCCGCGCATCTGATTGGTAACCACAAGCTGCACCAGCGAGTTGACCATCGCGAAGACTCCCATCATGGCGGCGCCGGAAAAGAGCAGCATGGCGCAGCTCAGGACGAGGGAGCGCGAAAGCGCAAAACCGGAAACGCCGAGCCCCAGACACATCAGCATGACCAGGGCCAGCCGGCCTTTCTTGCGGACGTTGCCCAGGTACGCAACCGCCAGTGCGCCAATCACCGACCCCATCCCCGACATGGAGAGGAAGATGGCGTAGGTTCCCGAGCCCTGGTTGAAAACTTTTGCGGCGAAGACCGGCAGGAAGGTGCGCATCGGCACGCCCAGCGCCGCCATGCAGAAAGCCAGCACGATCAGGCTCTCCATGGCGCCGACACGGCGCACGTACTGCAGGCCCTCTTTCAGGCTGGTGAGAATGCTCTCACCGGTCCTCTCCGGCAGAAAACGGATGGTCAGCATCAGCAGGGAGATTACCGGCGCCAGGAACGACAGTGTGTTGAGCGCGAAGCACCAGGTATCGCCAAATGTGTGCAAGACCCAGCCGGCCAGCGCCGGCCCCACCATCACGGCGGCGTTGAACTGGATGGAATTCAGGGCAATGGCGTTGGGCATGTCCTCCTTCGGCACCAGCGTGGGGATGAGCGCCGAATAGGCTGGCCCACCGAAGGCCTGCGCGAAGCCCACCACGAAAGAACAGCACAGCATGTGCCACACCTTGACCACGTGGAAACCCACCAGGACCGTCAGCAGCAGCGCGCAGGACATCTGAACGCATTGCGAAAAGATGAGCAGGTGGCGGCGTTCGAAGCGGTCGGCCAGCACGCCGCCGACGAGCGAGAAAAGAACGATGGGGATGGCCTGGAGAATCGGGTCCAGGGCCAGTAAGCGGGCGCTGCCGCTGATTTTCCAGATGAGCCAGCCCTGCGCCGTCATCTGCATCCAGGTGCCGATGGCGGACGTGCAGGCGCCAATCCACATCAAGCGGAAGTCGCGATACTGGAAAGCTTTGAAGATCCGGCGAAGCACGGCTTGATTTTGAGGCGGCTGCTCCCCTGCAGTGCCGCGGAGCACGAACCTGGATTGTACCAGTTTCGCCCCGCAACTTCAGGAGCGGCCGGCGGGCTGGCCCGCCAGTTCCATGGTGTCCGACCCCACACCTGCAGCGGGCAGCGTGATGGTGAAGCGGGAGCCCTTGCCGGGAACGCTATCGACTTCGATCTTGCCGTGATGCGCCTTCACGATCCACGCGACGAAGCTCAACCCCAGCCCCAGGCCCTGCTCCGGGTTGGGTGCGGTGCCCGAGCCGGGCACCCGATAGAAGCGGTCGAAAATGTGCGGCAAGTGCTCGGTCGAGATGCCGCGGCCGGTGTCCTCGATGACCATCTCCACGCGCTCGGGCGTTGAGACCACGCGCAGCCGCACTTCGCCGCCTGCGGGTGTGAACTTGAGCGCGTTCGAGAGCAGGTTGGTGATCATGCGCTCAATCTGCACGCGGTCGCCTTCCACAAAACATTCGTCGGGCAGATCCGCCTCCAGGCGGACGCCGGCAGCCTCGGCCGGAATCTGAAACTGGTCGACCAGGTCCACCGCTACTTCGCGCAGATTCAGCCGCGACTTCTGCAGGGCCAGTTGGCCCGATTCCGCTTGCGAGAGCAGCAGCAACGCGCGCACAATCTGCGAGAGCCGGTCGATATCCTGCAAGGCGTTGAACATGGCTTCGCGGTACTGCTCGGTGGTCTTGGCGGTGAAAAGCGCAACTTCGAGCTGGCCGCGGATGGCCGTGATGGGCGTGCGCAGCTCATGCGAAACGTCGGTGGAGAACTGCTTCATTTGCTGGAAGGAAGATTCCAGCCGCTCGATCATGCGGTTGAAGGTGAGGATCAGGTAGTCCAGCTCGTCGCCGGCCTCGCGCGTCGGAATGCGCAGCCTCAGGTTGGATCCCGAAATGCGCTGCGCTGCCAGCGCCACATCCTTCACAGGAGTGAGTGCGCGCCCCGCCATGAACCATCCCAGGATGCCGCCCAGCACCAATCCGACGGGGATCACGCCCACGAAGATCCAGGAAAACCCACGGAGAATCTTGGTGTGACTGGAGAGCGGCATGCCCAAAGACACGTAGTAGGGCAGACGATGCTTCTGGTCCCACACCACGCCGGAGCGGATGAGGTACTGCTCGCCATCCTCGCCCCAGCGCGTGTCCCAGAACGGTTGCGGTTTGGAGGTGGCCTTGGCCACCCGCGTGCGAATATTGGCAGGCGAGTCGAAGATGTCCTTGTAGTAACCGGAGTAGGCCTGCTGGTCATCCTTGTCGAGGATGACCTTGCCGTTCGAGTCCGCCACCAGGTAAATCTTCCTGATGTCGAGGACGATGGTCTTTTCTTCTTCGTCGCTGTCGTCGTAATACCAGTAAGCGCGCTGCTCGGTGTCCGTTTCGTGCTCGGATTCGATGCGCAGATAGCCTTTCATGGCGGCCCATTGCTCGCTCACGGCTCCTTTTTCTTCCGTCAGCAGGGCCTTGTCCAGTTGGTAGCGGAACAGGAACGACACGCCGATCAGCAGCACCGTAAAAAACAGCGCATAGCTGGCCGTCAGACGGAATCGCAGCCCGCGGCTGATGCGGCGAAGGTCGCGGCGGCGGATCACGTTACACCTGCCGCTCGGAAGCCGGCTCGGCGGACCGTTCCGCCTGCTTTTCGGGCACGTCGATCATGTAGCCGATGCCGCGCACCGTCTGGATCAGCTTTTGCGGAAAGCGGTCGTCGATCTTGCTGCGCAGGTGCCGGATGTAGACGTCCACGATATTGGTGAGGCCGTCGTAATCCATGTCCCACACGTGCTCGACGATCATGGTGCGGCTGAGGGGCCGGCCGCGGTTGCGCATCATGTATTCGAGGATGCCGAATTCCTTGGGCGCCAGTTCGACAGTCTCCGAGGCGCGCGACACCTTGCGGCGGATGCAATCGAGCGTGAGATCGGCAACCTGCAGCTTTTCCGGAGTGGGCTGGCCGCGCCGCAACAGGGCGCGGACGCGCGCCAGCAATTCCACAAAGGCAAACGGCTTCACCAAATAATCGTCGGCGCCCAGCTCGAGACCCTTGACGCGGTCGTCCAAGCCGCCGCGCGCGCTCAGAATCAGCACCGGCGGCCCGGCCTTGCGGTTGCGGACTCTCTCGAGCACCTGCAGACCGTCCATATCGGGCAGCATCAGGTCCAGCACCACCAGGTCGTAATCCGTGGAGTGGATGTTCTCAAGGGCGTCCGTGCCGGTGGGCGCGGCGTCCACGGCGTAGCCCGCGCCTTCCAGACCGCGGCACAGGAAGTCTGCGATTCGCTTCTCGTCCTCAACCACCAGGATTCTCATGCGGGTCTATTTGAACCTCAGACTGATGCGGTTTTCCTTGCCGCCGTAGTACAGTTCCAGTTCCTTCATTTTCTGCTTTTCCATGGCGAAATAGAGCAGGCCGCTCAGCGGCCTGGTGGTTTTCCCTTCCACCAAAACCTTGTCGTCCAGCACCTTTTGCAGGGGATTTTCCTTGACCGTGGCGCCGTTCTGAATTTTAGAAGTAGCCGCCCCGTTGTCGCTGCCGGAGCCGGTTCCCACACCACCCCCCATGCCTCCGATGCTGATGCCCGGGTGGTGCTTGTTCGACGCGTCTTCGGTGCGTGTGACGATGAGGGCTTCGCGTCCCGCAATCTGGCTGCCCACGAACGGCTTGGCTTTTTCGCCGTCCTTGTCGGTGCGCAGTACGAAGTCGTCGCGGTCAATCGAGATTTCCTTGCCGTACTTCGGTTCCAGTTTGACTTCCGCCACGATGTAGTGCCCGCCCAGATCCTCGCCCAGCACTTCTTTGACGTCCGCGGGATCGACATAGATAGTGGCCTCGATGACCAGGTCCTCGTTCTCCCCGCGAGCGGTGCCCACCGTCTTCTTGGCGGGAGATGCCATCAGGAGGGCCGCCAGCAAACTGAGGACCAATAGACGAACTGCCATCGAAGAACCTCTGGTGTGATTATACCGTCCGCCGCTTGAGCCCGGCCGCCCCACCGCTGCTACAATAGCCTTTCACCCCACCCTTAGGAGTATTACCCGACATGGACGAAAAAGAGCGCGCGCGTGCGTTGGAGACCGCCCTCAGCCAGATCGAGAAGCAGTTTGGCAAGGGTTCGATTCTGCGACTTGGGTCGAAGGACGCGATTGTACCGGTATCGGTGATTTCGACCGGCTCGATTTCAGTGGATGCCGCTTTAGGCGTAGGCGGTTTCCCCCGCGGCCGCATTAATGAAATTTTCGGACCGGAGTCTTCCGGCAAAACCACCATCGCGCTGCAGGTGATCGCCGAAGCGCAGAAGGCTGGCGGAATCGCCGCATTCATCGACGTGGAGCACGCGCTCGACCCGGCGTACGCGCGAAAACTGGGGGTCGATATCGACAACCTGCTGGTCTCGCAGCCGGATTACG
>PLZX01000311.1:0-1733 GCA_003152325.1 Bryobacterales bacterium | reverse complement strand
GCGAAAAGATCGGCGTGATGTTCGGGAATCCGGAAACCACCACCGGCGGCCGGGCACTCAAGTTCTACGCGACGGTGCGCGTGGACATCCGGCGCATCGCCGCCATCAAAGACGGCGACGCCGTGGTGGGAAACCGGACCAAAGTCAAAGTGGTGAAGAACAAGGTTGCCTCGCCGTTCCGCGAGGCCGAATTCGACATCATCTACGGCGAGGGAATTTCCAAGGAAGGCGATCTGCTCGACCTGGGAGTGGCGCAAAACCTGGTGGAGAAGAGCGGCTCGTGGTTCAGCTACAAAGGGGATCGCATCGGGCAGGGCCGCGAGAATGCCCGCCAATTCCTCAAGGACAACCCGGATATCCGCCAGACCCTCGACACCGAGCTGCGCAAACTTCTGGGGCTGATCAAAACGGACGCGGCGGCCGCTCCACCCGAAGCCCCGGCCCCCGCGGCGAAGACCGCGCCGCCCCGAAGGTAGCTTTCGGGCGGCGCAGAAGCCATGACGGAGCAGGACCGGCAACGCGCCATTCGGCTCAGACTCGCCCGCATGGGCGAGCCGCCTGCGGTAGCCGTCATTGCGACCGGTTTTGCGGCCCTTGACGCGGCTCTGGGCACGGGCGGATTCCCCCGCGGCGCGATCGCGGAACTGTTCGGCGCCTCATCCACCGGGAAAACCACACTTGCTTTGCAGATGATTGCCCACGCACAGAGCGCCGGCCTGACGGCCGCCTGGATCGATGCCGAACATGCCTTCGATCCGGCTTACGCCGCCATGCTTGGGGTGTCCATAGACCGGCTGCCCGTAGCCAAGCCCGAATCGGCTGAGCAGGCCCTGGAGATCGTACGCCAATTGGCGGCGTCGCAGGCTGTCGACTTGCTGGTCGTGGATTCGGCTGCGGCGCTCATCCCCAGGCTGGAGTTGGAAACCGGGCTGGGAGAGGGCGGACAAGGCTTGCAGGGCCGCGTGCTGGCCTCGGGGCTGCGAAACCTGGCTCGAATTCTCGCAAGAACCGGCACCGTTGTCGTATTTCTGAATCAACTGCGCTCGCGTCCCGATGCCTCCCGAGGCGAATCGGAGACCACCGCCGGCGGTCCGGCGCTCAAACTGTACGCCGCGGTCCGCATCTCGCTCGATGCGCGAGCCGCGGACCGTGTGCACTTCCGAGTACTGAAAAACAAGGCTGCGGCAGCCTTCGGTGATGGTGATTTACAACACCGGCGCGGCCAAGGCTTTGTGAAAAGCCCATAAAACGGCCTCTCTAACCGTCGGCATGCAAAAAAACAACGGAAAAGCGGGCTTTTTTTGCGAAAGTCCCTTTACATCCCCATGGCCTTCCCTTATGATTGATATCGATTACGGCGCACGTTCGCCAGAACGTTGCGGCACAAAAATGTTTCGATGGAAAGTTTGACGGGAGAATCAAAGGAGATTTATGGCGACTACTAGAATGACCCAAACCCAGCTAGTGAAAGCACTGGCTGCGCACTCCGAAGTCAGCAACAAGGTGGCGCGGGGGTTCCTGGATGGCCTGGCTGCTATGGCTATCGCAGAAGTGAAGAAGAACGGCGTGTTCGTGGTACCCGGTCTCGGGCGCCTCGTCCGCCAGGATCGTAAGGCCCGCATGGGGCGCAACCCGGCCACCGGCGAAGCCATCAAGATTCCGGCCAAGAAGGTCGTGAAGTTCCGCGTGGCCAAGGCCGCCAAGGACGCAATCGTTCCGCCCAAGAAGAAATA
>PLZX01000318.1:6291-27166 GCA_003152325.1 Bryobacterales bacterium | reverse complement strand
CCCCGCTTGGCGAGCCAGCGCGGGCTCTCCGGAATCGCCAGGAGCAGCACGAAAAACAGCACCGCGGGAAGCGCCGCAATGCCCATCTTCCAGCGCCATTCGGCGTCGCCAAATCCCATCGTGCCAAGCTCGTAATTCGAGAAGTACGCCAGCAGGATTCCGAACACGATATTGAATTGGAAAAGGCCCACCAGCCGGCCGCGCAATCTGGGCGGGGCGATTTCGGCGATGTACATCGGCCCCAGCACGGAGGATGCGCCAATGCCCAACCCGCCGATGAAGCGTGCCCCTACGAACGAATACCAGTCGAAGGCGAACGCGCAACCGAGCGCCGAGACCAAATAAAGGATGGCGGTAATGCGCAGGCTGCCGCGCCGTCCGTACCGGTCGCCCGGAACTCCGCCGAACATCGCGCCGACGATGGTGCCGAAGAGCGCGGCCGAAACCGTCAACCCGAGTGCCGCCGGCGTCAACGAGAATTGCGCCTTCAAAGCCTCGGTGGCGCCGGCAATCACCGCCGTATCGAATCCGAATAGCAGGCCGCCGAGCGCAGCCACCACGGAGCCTTTGGCCAAGTACCCGTTCATGTGAAAGGCAAGCGTATCACATGTTCCCGCGACAAACCCCACCGCTCGCGCCGCCGCGTAGTAAACTGGCACCCATGATGTCTCGACGGTGTCCCTTGACCCTTCTCCTAGTGGCCGCGTTTTCGGCGATTTCCCTCATCGCGCAAACCGCCCCCAAAATCACCACTCCCAAAGAGCAGCTTGGCTTCAATATCGGCGACGACTACATGGTCGCCAACTACACCGAGCTCGAGGCCTACTGGAAGAAGCTGGCCACCCAGAGCGACCGCATGAAGCTGGTCAGCATCGGCAAGACCGAAGAAGGCCGCGATCAGTACATGGCCATCATCTCGTCGCCCGCCAACATGAAGAATTTGGAACATTACCGCGACATCTCGGCCCGCCTCGCCCATGCCGAGGGCCTCACCGAAGAGCAGGCGCATCAACTGGCCGCTGAGGGCAAGGCCGTGGTCTGGATCGACGGCGGCCTGCACGCCAGCGAATCGGTGGGCTCGCAGCAGCTCATGGAAACCGTCTACCAGATGGTGAGCCGCACCGATCCCGAAACCATGCGCTTCCTGAACGACGTCATCCTGCTTTGCGTGCAGGCCAATCCCGACGGCCAGGAGCTGATCGCCAACTGGTACATGCGCGGCGTCGAGAGTGCCACCGCGCCCTTGCGCGACGAGGCGCGCCGCAACATGGGCAACCTGCCCCGGCTCTACGCCAAGTACGTCGGCCACGACGACAACCGCGATTTCTACATGTCCAACATGAAGGAAACCACCAACATGAACCGGCAACTGTTCATCGAATGGTTCCCCCAGATCATGTATAACCACCACCAGACCGGTCCGGCCGGCGCGGTCATCTTTATGCCGCCATTCCGCGATCCGTTCAATTACAATTTCGATCCCCTGGTGCCGCTGGGAATTGAGATGGTGGGCACGGCCATGCACAGCCGCCTGGTGGCGGAAGGCAAGGGCGGCAGCGCCATGCGCAGCGGCTCCAGCTATTCCACGTGGTGGAACGGCGGCCTGCGCACCGTCACTTACTTCCACAACATGATCGGCATCCTCACGGAAATCATCGGCAGTCCCACCCCCATGACCATCCCCGTGGTTCCCGGCAAGCAGTTGCCGCAAGGCGATTGGCCCATGCCGATCACGCCCGGCCCGTGGCACTACCGCCAGTCGATCGATTACGAAATCACTAATAACCGCGCCATCCTCGATCTCGCCTCGCGCTACCGCGAGACCTGGCTCTTCAACATCTGGCGCATGGGGATGAACTCGATTGAGCGCGGCAGCAAAGATAACTGGACCGTAACGCCCAAGCGCATCGACGCCCTCGAAGCGGCCGCAGCCGCCGCCAATCCGCAGGCCGGCGGACGCGGCGCGCGCGGCGGCGCGGCAGTTCCGGCGGGCGGCGATCTGGTGGGCGGCGATACGCCCGGCTTCGGAGGTGGTGGCGGCGGACGCGGCGGCGTCCCCATGGAGCTCTACAACTCCGTGCTGCACGATCCCAAGTTGCGCGATCCCCGCGGCTACATCCTTCCCTCCGATCAGGCCGATTTTGCCAACGCCACCGAGTTCATCAACGCGCTGCTCAAGAACGGCGTCACCTGCCTCAAGGCCAGCGCGCCCTTCCAGGTGGCCGGAAAGAATTACCCGGCCGGTTCGTACGTCGTGAAAACCGCGCAGGCTTTCCGCCCGCACGTCATGGACATGTTCGAGCCGCAGGACCACCCCAACGATTTTCGCTATCCCGGCGGCCCGCCAACTCCGCCCTACGACATCACCGGCTGGACGCTCGCCATGCAGATGGGCGTGCAGTACGACCGCATTCAAGATGGATTCGACGGCCCGTTCGTGAGAATTCCAGGCCTGCTCCCGCCGCCGGCCAGTTCCGTCAGCGGCCCCTCCACCGCGGCCGGCTACCTGATCAGCCACCAGATCAACAATTCCTTCATCGTGACGAACCGGCTGTTGAAGGCTGGCGCCGACGTCTACTGGCTGAAGAAGGACCAGACCATCGACGGCCAGGATATCGGCACCGGCGCCATCTGGGTCCCGGCCTCGCCCGCCGTCCGGCCGATTCTCGATAAGGCCGCCAAGGAACTCGGCATTCCCGTGCATGCTCTCGCCAAGGCGCCCACCGGCGACGCGCTCAAGCTGAAACCCATCCGCATCGGCCTCTACGACTCGTACGGCGGCAGCATGCCGGCCGGCTGGACCAAGTGGCTCTTCGAGCAATATGAAATGCCCTTCCAGATGGTTTATCCCACCACGCTCGACGCCGGCGAACTCAAGAGCAAGTTCGACGTGCTGGTGTTTGTGGCCGGCACGTTGGGTGGCCGCGGTGGTGGCGTTGGCGGACGTGGTGGCGCGGGCCCTGCCGGCGGCGCGCCTGCGGTACCTGCCGCCACCGGTGGTCGCGGTGGACGCGGCGGTGGTGGCGGCGGCGGACGCGGCGCCAATGCCGATGTCCCCGAAGAGTATCGCGTCACCCAGGGCCGCATCTCCGAGGACATCACCATGCCACAGCTTAAGAAGTTCGTCGAGCTGGGCGGCACCATCATCACCATCGGCAGTTCTACCGGCGCGGCCGAAGCTTTCGGACTGCCGGTCTCCAATTACCTCACCGAGATGGGTGCCGACGGACAACCGCACTCGCTGCCCCGCGACAAGTTCTATGTGCCCGGATCGTTGCTGAAGATGAACGTCGATAACTCCAATCCGCTGGCCTTCGGCATGCCGAAACAGGTGGATGTGTTCTTCGAAAACAGCCCGGTCTTCAAACTCGGGCCGACCGTCGAGATGCAGCATACCTCGCCCGTCGGCTGGTTCGCCGGCAAGACCGTTTTGGACAGCGGCTGGGCCTGGGGCCAGCAGTATTTGGATGGCGGCACCGCGGTCGCCGAAGCCACCGTGGGCGAAGGCAAGGTCGTGCTGCTCGGTCCGGAGGTGAATTTCCGCGATCAGCCGCACGGCACCTATAAGCTGCTATTCAACGGCCTGTACTACGGCAACGCCAAAGACGCGCCGCTGAAGTGAAATCTGGCAGGCTTGCCAGATCGTTTCGGGCCGATTGCCGAAGCGCCCGGCAAGAACGAAGCCGCTGGCGCGTCGACTCACGGATGTGAGGGTATTGGGGACAGCGGATTTGGCTTGTTCGAGGTCCGGCAGTGCCAGGACCCGCTTCGGCTGGTTACAAACAACGCCAAAGACTACCGCCGCTTGGGCATCCTCCAACTCGTTTCCGCTGCCGCCTAAATCGACGGCAATCGGAGGCAGATCGCGGCAGGCCAGAAGATCAGTCGTCAGTAGTCGCATAGGGTTTACCTTAGTGGGGTTCGCGTCACATGCCCGCCCAAATCGCCAGGCAGCGGCCAGGATGTGGATCCACGCGCCCGCGAAGTCCGGTTCTGGTATACACAGCCGCGAGCGGTGTTCGTCCGCAGTCCCTCACTCTTCCCGCAACGCGTCCGACGGATCCAGCCCCGCCGCGCGCCGCGCGGGGAGCCACGACGCGAAGGCCGCGAACGCCAGGAAGACCGCGGCCATCATCGCGAACGTCAGCGGGTCGGTGGGTTTCACCCCCACCAGCATGCTGCTCATCACGCGCGTCAGGCCAAACGCAGCGGCCAAACCGGCGGCAACACCCGCCACGCTCAGGCGCAGCCCTTGTCCCACCACCAGCCGGAGAATCGTGCCGGGGCCGGCGCCCAGCGCGATGCGCAGGCCTATTTCCGCGGTCCGCTGCCGCACGGCGCTGGCCAGCACGCCGTAGAGCCCCACCGAGGCCAACAGCGCGGCGATCACCGCAAACAGCGAGATCATGATCAGCGCAAAGCGTGTCTGCGCCTGGGCGCGCGTCACATAGTCTGTGAGCGGTTCCATATCGGAGACCGCCACGCTCTTGTCAAAGCGCGCGATCTCTTCGCGCACCAGTGGCACCAGCTTCGCGGGGTCTCCCGAAGTGCGCACCATCCAATCCACGGAGTTCCCGAAGCCCATATAGCCATCGGTCACGTACATATCCTCATGACCATCCGCGGCCAGCGATTCGTGCCGCTGGTGCGCCACCACTCCGATGACTTCGAAGAACTCCGCTTCGGGCGTCCGGATGCGGCACAGCAGCCGCTGGCCGATGGCGTTGGCGTGCGGGAAGGCCTTGGAGGCGAGGATCTGGTCGATGACGATCACCCGCGGCTCCCGCGCGTTATCGGCGTCGGTGAAGGTGCGGCCGGCGATGAGTCGGGTCCCCAGCGTTTCGAAGTAACCTGGCGTCACCGAAAAGGTGTTGGACTGGCGAAACTTTGCCGGATCCGTACGCGCCGCTTCGGTGCCCCATCGCGCCAGGGGCGCGCTGCCGTCGAGCGGCAGACCGGAGGAAGATGAAGCCGAGACCACGCCCGGCAAGGCGCGCAGCCGGCCGCGGAAATCGTTCATGAGTGCCGCGCTCTGCTCCGGTGTTCGCGCCTGGGCAGCCACCGGCGCCAGGAAGGTGAGCACGCCGTCCGGCTGGAAGCCAGGGTCGGCCTGAGTGATGGCGATGAAGCTGCGCGCCATCAGCCCGCCTCCGATCAGCAGGACGAAGGAGAGTGCTACTTCCGTCATCACTACCGCATTGCGCAGCAGACGGCCGCTGCCCAGGCCGGTGGTGCGACCGCTCGCGCGCAAGACGTCCATGATGTCGGGACGTGAAGCACGCAGTGCCGGGATGATTCCGAAAACGCTCGCGGCCACCAGCGCGGCCAGCGCCGTGAAAGCCAGCACCATCGGATCGATGGCCACTTCATCCAGCCGCGGCAGATTCTTCGGCGCCAGATAAACCAGCAGGTTGAGTCCAAGGCCGGCCAGGGCAAGGCCCAGCAGCGCGCCCGTGCCAGCGAGTAGAAAAGCCTCCACCAGCATTCGGCGCACCAGGTCCCAACGCACGCCGCCCAGCGCCGCGCGCAACGCCATCTCTCGTCCGCGGACCGAGGCGCGTACCAGCAGCAGGTTGGCCACATTGGCGCAGGCGATCAGGAGCAAAAACAGTACCGCGCCCATCAGCGCCAGGATGGCCGGCCGCGCATCGGCCACCAGGTGCTGCTGCATGGGCTCGACGCGGATATAGAGCCCGGCAGTTTGCTTGATCGTAAAGCGACGGCGCAACTCCGCGGCAAAACCGTCTTCTTCGGACTGCGCAGCGGCCACCGTGGCGCCGGGCTTGAGCCGTCCGACGAGGTGCAGGAAGACGTCGTTGCGGCCCGCCGTGGCGAAATCGATGCGTATGGCGGTCCACAGTTCCGGCAGCCGCTCGACGCCCGATTTGGGCGGGAACAGGAGTTCGAATCCCGGTTCGAGCACGCCCACGATCTGCGCCTTGCCACCGCCAAGATCGATGCTTCGGCCGATCACGTTGGGGTCGCTCGAGTAGCGGCGCTTCCACAGTTCATTGCTCAGAATGCAAATCGCCGGCGGTGGCGGCTGTGGCGGAGCGGCGGCTGGTGCTCCAGGCGCCGCGGCCGGGGGCGCTGTGGCGTCGGCATCCGTAAAATCGCGGCCCAGCACTACCCGCGCGCCCAGCAACCGCAAGAAATTGGGTGTCACACCGCCGGAGCGGATGATCTTCGGTTCGCCGGCATCGTCCATAACCGGCGCGCGGAACGTGAAGGCGCCGGCAATGTCTCGAAGCTGCGTCGTTCCGCGGCGCATGTCGTCGTAATCCGGTGCGGAGAAGGGAAAATCGACCACGTTGCGGTGCCGCATGTCACTCTCGATCAGCACCAGCCGGCTGGCGTCGCGATAAGGCAGCGGCCGCAGCAGCACGGCGTTGACCACGCTGAAAATTGCCGTGCTGGCGCCGATCCCCAGTGCGATGGTCGCCACCGCCGTCAAGGTGAAGGCCGGACTTTTGCGCAGCCCGCGCACCGCATGCAGCAGATCTTTTCCCAGCATTGTGGTGCAGTATCGCACGCCGCCTGCCGGTCACGCGCGTTGAAACGGAAACAGTTGGTCCGGGGCGCTAAATTTCGGGTGACCGTTCGTGGGACGGCCGGTCCTATAATGGGACACACATGGCTGACCAAGTGGTTCTGATCACCGGCGCCAAGGGCGGGCTGGGCGCCCATGTGACGCGGGCGTTTCTGGAAGCGGGCGCGCAGGTGATCGGCACATCGCGCCAGATCGCCGCCGCCGATTTTGCCAGTCCCCGTTTCACTCCCATGCCGGCCGACCTCACCAAGGCCGAAGACGCCAACCAACTGGCCGTGGCCGTCCTCGCCCGGTTCCAGAGGATCGACGTCCTGGTGCACGTCGCCGGAGGCTTCGCCGGCGGCAGCCCTATCCACGAAACCGACGACGCCACCTGGGACGGCATGATGAATCTGAACCTGCGCGCGGCCTTCTACATTTTGCGTGCCGTGATCCCGCCCATGCGCCGCCAGAAGCACGGCCGCATCATTGCCATCGGCAGCCGCGCCGGAGTGGAACCCGCGGCCAACATCGGCGCCTATGCCGCGTCCAAAGCCGCGCTGGTTTCCCTGGTGAAGACAGCCGCGCTCGAAAACAAGGGCTCCGGCATCACCGCGAATGTGATCCTGCCCGGCACCATCGATACCGAAGCCAACCGCAAGTCCGACCCGGGCGGCAATCGTTCGAAGTGGGTCTCTCCGGAGAAACTGGCCGCGCTGGCGTTCTATCTGGCGTCCGATGCCGCCGCCGAAATCACCGGCGCCGCAATTCCGGTTTACGGGGCAGGCTTATAAGAAGCGGCGGCAGGCGCCAGCACCGCTGCGCCGGAAACCCGCGCTTGGCCGTCTTCCTGGACGAAGACCACGATCCGTTGTGCCGCGGCGTCGGGCGGTAGCGTAATTTCGTTGCGAAACGCAATGCCGTGCTTCACCGAGCCGACCTTGCGCAGGCTGCGCGCGATCGCTACGTGCGTCAGGCTACGGCCTTTGTTTTCCCCTGCGGCAACTTGCGATTGCGCGGCAGGGTCGGCCAGTGCCAGCATCACGTCGCCGGAAGCCGGGGCGGAGTCCACTTCGATGCGCAGGCCGCCGGCGGGCAGGCGCGTGAGATTCACCTGGGCTCTCGGCCGGCGCGCGGCTTTCGCGATTTCCTGGGTGGCGCGGGCGGAATCGCTGCCGTTAAATTCAGCCGCACCATCGATCACCATTTCGGGCGTGTACGAACTGTCGAGGCCGAACCGACGCGCATACGATTCCTGCCGAACCGTGAAGGCATGCGAAGAGAATCGGTCCTTCCAGCCTTGATGGTCCCAGTAGTCGACGTGCTCGCTCAGGACGATGGCTTCGGAATCCAGCCGCTGCAAGAGTCGGTCGGCGGGCGGACAACTGGAGCAGCCTTCGGAGGTGAAGAGTTCCACCAGGACGGGTGTGCGGGATGGTTCGGAAGCGGCCGTCACCAGCAGGGCCGAGCAGACGGCGAGGGCCAGACGGCGCAACATCGTTAGGAGTGCTTCTTGGGTTTGACGGACTTGTTAACCGCGACCTTCTGGGCCGTGTGCTTCGCGGGCGCCTTCAGCTTCGCGCGCTTGGGAATCTTGTGGGACTTCTGAAACTTGCTTTGGTTCTTGGTATTGATCTTGGCGGTCTTGAATTTGGGCGCTTTGGCGGTTTTGGGTGTCGAGGCCTGGGCCATGCCGAACGACCCGGTCACCGCCAGCGCCAGAGCCAATACCAAAGTGCGCATCTTCATGGTCCTTATCTTAGTCCGTTCCGTGGCTGAACCACAACCACCACTTTAGGAAGCTAACTACGGTTAATACGATACAGAACCAACTGGCTGTGCGCCACAGCCCTTCGCCGGCCGACCCCTGCCGCCCGGGCGTCTCGGCGATGTAGCCGATGCAGAAGCCCCCCACCAGCCCGCCCATGTGGGCGGCGTTATCGATATTGAAAAACGGCAGCAGCCCCATCAACAGAATGTAGACCGCCCAACGGACATACATGCCGCGGATCGCCTGGCCCATGGGATTGCGGTGCCGGACTCCCAGCGCGATCATGGCGCCGATTAACCCGCAGAGTCCCGCGGAGGCGCCGATGGACGGGGCCGGGTTCCACCAGGCACTGAGCAAAAAGCCCGAGCAACTGCCGAGGAAGTAGATCACCCACATGCGGCTGGGGCCGTAGATCTCTTCCACCTGCGCGCCCAGATCGAACAGCACCCAGGAGTTCATAAGGATATGGAAGAGCCCTCCGTGCAGAAACCCGGCCGTAACCAGGCGCCACCACTGGCCATCGAGGAAGCGCAGCCCCACCTTAGCGCCGAAAGCGTAGAGCACTTGGGAATCCAGGTCCATACCGTTGCCGCGGCCGGCCTTCATGCTGAAGATCACGGTGGCGACGTAGAGCCCCGCGTTGATCAACAGGATGAGCATCGTGTTGAATCGCGCGCGGGGAATGAAACCGCCGATCACCGAGCCGGCGTGGCGGATATCGGCCGCGCGTGGCCCCACTTCTTCATTGCAGTAGGGGCAGATGCGGTCATTAATTGTGATGAATGCCCGGCAGTGCGGGCACATGCGGCGTGAATCCATCTGCATTCATCATACAACCTCGGTGTTTTCTGCCCGGAACTTTAGAGATCCGGGAAAGGCGTAAGATCTAATGTTATGAGTTGGAGAATCATGCCGGTTGCGCTGCTTTTGTGGCTGCCGCTCCTGACGAAAGGCGCCGGTGACGCGCCGCTCGACCGCGCCACGCTGCACGGTTTGAAGGCCGTCAACATCGTCATCGACCNNCTGCTGGCGCGCCTCGCCGCCGCACAGATCCCGGTCGACCGGACCGCCGCCGAATTCATTGGCTTCCGCATCACCTCGGTGCGGGGCAGCCGCGGACCCTTCGCCCTGTCGCTGACCATCGGACTTTACCAACCCGTGATGCTGTCGAGGGACCACAATACGCGCACGGCCACACAAACCTGGGAAGTGGAATCCATCCTGATGGCCGATCCGAAACAGGTGCCGGCGGCCTCGTTCGAAACCGCCGATCAACTCGCCGACCGGTTCGCGGCTGCCTACAAGCTGGCGAATCCCGAGTGAGGATTACCGTCGCTCGCAAACCGTGGCTGCCGCCGCAACCCCGCCAGCGCCGGCGCGTCTTCTGACTTCTCACTTCTGGCTCCTGCCTTCTGCCTAGCCTCCTCTCCTCACTTTGCTACAATCGAGTGTCCCGCCCATGGTGAAAACCGAGCGCGAGCATCGCGAAGATATCATCCGCATCGGCCAACTGGTGTTCCAGAAAGGCTGGGTCGCCGCCAACGACGGCAATATCACCGTCCGCATGGATGCCGAACGGATTCTGGCCACTCCCACGGGTGTGTGCAAAGGCATGATGCACGTCGACGATCTGATCATCGTGGACATGAAGGGCAATAAGATTGCCGGCCGCGCCGAACGCACCAGCGAAATCGCCATGCACCTCACGGTGTACGAAATGCGGCCCGATATCAAAGCCGTGGTGCACGCGCATCCGCCGGTCGCCACCGGTTTCGCCACCGCCGGCAAGCCGCTCAACCTGGCGCTGCTGCCGGAAGTGGTCATCGGCCTCGGCTGCGTGCCGCTGGCCGCCTACGGGTTACCCGGTACGACGGCGCTCACTGAGCCCATGCTGCCGCTGATCCCTAAATACGATGCGCTGTTGATGGCCAACCATGGCGCGGTCTGCTATGGCGAGGACGTGTACAAGGCCTACTTCCGCATGGAGACCATGGAGCATTTCGCGCGCATCCAACTGGTGGCGGAACTGCTGGGCGGNNGTGAAGGCGAAGTCGGCCGGCGAGCCCGGGTGTCCGGTGGCTGCCGAGGAGTCGGGCGGAGAAGACCGGTTTTATGTGACGCGCTCGGAGTTGATCGGCTTGGTGGATGAAGCGCTCAAAGCGCGCGGTGTGGCATAAACAAAAGTTGGGAGACCAGAGATGGGTGAAGCGTTAGGAATGATCGAAACACGCGGGCTGGTGGCGATGATTGAAGCCGCCGACGCGATGGTGAAGGCCGCCAAGGTGAACCTGGTGGGCTGGGAAAAAATTGGGTCCGGCTACGTGACGGCCATGGTGCGTGGCGATGTGGCGGCGGTTCGCGCCGCTACCGATGCCGGCGCCGCCGCGGCCCGCCGCGTGGGCGAACTGATTGCCGTGCACGTGATTCCGCGGCCGCACCAGAGCCTGGAAGACATCCTGCCGATCGGCAAGTCNNCAGGCGCAAAGCGCCGGGAAGTAACCGGTACCGCCATGATTCTGGCCCGCGTGGTGGGCACCGTGGTTGCCACACGGAAGGACCCGCGCCTCGAAGGCAAGAAGCTCCTGGTCGTCAAACCGGTCGCTCCGGACGGCAAGGATGAAGCCGGCTACGTCGTGTCCGTGGACACGGTAGGCGCAGGCACGGGCGAACGCGTGATTGTCGTCGCAGGCAGTTCCGCCCGCATGGCGGAAGGCTGCAAAGACAAACCGGTGGATAGCGCCATCGTCGGAATTGTCGACGAAGTCAGTATGGATTAAACCATGTACCTGGGCCGCGTGGTGGGTTGCGTGTGGGCGACCGTCAAGGACCCCAGCCTCGTCGGACAGCGGCTGCTGGTGATCCAACCCATGACTCCCGATTTGCGCGACAGCGGCANNCCCGGCCGCGCCAGCGCCCCGCGGAAAGGCCGCCGATGCTGATTGCCCGCGTGGTCGGCGAACTCGTAGCCACTCAGAAGCACCCCAGCCATGAGGGTCGCAAGTTGTTGCTGGTGCAGCCGCTGAATCTGAATGGAAGCGATCGCGGCGACCCCGTGGTGGCTCTCGATTCGGTGGATGCCGGCGTCGGCGACCGCGTGCTGGTAGCCACCGAAGGATTCAGCGCTATGACCGCGGTGGGCCGTCCTCAATCACCGATTGACATGGCGGTGATCGGCTTTATCGACCATTTGGACCTCTTGCCTGGCGTTGAGTGACCGCCCGCCGGTCCGCCAGATCAGCATCCCCGCCAGAATCAATCCCAGCCCGCCCTTCACCACTTCCGTCAGACTATAGGCATAATGCAGCACGCCCAACTGCATCTCCTGGCGGATGGGGACCTGCGCCAGGAAATCCAGCGCGCGCCCGCGGCTGAGGATTTCCGGGATCAGGAAAAGCCGCTGGCCGAACCCGATCAGCGCCATGAGCAACGCCAGCGCGAGGGAGAACTTGCCCTGATTGGTGCCGAAGAGCAGGAAGAAGAAAAAGAAAGATCCCACAAAAAGCTGGACGGTGCCCCAGGTCTCCAGGTTGTTGCGGGTCTGTTCGGCCGCCAGGTAGCGCAAAAGCGGCAGGGTCTGGTTGGCGCCCAGACTCTTGAGTTGCACGGCGACGGCGAGATCGGGGTGGGCTGTCAAGCGGTCGGCCGAGCCAAGGTCCTGGGTGGCCACCCAAGCCATCAACAGCCCCGCACCCAGCCACAAACCGAGGAGCAAGCAAGCCATTCTGCGGGATGACATGAACCTCCGATTCTATCAGGCTTACCCGCGCACGGGTTCAAGCCCGATACGACCGGGCACGCCGAGGCGCTAAAGTTTTCGCTCGGTCTGCCGATCACTAGTCAGAGTGAGCGGAATGCCCGTATTAGAAACCATAAATTTCGGACCTATTGCCTTCGAACAGGAGTCGGTTCTCGAATTCCCCCGGGGGCTACCCGGGTTTGAAGAGTGCCGGCGGTTTGTCGCAGTACAGATTCCGCAAACCGCACCCTTGGTGTTCCTGCAGAGCCTGGAGCAAGCCTCGCTGTGCTTCACCACCATCCCCGTGCGGTCGGTGGAGCCGGACTACCATTTGCAGGTGATGCCGGAGGATCTGGCTCTGGTGGATCTGCCCGCGGCACGCCAGCCGCGCATCGGCCATGACGTGCTGTGTTTGGCCGTGTTGGCCCTCCGGGAAAGCGGGCCCACAGCCAATCTGCTGGCGCCCCTGGTGGTCAACCTCGCCAACCGTAAAGGCGTGCAGGCAGTGGCTCCGGAATCGGACTATTCGCACCAGCACGCGCTGTTGCCCCAAGAGGCCACGGTATGCTCATGATGTCGCGCCGCCAGGGTGAAACCATCCGCATTGGCGACGACATCGAAATCGTGATTGCCGGCATCAGCGGGTCGCGCGTCAAAGTAGGAATCCGCGCGCCGCGTGAGATGCCTGTGGTGATGCGCGAAATCAAATTGGTGAAGGAAGAGAATCAGGCGGCGGCCCAAGCGCCGCAGGTGGCAGTCTGGTCCTCGCTGATGGAGCATTTTCAGAGGACCGCTGCGGGAGCGCGCGCCCACGCCGTCCGGCCCGCACCACGCCGATGATGAGCCCCGTGCCGTTGCCGGTGCAGACCGGCCGAATGCCGTCTGCGGCCACCGTGCGGCCGCCGCATCCCCCCGCGCACACGGAAAATCCCGAGCCTCTGCCGGTGATGCGGCCGCGCCTGCCCTCCGCCGCGGAAATCTTTCCTTATTTGGAGGCTATCGACGAGGCGCGCTGGTATTCGAACTATGGGCCACTGGTCACGCGCCTCGAGCAACAACTGGCCCGGCGTCTCGGCATGACGGCAGGCGGAGTGGTCACCACGGCGAATGCCACCGCGGGCCTCACCGCCGCTCTGCTGGCGCGGCGCGCGCCCGGCGGCTCCTTCTGCCTGATGCCCTCGTGGACCTTCGCCGCCACGGCTCACGCCGCGCGCGCCGCCGGGTTGATTCCCTGGTTCCACGATGTTCTCCGCAGCACCTGGGCGCTTGACCCCGCTGCCGTGCGTGAGACATTGCAGCACCTCGAGGGCAAAGTGGGAGCGGTGATCGCGGTTTCTCCGTTCGGTGCGCCGCTCGAAATCGCCCCGTGGCGGGACTTTGAAGAACAGACCGGCATCCCGGTGGTGGTGGACGCCGCGGCCGGGTTCGATACCGCCGTCGCCGGCCCCGTTCCCCAGGTAGTGAGCCTCCACGCCACCAAAACTCTGGGGGTCGGGGAAGGAGGCTTCGTAGTCACCGGCGATCCGGAGCTACAGGAACGCCTGGTAGCCTGTTGCAATTTCGGGTTTCTCAACACGCGCAACGCCACGCTGCCTGCGTTGAACGCCAAGATGAGCGAGTACCACGCCGCTGTGGCACTGGCTGCGTTGGACGCTTGGCCCGCCACGCGCAGGCTGCACCTCCGCATCGCCGGGTGGTACCGCCAGACCATCGCGCGGCTGGCAGGAGTCAGCCTGCAGCCCGGCTATGGCGATGGCTGGGCGGCCAGCACCACCAGCGTGATTCTGCCGCGGGGCGCCTCGGAGCGGGTCTCGCACCACCTGAGCAAGCGCGCGATCGATACCCGCTCCTGGTGGGGCCAGGGATGTCACGTCCAGCCGGCCTTCGCGGATTTCCCCCGCGGCCCGCTGCCCATCACCGAAGAACTCGGCGCGCGCGTCTTGGGCCTGCCGCACTTCCCCGAAATGCGCGAGCGGGATGTCGAGCGCGTGGCCGAGGCCTTATCGCACAGCCTGCGAGCCGCCTGACCGGCACCAGGTGCGCCACATATCCCGAAAGGCCTCTTCCACGGCTCGCACCGTGCCCGCTTCATCCATCAGCGGTGAGCCTTTGAGGGCCCGCCGCACGTTGCCTCGCAGATCGGGAATCTGCGGCACGATGCCGGCCAGAAACACGGCCGCTTCGCGGTAGCGCTCGGGCGTCTCCGTCACCATGTCCGCCAGGCCCATCGCCGAGAGAATGGTGGCGCCGTCGCGCTGCACCCCCAGGCGACCGGACAACGTCACCACCGGGACTCCCATGTAGAGCGTATCCAGCGTGGTGGTATCGCCGTTGTGGGGAAACGGATCGAGCGCAATATCCACGTCGCCATACGCCGCCATGTATTCCACCACCGGGCTCGGGCCGGCGAAGCGTAACCGCTCGGGCGGAATGCCAGCGCGCGCGAACCAATCGCGGAACCGCTCCTGCACGGCAACCCTCTCCATACCTGTATACTTCAACAGCAGTTGGCTTCCCGGCACTGCGCGCAGAATCTCAGCCCACAACCCCACCACTTCGCGCGTGATCTTGCGGGGACTATTGAAGCAGCCGAAAGTGACGGATCCACGCTCCCGGCACGGCGCCGGCGCGAGTGGAACTTCCGCCAGCGGCCTGTAACAATACCGCGGGCGCGGCAGGCGGTAGACGGTTTCACTGAACAGGTGCTCGGTCGAGGGACACGGCATGTGAGTGTCGCCGAGGAAATAGTCCATGGTGGAGAGCCCGGTGGTGGCTTCCGTTCCCATCCAGGAAACCTGCACCGGCGCGGGCTTCCACGCAAACGCCAGCAACATCTCCGGGTCCATGGTATGGCCGGCCAAGTCGACCAGGATATCGATCCGGTCGGCGCGCACGCCGGCGGCCAGTTCCGCCGCGGTTCCACGGAATTCGATGAAGTGGTCGGCAGCCGGACGGACGCGGTCCGTGATCTGGTCTTGCCGGGCGCCCACGGCGTAGACAAACACTTCGAAGCCCGCGCGGTCATGATGCTCGAGCACCGGCGGCAGGAATTTCATGATGGCGTGGTTGACCAGGTCGGGAGAAACATAGCCGATGCGCAAACGGCGATCCGCATCGGGAGAGTTCGTGTGGGGCCGGATGTGCCCGGCGAGCGGCGCGGCGTAAAGCTGGTTCCAGCGGCGGGCTTCGGCATACAGCGATTCGGGGGTGGTGGAGGCGGCGAAATTCATCCCCACCAGCAGCGAGCTGTGGAAGCGTGCGTCGGGCGCGATATCGACCGCCCGGCGGAATCCTTCGACGGCCTCTTCGGCGCGGCCGAGCGAAGCGCACGCCAGCGCCCGGATGGCGTTTGCCAGCAGATTGGCGGCGTCGGCCGCGAGCGAGCGGTCGGCGGCAGCCACCGCTTCGGCCGGCCGCCCTTCGCGCCAGTTCAGCCGGGCGAACACCGACTGCACGTGGCTTTCGAGCGAACCATCCGCGGCCAACGCCCGTTCGAGCGAATCGCGCGCGGCCGCATAGTCGCCGCGTTCTTCGAGCGCGCAGCCGTGGTTGTACAGCTTGAGGACTAAGGGGTCCATCTTACATTGGATTCATCGGCAGACCGGGCACCCGGCAGTAGGTCTACACTTCAAACTCAGGGCGGCCGATCTAAAGGACACATGTGTAGCGCAAGGACCCGAGCCCGATGCTGATCACGTCACGCCGCGAAGGCGAGGCTTTTCTCATCGGCGAAGAGATCGAGATCCTGATCGTGCGCGTCGGCCGTTCGCGGGTCCGGGTGGGAATTCGGGCGCCCCGCGAATGCCGCGTACTTCCGGGAGAAGATCCGCCTCCGGTGGCACCGGAAAGCGGCCGCCAAGATTCTGTCACGCGCTAAAATTTTGCCACTTCGAGTCGAAGAGCTTAGTGTCTGGCAAGATGCCGGAACTCAAAACTCGAAGGATTTCACATGCTTTCCATCCAAACGAACGTAAACTCCCTGGTTGCTCAGGAAAACCTCAACGTCAATAACACATTTCAAAGCAAGACCATCCAGCAGTTGACCTCCGGCTACCGGATCAACTCCTCCGGCGACGATGCGGCCGGTTTGGCAGTCGCCAACCAGTACCGCAACTCCGTGTCGGAGTTGAGCCAGGGCGTTGCCAACGGCAATGACGGCGTCGCCCAGCTCCAGATCATGGACGGCGGCATCAGCAACATATCGCAGATCCTCGACCGCCTGAAGACTCTGGCGACGCAGGCTTCTTCGTCCACCTTCACCGGGAACCTCAACGTGTTGAACGGTGAGTTCCAGACCGATGTCAAAGAAATCGACCGCCAGGCGCAGGCCATTGGTTTGAACACCGGCGGCAGTTTCGCCAAGAGCCTGGGCGTCTACCTGGGCGGCGGCGCCGGCACTACTGCCGCCAGCGCCCTGGCCAACGGAGTGGTGACCGTCGATCTGAGCAAGTCCACCGTGGATTCGCAAAGCCTGGGGCTGACCGGCGTGCAGTCCGGCAACACCGGCTATGACCTCTCGACCAGCAACATCGTGGCCATTACGGGGAACGGCAGCAACACCACGGTCTCACCCGGCACCACCCAGTTCCAGATTTACGGGCCGGGATTCGGCAATGGCGTGGCCGTCAACGTGGCCACTTCCGCCATCACCGATGGCAAGAGCCTGGCGACGGCCGTCAATCAGGCCATCATTTCCGCGGGAGTTTCCAATACCGCCTTCGCCAACGCCGGTATCACCGCTTCCATCACTACCGACGCCACCACCCAACACCAGGTCCTCAGCTTCTCTTCGGCCGGCTCCGCATTCCAGGTGCGCGCCGGAGACCGCATGGCCAATGCCTTCCTGGGTAATACCGGGACGGCCGGTTTGGGCACCGCGCTCTCCAGCACCCTGGTCGGCAATAACTACAACGCCACCAACACCACGTTTACTTCCGCCGACACGCTCAACATCACCGTGGCAGGCGCAGGCTTGTCTTCGCCCATAGCCTTGGCTGCTGTGACCGCCAACACAGGCGCCGGCTCGGCGGCTTCCACCGCGGTTCTGATTCAGACCGCCGTGGCCGCAAACACGGCCCTCGCCGCTGCGGGCATCACCGTCACCAACACCGCCGGCCACCTGGATTTCACCAGCGCCACGGGCGGAGCGGTGAACGTTTCGATCACCGGCGATACCCAGAATGTGCTGGGCTACGGCAGTTTCGTGGGGACCGGGGCGGCCACATCGTTTACCGCAGGCGCCAATGAGACGGCGCCGGCGGCCGATGGCACGGTGACGCTCGACCTGTCTCTGGACGGCGGAACCTCGGCCACCCTCAACGTGAGCATCGCTTCCGCAACCGAGACTAACGCTGCGACGGGCGCCGCCAAAATCAACGCCGCGATTGCCGCGCTCGGCGTCGGGTCGGCCTTCAGCAAGGCCGGCATCATCGCCAAGGACAACGGCAGCGGTCAGCTCCAACTGATTTCGACCAACAGTACGTCGTTCCGGCTGGGTGTGCGCAACGACGGTACCACCCAAGAGGCGTTGGGCTTCTATACCGACGCCAACCGCAGCGCGGTCGGAGCCTACACGGCGCCCACCACGCCCACGGCGAACTTCGTCAACCAGGATGCCAAGGGCGAGTACCAGTTGGGCACGACGAGCGGGGGGGGCGGCACGGCCGCGCCGCTCACCTTCTCGGCGATCACCTACGCCACCGACAAACAGTCGCTGACGGTCTCGGCCGCCGACGCTTCGGGCGCATCCCACAGCGTGGTGGTTTCGCTCGACCAGGCCCACGGCCAGAACATCGACCAGGCCATCAGCGCCATCAACACAGCGATCCAGGGCTCCGGCGATTCCACGCTGATGCAGATCAACGCCGTCAAAGTGAATGCGAGCGGCGCCGAAAAGATCGAGTTTGAGAGCAACGTCTCGAACTTCAGCGTGAACGTCGGCTCCACCACCAACGGATCCGGGGTCGGCTCGCAGGGGAGCACCCTGAGTTCCGTCAAGGTCGGCACGGGCGGTGCGGCCGACATCAGCACGGTCGCCGGCGCCAAGGCCGCTGTCACGGCCATCACGGCCGCGGTGGCCGCCTTGGGCGTGGCGCAAGCCGCTGTCGGCAAGGGTGAGAATCAGCTCAACTACGCCGTCAACCTGGCGCAGTCGCAGATTACCAACCTTTCTTCGGCGGAATCCAACATTCGCGACGCCAACGTGGCGGAACAGGCGGCCAACCTGACCAAGGCGCAAGTCTTGCAGCAAGCCTCCATTGCCGCCATGGCGCAAGCCAACTCGGCTCCCCAGGCAGTCCTGTCCTTACTGAAGGGCTAAATCGTAACCCCTAACCCGGCGGGGCGGCTCTACTGAGGGTCGTCCCGCCGGCCCCCCTGTCCTTCGTACTACGGGTTCCGGCGGATCGGCCGGGGCCATGAAATTTCGCGATCGGGCTCGCGTGAACGTTCGCGCGCGAGGCGTCCGGCGGCTAAGGTTTTGGCCGCGAGTGACGATGAGTGGTTTGTCCGGCAAGATGCCAGAGATCACCCCGAAAGGAATTTCAGAAATGCTTTCCATCCAAACGAACGTCAACTCCCTGGTCGCTCAGGAAAACCTCAACATCAATAATGCGTTTCAAAGCAAAACCATCCAACAATTGACCTCCGGCTACCGTATCAACTCCTCCGGCGATGATGCCGCCGGCCTGGCGGTCGCCAACCAGTACCGCAATTCCGTGTCGGAGTTGAGCCAGGGCGTAGCCAATGGCAACGACGGCGTCGCCCAGCTCCAGATCATGGACGGCGGCATCAGCAACATCGGCCAGATCCTCGACCGCTTAAAGACCCTGGCTGCGCAGTCCTCTTCGGGCACCTTCACCGGCAACCGCAACGTGTTGAACAACGAGTTCCAGACCGATATCAACGAAATCGACCGCCAGGCCCAGGCCATCGGCTTGAACACCGGCGGCAGTTTCGCCAAAAGCCTGGGCATCTATATGGGAGGAGGCGGCGGCGCCACGTCGGCGAGCGTGCTGGCCAACGGCGTAGTGACGGTCGATCTGAGCAAGTCCACGGTGGATTCGCAAAGCCTGGGACTGCGCGGCATGCAGTCCGGCAACACCGGCTATGACCTCTCGACCAGCAACATCTCGGCCATCCTGACCAACGGCACCAACAGCACGATCGCTCCCGGCACTACCCAGTTCCAGCTCTACGGGCCGGGATTCGGCAATGGCGTGGCCATCAATGTGGCCACTTCGGCCATCACCGACGGCGCCAGCCTGGTGGCGGCCGTCAATGCGGCCATCACCTCCGCGGGCGTCTCCAACACCGCATTTGCCAACGCCGGCATCACGGCTTCGATGACCACCGACCCCACCACCCAACATCAGGTGCTGACGTTTTCGAGCGCCGATAGCGCCTTCCAGGTGCGCGCCGGGGACCGCATGGCCAATGCCTTCCTGGGCAACACCGGCGCGAACGGCTTGGGCAACGCGCTCTCCAGCGTCTTGACGGGCAATGCCTATAACGGCAATTTCGCTAGCGCCGACTCGCTCCGCATCACGGTGCAAGGGGCGGGCTTGTCTTCGCCGGTAGCCCTGGCTGCCGTGACCGCCAACATCGGCGGCGGCTCGGCGGCTTCCACCGCGGTTCTGATTCAGACCGCCGTGGCCGCAAACACGGCCCTCGCCGCTGCGGGCATCACCGTCACCAACACCGCCGGTCACCTGGACCTCACCAGTGCCACGGGCGGAGCGGTGAATGTTTCGATCACCGGCGATACCCAGAATGTGCTGGGCTACGGCAGTTTCGTGGGGACCGGGGCGGCCACATCGTTTACCGCAGGCTTCTCTGAGACGGCGCCGGCGGCCGATGGCACGGTGACGCTCGACCTGTCTCTGGACGGCGGAACCTCGGCCACCCTCAACGTGAGCATCGCTTCCGCAACCGAGACTAGCGCTGCGACGGGCGCCGCCAAAATCAACGCCGCGATTGCCGCGCTCGGCGTCGGGTCGGCCTTCAGCAAGGCCGGCATCATCGCCAAGGACAACGGCAGCGGTCAGCTCCAACTGATTTCGACCAACAGTACGTCGTTCCGGCTGGGTGTGCGCAACGACGGTACCACCCAAGAGGCGTTGGGCTTCTATACCGACGCCAACCGCAGCGCGGTCGGAGCCTACACGGCGCCCACTACGCCCACGGCGAACTTCAAGAACCAGGATGCCGCGGGCGAGTACCAGTTGGGCACGGTAGTGGCGGGAGTCGGCACGGCCGCGCCGCTCACCTTTGCGCCGATTCTTTATGCCACCGACGGCCAGTCGTTGACGGTCTCGGCCGCCGACGCCTCTGGCAACTCCCATAGCACGGTGATTTCGCTCGACCAGGCCCACGGCCAGAACATCGACCAGGCCATCAGCGCCATCAACACGGCGATCCAGGGTTCCGGCGATTCCACGCTGATGCAGGTCAACGCCGTCAAAGTGAATGCGAGCGGCACCGAAAAGATCGAGTTCGAGAGCAACGTCTCGAACTTCAGCGTGAACGTCGGCTCCACCACCAACGGAACCGGGGTCGGCTCGCAGGGGAGCACCCTGAGTTCCGTCAAGGTCGGCACGGGTGGTGCGGCGGACATCAGCACGGCCGCCGGCGCCGAAGCTGCTATCAGCGCCATCACCTCGGCGGTATCCGACTTGGGCGTCGCCCAGGCCGCCGTCGGAAAGGGTGAGAATGAGCTGAACTACGCCATCAACCTGGCACAATCGCAGATCACCAACCTTTCTTCGGCGGAATCGCAGATTCGCGACGCCAACGTGGCCCAACAGGCGGCCAACCTGACCAAGGCGCAAGTCCTCCAGCA
>PLZX01000318.1:268-6279 GCA_003152325.1 Bryobacterales bacterium | reverse complement strand
GGGACTTCCTAAAGTTCCGGGCCGGACAGGACGATAAGATTGCTGTCCGGCCCTGGAGTTGCATATATGGGAACCATTAGCAGTTCATTGCCCACCTCAACCACCAACAGCGTCAGCAACACCGGCAGCAGTTCGCCCGGGAGTACCAACACGACCGGGATTTTCACAGGTACCAGCGCCTACTCCCAGGATTTCCAAAACCTCATCAACCGCGCGGTCGCCATCGCGTCGCTGCCCATCCAACTCCTGACCGGCCAGCAGACCACGCTGACCAACCAGGCCAACGAATTGAGCACGATCGACACCAAGTTCGCAGCGTTGCAGACCGCCCTCCAGGGGATCTCCGACGCCATGAGTGGCTCCTCCTACCAGACGTCGGTGTCGGACCCAAAGTCGGTGAGCGCTTCGGTGTCCGACGGAGCCCTGGAAGGCGACTATTCCATCAACGTTGAGAATGTCGGAAGCTATGCCACCAGCCTCACCACGACATCGTGGGACTCCACGGCCGATCCGTCGGGCGATCCCTCCACCTATTCGCTGATGGTCGGGACCCAAAGCTACAGCTTCACGCCGGCCGATAACAGCGCGGCCACAGTGGCCTCCGCCATCAATTCTCAATACGGCAACATGGTCAACGCTACGGCCGTCAACGTGGGTTCGGCCGCCAGCCCGGTTTATAAAATTTCATTGCAAAGCACGTCCCTCGGCGCCACCACCCTGGACATCCAGAACTCCTCCGGAACCAGCCTGCAGACCCCGCAGCAAGCGGGCCTGGAAGCCGAATACGAAGTCGACAACTCCGGCGTGACCGTCCAAAGCACCTCGCGCACCGTGACCATCTCCACAGGGTTGGATCTCACCCTGCTGGCAGCCAGCACCGGGCCGGTGGACGTGACGGTGACCCGCTCCACTGCGGCTCTGGGCACCGCGCTTTCCACTTTCGCCGATTCCTACAACGCGGCGGTCGACGAGCTGGGCAAACAGCGCGGCCAATCCGCCGGCCCGCTGCAAGGACAAGTGATCGTCAACAGCCTTTCCCAGGCGCTCAGCAGTCTCTCCACCTATGGCTCGGGCGAAAGCATCTCAACCTTGGAGGGCCTGGGCCTGAAACTGGAAACCAACGGCCACCTCACTTACAACGCCATGACCCTCTTGGCGGCCGATTTCAGCAACTCCGCCGGGGTCGCGACTTTTCTCGGCTCGGCCACCGGCGGCGGGTTTCTGAAGGCCGCCACGGACACGCTCAATGGCCTCGAAGATCCCACGACCGGCCTGATCAAAACCTCCGAAACGGACTTGCAGTCGCAAATCTCCAACCTCGGCGCCACCATTACCACCAAGCAGAATAAAGTGTCGGATCTGCAACTGCAGCTCCAGAACCAGATGGCGCAGGCGGACGCGTCGATCGCTTCCATGGAGCAGCAGTATTCCTACCTGAGCAGCATGTTTTCGGCCATGCAGACCGCCGACCAGATGTACTCGAACGAATGAACTCCATGCGCATCGATGCCATTCGCCAGGCCGTGGCCTCCGGAGATTTCCTCCGCGCCATGAGCTTGTGGAACCAATACGCCAGCCTGCTCCACCGGGAAATCTGCCGCTGCGCCTGCACACCGGCCCACATGGACGAAGCTCGTGAGTTGCTCGAATGGTCGCGCCGCACGGTCGCTCTCGCGCGCGCTCACGCGCAATCCCGACTGGACGCCCTTCGCGTGGCGGATCGATACCTGCAGACCGCTCCGCGATCGGCCGCTTTGCTGCGTACCTGCCTGTAGCCGGAAGGAGCTTCGCCCTTGATATCCCTTCTGGCGCCTACTTCACTCCCGACATCAGTTTCACGGTCGGCTTGATCATTATCGCCATAAGCAGCGCGGCCACCAGGCTGAATGCCGCTACCGCCTCGAAAACCGTCAACATGGGCATGGAAGCGGTCAGCGACGCGGCCTTGCCGGATAGCCAGTTGCCGATGCTGGTGGAGAGGAACCAGATACCCATCATGAATCCCGCGGCGCGGTCCGGCGCCAGCTTGCTCATGGCGCTCAAGCCAATCGGACTCAGCAACAGTTCGCCCAGCGTCTGCAGGAAATAAGTGCCCATCAACCACCACATGGCAACCTGTGCGCCGTGAGAGGCAGCCGCAGCCGGCGGCACCAGGATGGCGAAGGCCAATCCGGCGAAAACCAGGGCCAGCGTGAACTTCGCCGGGCTGGATGGCTCTCGGCGCCGGCGGCTGAGCACCAGCCAGAGCCAGGCGAACACCGGCGCCAGCGCCACCACGAAAATCGGCTGCACGGTCTGGTACCAACTGGCTGGGAAGAGCAGGCCGAAGGGAAGGTGGCGGTCGGTATTGTTCTCGGCGAAGAGACTGAGGGTGGAGCCGGCCTGTTCGTAGGAGGCCCAGAAAAGCGCCGAAGCCACGAAGAGCACCAGGACGGCGGCCGAACGTTTGCGCTCCACCGGCGACCAGCCGCCGCCCAGTAGAAGCCAGGAAAACACCGCAACTGAGATGGCCAGCAGGCACCAACCCATGCCATCCCCGATGATCTTGGCGGTGAATGTCAGCACGCCGGCAGTCCCCAGAATCGCCAGCAAGGCGAAGACTCCCAGCCCGCCGCCTACCACCAGAACGGCGTTGCGCTTCTGTAGCCGGTCGCGCGCGGCGTTGCCGGTACTGGCCGGACGCAGCCCGGCGGAGCCAAGATGCTTGCGTTGCAACACGTACTGGATCAGACCGGCCAGCATGCCGATGCCGGCCACGCCGAATCCTAAGCGCCAACTGATCTTCTCTCCCACCCAGCCGCAAAAGATCGGCGCGATCAAGGCGCCGGTATTGATCCCCATGTAGAAAAGGGAGAAACCGGAATCGCGCCGCGGATCGCCTTTGGCGTAGAGTTGGCCCACGATGGTGCTCACGTTTCCTTTCAGAAGGCCCGTGCCCATCATGAGCAAAACCAACCCCGCGTAGAAGAAAACCTCCGTGGGCACCACCAGGCAGAATTCGCCGGCTGCGATGAAAATGCCGCCCATCAACACCGCGCGCTGCTGCCCGGTGACGCGATCCGCGATCCATCCGCCCCCCAGGCACAGCAAGTAGACCATGGACGTGTAGAGCCCGTAGACCGAGCCGGCCTTGTCAACGCCGAAGCCCAGGCCGCCCTCGACGATCTTGTGGGTCATGTAATAAATCAGGATGGCGCGCATCCCGTAGTAGCTGAAGCGCTCCCACATCTCCGTGAAGAAGAGCGTGGCGAGGCCCCGGGGATGGCCGAAGAAGCTGTGGTCGGCCTGGGCGGCAGTGAGGGGCGGCTGTTCGTCGCGGCTGGGCATGAGTTTATCCAGTATAATCTCCGCCATGACCCGATGGTGCCTTTTGATTTGCTGGACGCCGCTGCTTTTTGCGCAGGGCGATGAAATCCGCGCGATGTTGAACCAGTCGCAAGCGGCGTGGAACCGCGGTGACCTGGTGGCGTTCGCGTCGGACTACGAAGACTCGCCGGAGACCACGTTCATCGGCAAGAGCATTACCCACGGCGGGCAGCAGGCCGTGCTGGAGCGCTACCGGCGGAACTACCCGAACCGGGAAGCCATGGGGACGCTGGCCTACTCGGAAATCGAAGTGCGGGTGCTGGGGCCTGGGCTGGTGCTGGCGAACGGAAAATTCGAGCTGAAGCGCACGCCCGCTGGGGGCGGCGATGCGGCGGGACGTTTCACGCTGGTGATCCGCAAGACGGTCGCGGGGTGGAAGATCATCCACGACCATTCGTCGAGTTGAGAGTTAGAACTTCCTGAGTTCTTCCGCCACAGCGTCGACGCCTTTGCGCACATAGAGAGAGGCCAGGCGCTCCTCTTCGATAGAAGGGGCCAGGACCTTCGCCAGGAACGGGTTCTCCAGGTTCTTGCGGTTGGGCACCCAGACTTTGCCGTCGGCGAATTCCACCTGGGTGACGAAGCCGGTCATCTTCTGAATGCTGACGGGCTGACCGCCGGTGGAGAAACCGAGCGTGGAGTCCTGACGGACTCGGGCGGTCGCGCCGGGCGCGAGTGAGAAATTGGCATCGGTGGATGGCACGGAGCCGGCCATGTAGTCGTGACCCGCTGGATCGGTGAGCACCCAACCGAGCTCGACGTACTTGACGGCTTTGCCGGACCGGTTGCGAACGTCGATCACCGGCGTGCGGGCTTCATTGCCGGCAATCAGCAGGGAACCTTCAACGGGCTCCACCGGCGAATCGGGGAACTGCAGGAAAGCGAACTTCTCCTGGTGTTCGGGGGCCGCGGCGCCGGCGCCGGCGGTAGTCAAGATGTGACCCCGAACCACGCGCCCTTGCAGGCGCGGCACGGAATCCTGGCGGGCCTGGATGCGCAACATGGCTTGCCGCAGCGCGGGGAGACCTTGCTCGGCCAGCAGGCGCTTCAAATAATCGCGGTCGCGCTGCGCTTCCATTTCACCGGCGGTCATGATGCGGCGCGAATGCAGACGGTCGGGGCCGTAGAAGGTGAGGTCCTGAAAGAGGACGCCATCCAGGTGGACCTGCACCGCCGGTCCGCCGGCCGGTTGCGCGGGGCGCATGAGTTGCGTATCGATGTGGACGGGGAAGGCTTCACCGGGACCGACGTTGAGGCTGGGTTGATAGACTGAGCCGACGCCGCCCAAGGCCACTTCCTGAGAGACCACGCGCAGGGTGACGCCGTGAATCCGATTGACGCCGGTGTTCTTGAGCGTGAGCGAGAGGTGCAGGTCGAGCATCAGCGCGGAGCCATGGGCGGTGGCGCTGCAAGGCGCGGGGGAAACCCCGAGCAACGTTACGGGAGCGTCGTTGGGCACATCGACGCTGACGGAGCAGTTGGGCAGCGCGGCATCCTGTGCCAGCAGGCAGGCGGCGCCCAGGAGTCCCAACAGCCACAGGCGAGTCTGCATATTATTGAACATAGACGGTATTGATCGTTACGGCCCCGGTTTCGGGATCTACGTAGCGAGCCCCCATGGAACCTTGCGCATCCAGCGAGTAAGTGACGCGCTGGACGCCGTTATTGGTTAGGCCGAGGGTCTGTCCACCGGCCTTTACTTCAATTCCGTATGGCGTGTTTTGGACGAGCGGACCTTCCTCGCGCGCGGCAGTGGGAACCGGGCGTTCGATGACCATGCCGGTGACCACCAGGACGGCCGCGCAGGCGAAGGCCACCAGCGCACGTCCCCGATTGAAGAGAGGGGATTCGCGCAAGGGCGGTTCCGCGGGCCGAACGCACTCGCCGGCGGCCAGGCCGAGCCGCACGTTGGCTTTGATTTCCGCCGCCAGCCGGTTCCACTGGAGGTCCGGGACTTCAGCCAGGCCGGGGAGGCTCTGCCGCACTTCATTGTAGGCGGCGACCTCTTCGCGGCAACTTTCGCACCGGGCGAGGTGCCGGGAGGTGAACCACCGGGCGAAGGGCCCGAGGTCATCGCCGGCGTGCAACGCCAAGGTTTCCTGATTGGGATGTCTCATTGTGCTACCGCTTCCTTTTTTCCATGTATCGGCGGAACTTGGTGCGTCCGTTGGCGATGTGGGAACGCACTGTGGCTTTCGAGCAATTAAGCTGTTGGGCCACCTCTTCAGCCGGCAGGCCTTCCACGTCGCGCATGATCAGCGCGGCCCGTTCCCGCGGGCTCAGAAGGCGCAAACCATCTTCCAAGTATTCGCGATGCTCCGACCGGAGCAGAATCTGCTCGGGGGTTTCCGAGCCGCTCTCGAAGGCATCTTCCAGTTCGCAAAACGAGGCGCGGCGGCTGCGCCGCAAAAAATCGATCGCCGTATTGGTGGCGATGCGCGACAGCCACTGGGCGGCTTTTTGGCCGTCTTTGAGCTGTTCCTGGTGCTGGAGGGCCTTAATGAAGGCCTCCTGGGTGAGGTCCTGGGCGTCGGCGACGTTCTGTACAAGGTGGTAAATCTGAACGAAGATTCGCCGGAAGTGCTCGGAAACAAAGCGGTTTTGTCGCTCCAGGAGCTCCAGGCCGGGCTCGATGACGTCGCTCA
>PLZX01000318.1:0-238 GCA_003152325.1 Bryobacterales bacterium | reverse complement strand
AAACGCCAATCGGTCGCAAAGGCTGATAATCTTAGATCGTGAGATCTGCTGAAAAGTGGCTACACAACACCCGCGTGGTGCCATCGAGCGGCGGGCTGAAAGCGTAAAACGAAATGAGACTGGCAGAACGAATGAGTCGCATCGGAGTGGAATCCGCCTTCGATGTCCTGGTCAGAGCCCGCGCCCTGGAAGCGCAGGGCAAGAGCGTGATTCACCTGGAAATCGGCGAGCCCGATTT
>PLZX01000098.1 GCA_003152325.1 Bryobacterales bacterium | reverse complement strand
TTGAAGCGCTCAACCGCCTCCCCCACCTTCCGCAGCAATGTCTTTTCCAATTCCATGTGTCTTTATGGTGGCACAATTCGGTTGTGGGACATCCATGACAAGTACTTATCATGGATGTCCTACCCGCTGCTACCATCACCTCATGCCCGCACCCGCCCGCATCCTTGCCTTCGACATCCTTCGCCGCGTCGAATCCGGTGCCTGGGCCTCTGACCTTCTGCTCGCTCACTCCGCTTCCCTAGAGCCCCGCGACGCTTCCCTCGCCGCCGAAATCGTCTTCGGCGTCCTCCGCTTCCGCGCCCAGCTCGATTACCTGATCGAGCACTATTCCGGCCGCCGCCAGAAGCTCGATCCCGAAGTCCGCATCGCCCTCCGCATGGCCATTTACCAGCTCCGCTACCTGGAGCGCGTGCCGCCCCACGCCGCCGTCACCGATGCCGTCGATCTCGTCAAACGCGCCCGCAAACGTTCCGCCGCCGGCTTCGTCAACGCCATCCTCCGCCAGGTCGATCGCGACCCCCTCGCTTGGCCTACCCGCGAAATCGAGCTCTCCTGTCCCGAATGGCTGTTGGCCCGCTGGGAACGCCACTTCGGCCTCGAGTCTGCCGCGGCAATCGCCCGCGCCGCCCTCCAGGAGCCCGAAAAATACGTCCGCGCCGGACGCACCCAGGACATCGGGTCTCAATCCATCGTCCCCCTGCTCCAACTCGCCCCCGGCCAATCCTTCCTCGATCTCTGTGCCGCCCCCGGCAACAAGACCGCCCAGGCCCTCGAATCCGGCGTCCGTGTCACCGCCTGCGATCTCCACTTCCACCGCATCGCCCAACTCAAGAACCTCACTCGAAACCTGCTGGTCCTTGACGGCACTCAGACTCTTCCTTTCGCCCGTCCCTTCGACCGCATCCTCCTCGACGCTCCCTGCTCCGGCACCGGCACCCTTGGCCGCAATCCCGAAATCAAGTGGCGCCTCACCCCCGCCGATCTCGACGACCTCCACCGCCGCCAGGCCGCCCTACTCGACCGCGCCCTCCAGGCCCTCGCGCCCGGCGGAATCCTGGTCTATTCCACCTGTTCGCTGGAGCCTGAAGAGAACGAATCGATCGTCGCCGCCGTCCCGCCCGACCGAATCTCCGAGACCATGCGCCGACTCCCCGGGCATGATCCCGGGGACGGCTTCTACGCCGCTGTGATAAAATCGTCTCAGCCCGCAAATGCTTGAAATAATTCCCTCAATCCTGTCGGCGGATTTCGCCCGCCTGGCGGAAGAGATCGCGCGTGTCGAGCGCGGCGGCGCTTCCATGTTGCATCTCGACGTCATGGACGGCCACTTTGTACCCAATCTCACGATCGGCCCGCCCGTCGTCGAGTCCATTCGCAAGACTACCCGGCTCCATCTCGACGTCCATCTCATGATTGAGAATCCCGATTTCTACGCCGCCGCCTTCGTCCAGGCCGGCGCCAATTCCGTCTCCGTCCACTACGAAGCCTGCCGCCATCTCGATGCCACTCTCGGCATCATTCGCTCCGCCGGCGCCATGGCGGGTGTCGTCTTAAATCCCGCTACGCCCGTCGCCGTCCTGGAGGACGTTCTGGAAGTGGCCGACTACGTGCTCCTCATGAGCGTGAATCCCGGTTTCGGGGGACAGAAGCTGATCCCCTACGTGTTGGAGAAGGTGCGCAAGCTCGATTCCCTCCGCCGTCAGAAGAGGTTAGCCCTTCCCATCGAAATCGATGGCGGCGTCCATCGGGAAAACCTGGCCGACGTCGTCCGCGCCGGGTGTGATTGGATCGTCACAGGGTCGGCTGTTTTTCACAGTCCCGATCCCGAAGCTGCCGTGCGCGAAATGCGCCAGATCGCGGCCCAGGCTGCCGCTGTTCAGTGTTAATGCCCAGTGTCGATGTTTAGGGGTGAGTAAACCGATGATCAGTCGCCATTCTCTTCGCCATGCCACCGTGTTCGGTGTGGTCGCGCTTCTCCTGGGGGCCTCCGCCTGCCGCCGCCACAAGTACGACAACCCGATTCCCAAGGATACCCAGCAGCCCGACAAGATCCTCTTCGATACCTCCATCGACGACATCGAAAAGGGCCGCTTCGAGCGCGCCCGCCTCACTTTGCAGACCCTCATGAACACCTACGACACCAGCGAGTATCTCGCCAAGGCCAAGCTCGCCGTGGCCGATAGCTGGTTGCGCGAAGGCGGCGCACATGGTTTCGCCCAGGCCGAGCTCGAGTACAAGGATTTCATCCTCTTCTACCCCAACATGGAGGAGGCCGCCGAAGCCCAGTTCAAGATCTGCGACATGCAGTACAAGCAGATGGATAAGGCCGATCGCGATCCCGTGCACGCCCGTACCGCGGAAGCCGAATGCAAGGACGTCCTCCTCAAGTTTCCCAACAGCAAGTTCGCGCCCCAAGCCCAGCAACGCCTCCTCGAAGTGCAGGAGACCCTTGCCGATGGCGAAATGAAAATCGGCCAGTACTACTACAAGAAGGGCGGCCGCAGTTTCAATTCCTCCGCCAACCGCTTGCAGGCCCTCGTCGATCAATACGCGCTCTACAGCCACGCCGACGACGCCCTCTGGTTGCTCGCCGACGATTACCTTCAGCTCGGCGACAAGTATGAGAGCCGCCAGGCCGATGCTTACACCCGCATCGTCCGCGATTATCCCCTCAGCTCCCACGTCGAAGACGCCAAAGCCCAGCTTAAGGCCATGAACCGTCCCATTCCCGAGCGCGACTCCGTCGCCTACTCCCGCCAGAAGTACGAGCAGGATAACCGCACCAAACGCAGCCTCCCGGCCAAGCTCTGGGGACCGTTCAGCTCTCGCCCCGATACTTCCACCGCCGCCAAGTCCGGTACCCCGCAGATGGAAAGCTACCGCCCCACCGTTCCCCTCGACGTCCCGGCCACCGCCGCCGGCGCGCTCACCACGCAGGAAGTCGGCATCTCCGTGGTCGGCGCTTCCGATGCCATCGATAAGAACCCCGACGCCCGCNNCCTGCCGCCGCTCCATCCACCACCGCGGGCAAGAAGGGCACCTCGGCGCCTAAGAAACTGAAACAGGTCGCCGCCAAGCCCCCCAAGCTTCCCAAGCCGCTCCCCGAGAAAAGGTCCTCCAAGAAGGGCACCGCCGCCCAGAAGGGCACTGCCGATTCCCTCCCACTGCCCGACAAGAAACAATGAGCCGCATTCTGCTGGTCGATGATAGCCCGCACGCCCAGCGCATGGGCGAACGCATCCTCACTGACGAGGGTTACGAAGTCGTCACGGTCAGCAACGCCGATTCCGCCCTCATCCGCCTCGACGATGTGGATCCCGACGTGGTCATCGCCGATACCGTCATGCCCGGCCGCACCGGCTACGAAATCTGCCAGTACCTCAAGATGAACCCGCGCCACCGCCACGTGCGCGTCATCCTCACCGCCGGCGTCCTCGAAATCTTCGATCCCGAGCGCGCTGCCCGCGTTGAAGCCGACGGCGCTTTGAAAAAACCCTTCGAGGCCAGCGCCCTGCTGGCCGCCGTCAGGCCTCTCGCCGAAGCCGCCACCCACGATCGCGCCGCCTCTCCTGACGCGGCGGACGCGCCGGCCTCTGGCGCCGCTCCCGCGCCTGCGGAGTCCCTTCCCGGCGGCGTGCCCTTCATCGCCGTGGTCGATGCCGGCCTCATTCGCGCCGCCGTCACCGTGGCCCTCGACGCCTCCATGGAATCCATGGTGGAGCAAATCACCCGCCGCGTCCTCGCCAACCTGCATTCGCGCAGCGCCGAGCCGCGCAATTTTCAACCCGATATGGCTCCCTTGCAGCCCGAGACGCCCAAGCCCGCCGCGCCCCCGCCGCCTGTCAATCCTATCGAACCCGTCCGCCGCGTCACCCCCTTGCGCATCCGCTCCGGTTCCATTCTCGGCCTCGACCTCAGCCGCCCCGATCCGCCGCCCGAGATTCCTCCCGATTCCGAGTAACATA
>PLZX01000124.1 GCA_003152325.1 Bryobacterales bacterium | reverse complement strand
AACACGGGCGCCACCATCGGGCATGAACTGACCCACGGTTTCGACGACCAGGGCCGGCAGTTCGACGCCAAAGGCAACCTGCACGACTGGTGGACCAAACAGGACGCCGACGTATTCGTCCAGCGCGCCACCTGCGTTTCCGACCAGTATTCGCAGTACACCGTGGTAGACGACATCAAGAATAACGGCAAGCTGACACTGGGCGAAGACGTAGCCGACCTGGGGGGCACGATGCTGGCCTACGTCGCCTGGAAGGACGCCACCAAGGGCAAGGAGCTGAAGCCGATCGACGGCTTCACACCGGAACAACGATTCTTCATCGGAATGGCGCAGTGGGCGTGCGGCGACGAGCGGCCGGAAAACAAGCGGCTCAACGCGATGACCAACGAGCATTCGCCCGACGAATACCGCATCAATGGAGTGGTCTCCGACATGCAGGAGTTTGGCAAGGCGTTCTCCTGCAAGACCGGGCAGCCCATGCTGCGCGAAAAGGCTTGCCGCGTCTGGTAGGCGGGTCGCTCCGGCTGGGAAACCCCGGGCCGGCTTGGTGCGTCCAGAGACGTTTACCAAGCGGGTTCCGATTTTGAGAAACTTAAATCATACCGTGAAGAAAATACAGATCCCCATCGCCCTAGCTGCAATCCTATGCCTGCCAGCCCTTTGCCCGGCTCAGACCGTCCCTGCGTACACGATTACCACCGTGGCGGGGAACAATACGGCGGGCTATAGTGGCGATGCCGGAGCCGCCACCGCCGCCGAGCTCGACGGGCCGGCCGCCGTGTGGATCGATTCCAAGGGCAATCTATACATCGCCGACCAGTTCAACAACCGGATCCGACTGGTGACCGGTGCCAACATCGCCACAGTGGCCGGTAACGGCACACCAGGGTATGCCGGCGACCCTCCTCCCACCACCGCCGCCACGGCCGCGGAAATCAACGGTCCCGACTCGATGATTCTGGATTCGAAAGGCAACCTGTATATTGCGGACACGCAGAACAGCCTGGTGCGAATCGTAAGTGCGGCCGGGACCATTTCGACATATGCCGGTAATTTCTCGGCTGGGCCCGGATTCGGGGGCGATGGCGGCCAGGCGAACGTCGCGCAACTGTTCGCGCCGGCCGGCCTGGCGATGGATTCGAGCGGCAACCTCTATATATCCGACAACAAGAACAACCGCATCCGCAAAGTGACCAGCGCGGGGGTGATCACGACGGTTGTCGACTCGAACGGCAACCCCGGGTTCGCCGGTAATGGCGGTCTTGCCACGCAGGCGCACCTGACTGGGCCGCGCGGCCTGGCGATGGATGGGAACGGCGCGCTCTACATCGCGGATACCGGCAGCAACATGATCCGCAAGGTGGTGGCCGGCACCATTACGCTCGTGGCCGGAAGCACGAACGGATTGCCCGGATTCTCGGGCGATGGCGGCCAGGCTACCAACGCCCAGCTCCACGGGCCCACAAGCGTCGCGGTGGATACCTGCGGCAACGTGTACATCGCTGACGCGACCAATGGCGTGGTCCGAATGGTGACGCCCGACGGCACCATCAACACGATCGCCGGGATTTACAACCACACCGGTTTCTCGGGCGATGGCGGGCCTGCTCTCAGCGCGCAGTTGAATTTCCCGACCGGCGTGGGGGTGGATTCCAAGGGAAACGTGTATGTTGCCGATACGCAAAACGCCGTCATCCGGCTGCTGACTCCCAACACCGCACCGCCGTGCGGCGGGTCGCTGCCCACCATTAAGGCGGGCGGCGTGATCAGCGCGTCGGCTTTCGGGGCCTCGTCTTCCATTGCATATGGCTCATGGATTGAGATCTATGGCTCCAATCTGGCCGCCGATACGCGGAGTTGGGCCACGTCCGATTTCAGCGGCCCGAACGGCGTGAACGCGCCCACCTCGCTCGACCGCACCGCCGTGACCGTCGCCGGGCAATCGGCCTTCGTTGACTTCATCAGCCCGGGGCAGGTGAATGCCCAAGTGCCCGCCAATACCGGCACCGGCAACCTGCAAGTCACCGTCTCGACGGCGGCCGGAACCAGCGCCGCGATTAGCGTCAACGTGAACACGGTGCAGCCGGGATTGTGGGCGCCCGCGCAGTTCATTGTCGGCGGGAAGCAATATGTCGGCGCCACGCACCTCGACGGCACGTTTGTGGCTCCGCCCGGCGCGCTTCCTGCGGGCTATACCTCCTCGTATGCCAAACCGGGCGAGACCATCATTTTCTATGGCGTCGGGTTCGGTACTTCAGGCGTTCCGCCCGGGCAGATCGTGGAGGCGGCCGATACCCTGTCGCAGCCAATTCAGTTCAATTTCGGCGCCACCGCCGCCGGAGTGCCGTTGTACTCCGGTCTGGCGCCCAAGTTCGTCGGGTTGTACGAGTTTTACGTGGTGGTGCCGAGCGTCGCCAACAGCGATTTCGTTCCACTGACGTTCACGCTGGGCACCGGGAGCCCGCCAGTGACAGGCAGTCAGACGCTGTACACGGCAGTGCATAATTAGGCGCATTTCTCGCTGTTTAATTAGAGAATATGCGAACGCTCGAAGGAACCACGGCACTCATCACAGGAGGCTCACGGGGCATCGGACGAGCCATCTGTCTACGGTTGGCGGCGCAGGGCGCCGGCATTGTCTTGCACTACAACCGAAACCAGTGCGCGGCCGAAGAGGTGGCGGCTGCCATCGGTCGTGACGTGAGGCTGGTTCACGCCAACCTGGGCTCGCCAGAAGAAATCCAGACGATGTTCCATGAGTTGGGTGATCTCAGGCTCGACTTCCTCATCAACAATGCCGGCATCTGGAAGGACACACCGCTTGGATCCTCGCTATCTGAAGTCATCGACGAGGTCCTCGACACGAATCTCAAGGGCCCGTTTTGGGTCACCCAATGCGCGCTGCCCTTGCTCAAAGACGGCGGGCGGATCGTCAATATTTCTTCCGTGGCGGGCCGGACGGGTATGGCGGGAGGCCGCAGTCTGTACGGAGCCACCAAGGCCGCCCTCGACGCGCTGACGCGAAACTGGGCTTTGGAACTGGCCCCGCGGAAGATCCTGGTAAATGCGGTAGCGCCCGGCTACGTCGCTACCGAAATGACAGCGGATTACCTGTCCGATGCGGCTACCTTCGAGCGTCTCATGCGACGCCAACCGCTGGGCAGGCTGTGCACGCCCGAAGACGTCGCTGATGTGGTTGCCTTTTTATGCTCCGATGCGGCAAGATTCATAACCGGTCAAAGCATCAATGTCAGCGGCGGTTTGGTGATTTGACCGCCGGCAATGAACGCGCCGGCCAGTTACTTAATGGCTGAGCTCCGCCTGTACGGCCGGGGAAAGCTTATCGGCGTGCGCCACCAGCATTGTCAACTGCCAGCGCTCTGTGTCCGATAAAGTGCTCCCAAATCCGGGCATGCCGGACAGCCGAATGCCATGCGTCACCTTCCAGAATGTTTCGCCTTCCGGATCGCCCGCCACCATGTCTTGCTTTTCGAACAGTTGCGGCGGATCCGGGAACATCCCTTTCGAGATCAAAGTGGGGGGGTACCCTGGAATGCCGTGGCAGACCGCGCACTCTTGTTTGAATATCCGCGCCGCGGCCAGCATGGTGTCGTCATTGAAGGGAAGCGGATCCTTCTGATCCGCCGCATGCCCCAGGCTCGCGCGCAACGCCATGCCGGCGACGGTCTTTTCGAGCGGCAGCGGCGCCGCCGTGGTCTCCATCGAAATTCCCCCTGCCTTCACGAACAGGTAAGCGCCGCCGGCGAGAACCACCAGCGTTGTGACGATACCGAGAACAAACCACTTCCAATGTGACGACATTCATCGCTCCTGTGC
>PLZX01000095.1 GCA_003152325.1 Bryobacterales bacterium | reverse complement strand
TCGGCCACCATCCGCACGTGGTTCAGGAGGCCGAGTGCATAGCCGGCAAGCCGGTGTTCTTTTCCCTGGGCAATCATCTGTTCGACCAGAAGTATCCCGACACTAAGAAAGGTCTGATTGCCGATTGCCGCATCCGCGACGGCGCGCTCCGTTGCGGCTCCATTGCGACAGAGACTCCATCCGGAAGTTCGTTCCCCACCGTGGGGCGGGCGCTTTCGCCTGCCAATTGCCCGGTGAGTCTCACGCCCGTCTCCCTGCGCGCGCGGGACGCGGAAAGCGGTTACGTGATCCAAGGCGCCGGATGGCGTTCGGCGGTGCTGCCCTTGGTCTCCGCGGAAATGGGCAATCTGAGCGGCCAGCCCGATCGGCAGATGCTCTTCGCGCTGGAGCAACACTATTCGCCCATCGATCGGGCAGACGGGCCGCGGCCGTATGTCTATGAGGTTCGCGCCTCCGGCTTAGTCGCGCGCTGGCGTGGCAGCGCCCTGGCATGGCCGCTGCTCGACGCCGTGCTGTTGCCCGGCGGCGATGGCGTGCTGTGCGCGCTGCACCGGCGCGATTCCTTCATCCAACTCGAACCCGGAGCCGCGGGAGTTCGCACCGCCGCCTACCGGTGGAACGGTTTCGGTTTTCGCGGTGTGGAAGATCCCGGCATTCTGGAGCGCTGCCGGGCGCTGTTCGACTGAGCTATCGCTTTTCCGCAAGCAGCCGATAAGCGCGTTGTGAATGTTTTCCTGGCCCGGCAAGCAATCTACGACGCCGATCGGAGGATTCACGGCTACGAACTGCTGTTCCGCCGCGCGGTCACTGAAACCGCCGATGTGCGCGACGGCAATGCCGCGACGGCCCAGGTGTTGCTGAACGCGGTGGTGGACATTGGGCTGGAGAAGATCTCCGCCGCGGAACCGCTGTTCATCAACTGCACCCGCGACCTTCTGATGCTGGAACCTCTCCTCCCACCGGACCGCTGCGTATTGGAAATCCTGGAAGACGTCGAGATCGACGCCGAGGTGTTGGACCGAATCCACTGGTTGCGGCGGCGAGGCTATCGCGTGGCGCTGGACGATTTCACGCTCGATGGCAAACTGGCCGCGGCCGTTCCCCTGGCGGACTACCTCAAACTCGACGTGCTCGCCCTGACGGAAGCGGAGCTCAATCGGCATGTCAAACTGCGGCGGCCCGGGCTGCTGCTGATTGCCGAAAAGATCGATTCCGAGGGCCTGATGGAGCGCAGCCGCGATTTGGGGTTCGACCTGTTCCAGGGCTATTTCCTGCGGCGTCCGGAAGTGCTGAAAGGCGACCGCATCCCCACCGGAAAACTGGCCGCGCTACGGCTGATCGGGGCCTGCCAGGACCCGGCTTCTTCGGTCCACGAGGTTTCGGCCACGGTCACGGTGGATGTTTCGATGACTTACAGCCTGCTGCGGCTGGCGAATTCCGCGTTGTTTGGGCGAAGCCGGCCGGTGAAATCGGTGGAGGGAGTGGTTACCTGGCTGGGAAGGGAATACCTGGCACGCTGGGCCATCCTGCTGGCGCTCGCCGCGGACCGCGAATGCCCCGTGACGTATCTGGAAGCGGCGCTGCAGCGGGGGTATATGTGCGAGTCTCTGGCGGCGGCGCGCACCGCGGAGGGCGCGGGAACCGGCTTTCTGGTAGGGCTGCTCTCGACGCTCGATTCCATTCTGGATGTGCCGATGGCGGAGATCCTGAAGCGCGTTCGGCTGGACGGCGACATCCGCGAGGCGCTGGCCCAGCACGGCGGCGAGCTCGGGCAACTGCTGGCTTCCGCCTTAGCCTACGAATCCGGCGACGTACAAGCGCTGGAGCATTGCGGAATCGATGCCGACCTGCTGCGCGAAGCCTATTGGCAGGCTATCGACCAGGCCAAGGCCACCTTGCGGGATCTGGCGGTCCTACAGAGCTAATGCTTCGCGCCCTTACTTGACCACCACTTTTTCCACCGCCTGGTTGTCATTGGCATCCGACACCCGCACCGCAATCGTATGCTCGCCAGTGCCCGCTTCGAGGCTTAGCACGTAATCCAGCTCCAGCGAATCCGACAGCTTGCTCTCCGGCGCTGCTACGGTCCATTCTCCGCCATCCAGCGAATACTCGGCTTTGGCGACGTTGTTGAGCGCGTCGGCGGCGTGCCAGCGCACTTCCAGCTTTCCGCTGGCGCGCACCGCGACGAGCGCGGTGATCTTCGGCGGCGTATTATCGATCCAAAACGGATCGCTCTCCATCTGCCCCGTCAGCGCTTCCGCCGGCGGATTGCTGGGCGCGTCCGAAGCCGTCACGCGCAGCCGGTACTCTCCATCCGGAAAGGCCGTCGAGTCCCATGAGATATACTTTTCGGCCACTTTGTCCCTGAAAAGCTTCCATTCGGTTTCGGCGGCGCCGCGAATCTCCACGCGGTAAACCATATTGTCGCCGTTGGGGTCGAAGGCCAGCCAGCGCGCGGCCAGGTAACCTTTGGCGAGCTGCATGGCCGGCGTCGTGGTGGTGTTCTCGAAGGGCGGCGGCGGAACCGTTATGGTGGAACGGCGGCCCAGCGGCGGCAGGTTCAGCGTCTGCGAGGGCGCCACAATCGCCAGCAGCGGGGAAGACGAGGCCGCCGGGAACCGGTAGTTCGCCGGCGTGATCTCGATCTGGTCCACGCGCGGCTCCACGTTCTTGGGCAGATAGGCCACATCCACCGATTCCAATTCCGGCGATGGACCGCTGCCGGCGGCCGTGATAGTCGCGCGCCATTGCACAAAGCGCGCCGCCGGTGAGCCGATCCGCGCGCCCGTGGTCGCGGTAATGGCGTCTGACCAGGGGCTCCAGTTCTTCTGCGGCTGGTCGAGGTTGCCGCTGCGCGTCACCACCGCCACTTGCCCGCCGCGGAGGCGTGCTTCGAAGGTGAGGCGTCCCCACAGCGTGTACATGCCGGCGTCAAAAACGTCGCTCTCGATCGAGCCTTCGTGTTCCAGGTCCGGCCCGATCTCGTACACCTTGCCGGTGTTGCCGCTGGCCGCATAAAGGTGGCCGTCCGGCGATGTCTGGAACGCCGTCACCTGCGTCACCGGCAGAGTGAGCAATGCGGTGGAGAGCGCCGGCGATTCCACGCGATAGACGCTGCCCTTGTTCCCCGTGCCCAGTAGCACGCGCCCCGAGGAGTCGAAGGCGATGGCGTAGACCACGTCCTGCGCATGGTTCCAGATGCGGCGCGAATATCCGTTGGGCTCGATGCGATCCACCTCGCTGCCGCCGGCGACGGCCGACGCGCCCGGGGCTGCGGGAGTCGGAGCGGGCGGCCTGGCGGCGCCGGCTGGCGCCCCCGGCTGATTCACCGTAACCGTCAACCCACTGGGAGCTGCGGGCGGTGCGCCAATCGGCATGGGGGATGACGGCGCGGCCGGCTGTTTATTGCCCGCCGCCGCCGCGTAGATTGCCCCATCGCGCGCCACCGCCACGGCGGTCACTTCCTTTTTTGGCATCTGGTAGAGCACGAAGCCCTCGCCCGCCGGCGTAATGCGCAGCACCAGGCCGCCGGGGTCTGTGCCCACAATCAGGTTATCGGCGGCGTCCACGGCCATCGAGCGCACGTGGGTTTCGTCGCTTTGGAAAAAGACTTTGCCTTTTCCGTCGGGCGTCACGCGATGAATCTCGCCATGGTCGCCGGTCGCCACCAGCAGGTCGCCTTTGTGGTCGAAGGCCAGGGCCCAGATGTACTTGGATTTGGGGTCGTAGAAAACTTCCGGCTTGGCATTGCCTGTGATGCGGTAGACCTTGCCGTCGGGCGCGGTGGCCACGTAGACGCGGTCGCGCGCGTCCACGGCGATCGCGTGGATCTCCAAACCATCCAGTTCCGCCAGCAGCTTGCCGGGGCCGCCCGGCGGAATGCGGAACAGCTTCGCGCCGGTGCCGCCGCCCGCATAGAGGTTGCCTTTGGAATCTCGGGCCAGCGCCCACAGGTAGGCCGCGGAAGTATCGAAGACTTCGCGCGAGCGCGGCGCCAGGGTCAACAGCCCGTCGCTGCGCAGCGAGAGTTTTTGAATCACGCCCTTTTCAAAATCCGCGGATTCGCTTTGCGTCCAGCTCCGCGTCTCGCCGGCCACCAGCGCCGTCACTGCCAGCAAAATGCCGGAGGCGCCCACCATCCACCTGCCTATCGGTCTTTTCATGTTGAGATTTTGAAGCCGCACTCTACTTGACGTGGATCCGCAGCGAATAGCTTCCCGTCACTACGGAATCGAATGGCAGAGCCATCTGCTCCGTGGCCGTCTCCGGAGACGTGACCACAGCCCGGCTGGAGGCCCGGCCCGCCTGCATCACATTCAGCACCGAAGCCGGCAGGCTGGGCAGCGTCTTATCGTCGAAATAGGCCGTCGGGGTCGATTCCACCAGCGACACATACAGCTTGTTGTTCGATCGCTCCTGGTTGAGCAGCGACACCGTTTGCGGCAGATCGATGTAGCGGTTCATCATGCCCGCCATGTTCTGCATGCGGTTGACGGTGTCGGCGTCGCTCAGCATAATGCGGTGGTCGCCCTTGGCCAGCCCTTCGGGAATCTTCACGGTGAAATCGCGCTCGATGCGCTCCCCGCGGTAAGGACGCAGGAAGACCTTCACCGGGACTGAATCGCCGGCGCGCACTTCCGGTTCCTGCACCCACGCGCTTTCAATCGTTGCGACGCGCCGCTCCGGCAGCAGATCCACGGTGACATTGACGCGCTTCACGTCGGGTGTGTTCACGTTGTTGAGGTAGAGCCGGTTGAACATGTTGCCCCACCACGCCGCCATCGCCAGTGGCGCCGGCATGGGCGCCTCCCCGGATGCCGTCATCGTCGAAAGCGAAATCCCCGCGCCGCCCAACTCCACCTTGCCGCTCAGCCGGTAGGTGGTTTCGTCCGCCAACTCGTTCAATTCCGAGAGCGAATTGTAGAGCGTCAGCATCATCAGGTAAGGCGTCCATTTCTGGTGGACGAAAACGTTGAAGTGGAAATCCCTCTCGCGCGTCAGCTTTTCCTTGTCGTCGAGCGAGCGCAGTTTCACCGTCACAGGGATCATGTCGGACTCCGCGCCCAGCACGCCCATGATGCCCGTGTAGCGGTCCTGGTGCAGCGCGCCGACGATCTCGGTGGCGTTCGCCATCTTATTCGGCTGGTAACTGGAGGCCAGCGTCATGATGACTTCGCCTTTGCTCATGGGGATGTCCACCGGTCCCAGGTTGAAGAAGGAATGACCGAAGCCCAGCACGCGCTTGCCATCGTTATAGGTCACCGTGCCCAGGCCGGTAACGCTCATGTCACCGTCCACCAGCACGCCCGCGATGCTGTCGCCGGGGTTCAACGCGTGTTCCCATCCGGGCGCCGGCTTATTGCTGTGAATGTCGGAAGCAGCGCCTCCCTGCACGGCGTTGACGCCGAGTTGCTGGAACATCGGTCCGAATTCGCGCAGCGCGCTATCGGTGAAGCCGGAGAGCATCAGCGGCGCTTCAATCGGCACCATCATCGGCTGGGGCATCGGGCCGGCCAAAGCCTGGAAGTTCAGCATGCCGTCCGGAACGGAGACCGCGCCATTGCGCGCGCGTGTTTTTTCCGGCGTGCGCGCGTCGTCGGGCCGCGTCTTATCCAGGTCGTTGATCTCCAGCATCAATTCGATGGGAGTGATTCCGCAAATAGCATCCGGCGAAAACGTGCTCATGCGCAACGCCACCGCGCCCACCAGTTTGCCGTCGATATACACCGGGCTGCCGCTCATCCCGCCCGCCACGTTGGTCACCTTGGCTTTGCCCAGCATCTTAGCCACAATGATGTCCTGGTTCGGCCCGTTCTGGTTCTTGAGCCGCCCGACAATTTCAATCGGCACCGCTTCCGGCTCCATCCCCTGGAAGACGGTCCACGCGATCCCCTTCATGCCGGGCTTGACGTCCTTCAGGTGCATAATTTCCACGGGCCCGGCCATGGGCCG
>PLZX01000327.1:15348-15695 GCA_003152325.1 Bryobacterales bacterium | reverse complement strand
TTGCCGCTCGAAGCCGCGGTACAGGCGCCCGGCGCAGCGGCGCTGGCGATAGCCGAGCCAATCATGCGGGAAACCGCAGGCTTGCGGCGCACTCCGTTGGCCGAACCGGTGGTGGCTTATGTATCGGCGCGGCTCGCGGAGAGCATCGNNNGGCGGCACCGGCTGCCGCAGCGGGTGCCGGCGTGATCCGATTCCCGGGCCTGGTGCTGGCGCCGGCGACGGGCAGTTCGACTGGCACGTTCCGCGCGCCGGAAGCGGGCGCGGCGGTTCCCGAGACTGCCGTTCCCAACGACCGCGCGGCGCGGCTCGAGCCGCTCTCCACAATCTCCATCGTGCCGCCCACAACG
>PLZX01000327.1:15104-15341 GCA_003152325.1 Bryobacterales bacterium | reverse complement strand
TCACCGAAATCTTCAGCATTGCGAACGCGGCCCGGCGCCCCCAGCCCAGCCATCTGAGCGCTCCGGCGCGGGCAATCGCCGCTGCACTGCTGATCGGAGTGGGATTGTGGTTCGGCGCGGGCGCCGCCAAGATCGGGCGGCAGTTGCTCGCGGTGAATTCGAACTGGCCATCGGAGGAGACGCCCTCGTCATCGACCGGCCGGAATTCTTCGACGGCTTTCGCGCGGGTTCGCTCGG
>PLZX01000327.1:14927-15070 GCA_003152325.1 Bryobacterales bacterium | reverse complement strand
CTGGAGTTTTTCGGCCAGATCGAAAGCAAAGGCATGGGGTGGGTGGTCCGCGCGTCGGACCAGCAGAACTACTACGGCATGAAGTTCAAAGTGGTGGAGCCGGGGCTCCGCCAGGTGCTCGCGGTGGTGCATTATCCGGTGGT
>PLZX01000327.1:0-14906 GCA_003152325.1 Bryobacterales bacterium | reverse complement strand
GCGATGCGGGCGAGAGCGCGCATCTTTATTGGATGAAGATCACGAAGAATCAGGATTGGCTGGGCCGGGTGTGCGCGTATCTTTCGGGCAATGCCGGAAACGCTGTAACAGGCGATCTGTGGCGCGACGATTACGCGCCGGCGCCTGCTCCGCGGCCCTCACCGCGGCCGTCTCCGGACGCCATCCTGGCGGCCGTGGAGAGCGATGAATTCCCTTACCATAGCCCGCCGCGGGCCAGGATTTTGACCAACGGAAGGACCGAACCATGCAAGTCGTAAAACAAGAGACCGCGATCAAGCATCCCATACCCGCCGGCGTGACCTCAATCGAGGATGTGCGGCAGATCAAGCGGCCCAATCGCACGCTTTCGAAAGCCGTGTCGTTGCACCTGGAAGGCAAGCTGGAGAGCGCGGCGAAGCTGCTGTCGAAGGCCATCGAATCGGGCGAACGCGATCCGGCTCTCTTTTCGGCTCTCGGTCACATCCATTTCGAAATGCGCGACTACGCGTCGGCGGCGGCCACCTATACGCAACTGGTGGAACTGGAGCCGCAGCATCGCACGGCGCACTTCAACCTGGGAGTCTGCCAGGGCAATTTGAAGGAATGGAAGGCGGCCGCGGTTTCGTTCCGCGATGCGGCTGGAGCGGATGCTACGCGCACCGACGCACTGCTCGGGTTCGGGATTTCCTTGATCCACACGGGCCAGCCGGGAGAAGCGCTGGAGCCGCTCGACAAATATCTGAGTCTGTTCCCGGAGCACGAACAGGCGCTGTTCGGAAANNAACCTGGTGGCGATGTTCCTGGAGAAGAAAGACCACGAATCGGTTCGTCGCTACTCGGAAATGCTGGTGGAACTGCAGCCGGAGTCCACGGTGGCGATTGAGGCGCTGGCCACGCTGGCATTTGCCGACGGCGATTTCCTGGCAGCGGCGCGGCATTGCCGCAGCCTTTCGGAGATTGCGCCCGACCGCTTCGAAAACTGGTTCAACCTGGGGGTGGCATACCACAAGCTGGGCAATCACGAAAAGGCCGTGCAGGCCTACCGCCAAGCCACCGGGTTGAAGCCGGATTGTGCGCAAGCGCACTTGAACCTGGGCGTGGCGCTCCAGGAGCTGAGCGACCTTCCGAGCGCGCGCGCCTGCTACGAGAAGGCTCTGGAGGTGGATCCCGGCCAGGCGGGCGTGCTGTGGAACCTGGCGCTGGTGCTGGAACAGCAGGGCGAGCGCAACTGGGCCGAGAAGCTTTACGAGCGGATTCCCGAAGAGGCGTCGGAATCCTGCGACGCGATTTTCCGGCTGGGATACCTGCGGCTGCTGCGCGGCGACTACATCGGTAGCGCCACCTCCTTCGAGACCTGCGTCCGCATGCGGCCGGAGTGGCCGGAAGCTTGTCTGAACGCGGGAATCGCTTACGCGCGTTTGGGCGATCCCGAAAACGCCCGGCGGTATTTCCAGGAAGCCCTGATGATCCGGCCCGATTCGTCCGACGCCGTGCGCGGCCTGGCGGCGCTGGCTTTGGAGCAGCAGGATTTCGTGGAAGCGTACGAGTTGCATCGCCGTCTGATCGAGATGGGCGAGCGCGGCCCCGAGCTTTTCTACAACGCGGGCCTGATCTGCCAGAAGCGGGGCCAGAACGAAGAAGCCGTCGGATACTACCAGCAGGCGCTGGCCGAGGATCCGGAATTTGCCGAAGCGTTGCTCAACCTGGGCCACGCGCTCATGGCGCTGGGACAGGAAGAGGAAGCGCGATCGTACTGGCGGCGGGCCATCCGCGAGAAGCCGGAGTTGGCGCAGACGTATTTCGAGCCGGCGGCATCCTAGCGCCGTGGGCGAAAGATCGCGAGCGGGCAGGCTGTGCCTCCTGACGGTTACGCTTGCCTGCGGGTCGGTGCCTGCGCAGACATCGGGCGGAACGGCCGCGGTGGCAATCTGGACGCCCGGCGAGGCGGTGCTGGCCACCGATTCGAAAGTGACGCTGAGCGGCGGCGGAGCCGTCGAGCCGGCCGAGCAAACCTGTAAGATCCGAACATCCGGGCGATTCTTCTTTGCGATTGCGGGCCTCTACAGTCACGCTCCCACGCGGTTCGATGCGTGGCGGCTGGCCGAGGGCGCGATCGCGGGCTCGGCGTCTGTGAACGAAGCCGCGTCGCGGGCCGAACGAAGCATCCAGCCGGCACTGAAGACGGCGCTGGCGGACATTGAGCGGCGCGACCCCCAAGGGTATGCGCGCCGTTATGCGCGGATGTGGCTGGCGATTTGGATCGCGGGCGCGGAGCACGGTGGTCCAGTGATGGCCGGGCGCGAATTCCTTCCGGGCAGAACGGTGGCCCTTGCACTTCCCGGCGCCAGCGCTGGGGCAACGGGGGAGATCGGCATTTCCATCTTCGGCGAGCGCGGCGCGATCGACTCGGCATATGGCGACGTCCAGGCGATCGGCCGGTTGGTGGNNGGCGGAGCGGAGTGGATCGAACGCGGTCTGTGTGCGGGGCCCCGCTGATTTTACAACCTCTTTACACCTCCAACACGACCTTCCAGGCGGTTTCCCGTAGGATTGCCTTAGGAAGAGGAGAAACCATGGAGATTCTACGGGAGACGGATTCGCAGGCTTCGGTATACCGCGACGCCCATTTGACACTGGATTTCGATAAACAGGCGGCTACGCTCGATTGCCAGCCGCTGCCGTTGACTCGAAAGGAATACGATCTGCTGGCCTTGCTGGTTTCTTACGCCGGGATGATTGTGCCGCGGGCGGAATTGCTGCTGCGGGTATGGGGATACGGCGACGGCATCCGTACGCGCACGCTGGATGTCCACATCCGGCACCTGCGCAAGAAGCTGGGCATGTATGCGGACGAGTACATCGAGACCGTGTTCGGCATTGGGCACCGCTTCCAGCCGTACGACACGTCGCGGCGCTTCCCCATGGTGATGGAACGCCCGGTTCTGGCTATGCGAGCGTAGGAAGGCCGCGGAAGCCGCGGTTTTTTCCAAACTAATTGCGTCACCGGAGAGGCGCGCCGGAGTATTACTCTTATATGCGCGCACTCTGGAAGGATTCCCGCTATGCTGTCCGTACGCTGCTGAAGACCCCGGCGTACACGGTGGTGGCTCTGGCCACGCTGGCTCTGGGGATCGGCGCCAANNGTGAACTATGACAAGCTGGCGCTGCGGAACATCGGGGTTTCGGTGCCGGATTTTGCCGACGTGCTGCACAGCACCGGGCAATTCGAATCGGCTGCGCTGATCGACACGGGCGACTTCAACTACACCGGAACGGGGGCGCCGGAGCGGCTGCGCGGCGCCCGCGTCACATGGCGGTGGTTCGAGGTCTTCGGCGCGCGGGCCCAACTCGGCCGCGTGTTCCAGGCCGCCGAAGACCGGCCCAATGCCAACCAGGAGGTCGTGCTGTCGCATGCGGCGTGGAAGCGCCTCTTCGGACAGGATGCCGGTGTGGTGGGCCGATCNNTGCCGGACAGTGCATACGATCCCGGCAACCGGTTCAACGAGGGCTACGGCGCCATGGCGAGGCTGAAGCCGGGTGTACGTTTTGCTTCCGGGAACGCGCTGGTTTCGGCGCTCAGCGACCAGTTGAAGTCGAGCGGCGGGCGCGCCGGAGAGTACGCCAAAGACTCGGCGTGGGGAATGTTCCTGCTGCCGTTTACGGACTTCATCGCCGGCGATACGAAAACGCCTATGCTGGTGTTGCTGGGCGCGGTGGGGTTCGTGCTGCTGATCGCGTGTTCGAACATTGCCGGTCTGATGCTGGCGCGTTCTTCGGGGCGCAGCAAAGAGATCGCGGTGCGCGCGGCCTTGGGAGCAGGCCGGTGGGATTTGATCCGGCAGTCGCTGGCGGAGAGCCTGGTGTTGGCGGCGGGCGGGGCGGTGGCCGGTCTGGGCCTCGCCTATGCGGGCGTGCGCGGGCTGCTGGCGTTGGCGCCGAAGGGTCTGCCGGTAGCGGTCGGCGTGCGCATGGATGCCACCGTGCTGGCGTTCACCGCGCTGGCTGCCATGGCGGCGGGCGTGATCTTCGGCATAGCGCCGGCCTGGCACATCTCGCGTATCGACCGCTACGAGTTCTTGAAAGAGGGTGGCCGCGCCAATACCGCGGGGCTGCGGAGGCAGTATCTGCGGGCGTTCCTGGTGGTGGCGGAAGTGGCGCTGGCGCTAGTGTTGCTGGTGGGCGCCGGCCTGTTCCTCCGCAGCCTGGCCGCGCTCGAAGAGGTCAACCCCGGATTCCGCGCCGATGGCGTGATCACGGCGGGACTCTCTCTGCCGCCCGCGCGCTACGCCGATGCGGCCAAGCGGATCGCGTTCTTTCGCGCGGTCTCGAGCAGCCTGGCGGCGATGCCGGGCGTGACCTCCGTAGCCGCTGCCGTTCCGATGCCGTTCAGCGGAAGCGGCGGCTCGGCATCCTTCCGGATTGAGGGCCGGCCGTCGCCGCCCGGAGATCCGGGACCGCACGGAGCCATCGGATATGTCAGCCCGCAGTACTTCGCGGCGCTCAAGATCCCCATCCAACAGGGCCGCGTCTTCGCGGAGCAGGACCGCTTGGACACCGAAAAGGTGGCGGTGATCGACGACATGCTGGCCAAACAATACTGGCCGAATGAGAATCCGGTGGGTCATCGCATCGGGTTTGGCGGCTCGGACGGGTACGCGGCCATCGTAGGCATCGTGGGGCACGTGCGGCAGGGCGACCTGGCCGGCCAGGAAGTGAAGGGGAAGTATTATTTCCCGCTCTACCAGGCGCCCCCGCCGTTCGGCACGTTCGTGGTGCGTGCGGCGTCGGACCCCTCGTGGCTGGCGGCCGCCATCCGCGAGGCCGTGCGCTCGGTGGATGCCGCGCAGCCGGTGTCGGAGGTCCGCCTGCTGAGCGAGATGGTCGCAAGTTCGCTCGCGCCGCGCCGCTTTGTGGTGACGGTGCTGGGGGTGTTCGCCGGAATGGCGCTGCTGATGGCGGTGATCGGGCTCTACGGCGTGATCAGCTACGCGGTGACACAGCGCACGCAGGAATTGGGAGTGCGCATGGCGCTGGGAGCCCAACCGCGCGAGATTCTGCGGCTGGTGTTGGGGCAGGGAATGCGGCTGGCCGGGACGGGGGCGGCGGTGGGCCTGGCGGCATCGCTGGTGTTCAGCCGTTTGTTGCGGAACCAACTGTTCCATGTGAGCGCATTCGATCCGCTGACGTTCGCGCTGGTGGCCCTGGTGCTGGTGGCCGCGGCGCTGCTGGCGAGCTACATCCCGGCACGCCGCGCGACGCGCGTGGACCCCATGGTGGCNNTGAGGACTGTTGGCCAACGTGCCGATTCTCCGTTTCCAGATGCGCCGCGAATGGCGTTCACGCCGTACACGCCCAATGATTGGTAAACGCTGCACGACTAGTCGCGATCTGGGAGCCGCATCACTCGTTTCTCAGGGCCACCATGGGATCAACGCGCGAGGCCCGCCTGGCGGGTACGTAGCTGGCGATCAGTGCCACAACCATTAGGATCGCAACGGCAATGGCGAACGCAGCTAGATCGAAGGTCTTGATGCCGAATAGCAGGCGCGACATAGCGCGTGCAGCAGCGGCTCCGACAAGCGCGCCGATAACAACCCCGATCGTCGTGAGCCGCAGACCGTCGCCGAGCACGAGGCGAAGGACTTCTCCCGGAGTGGCTCCCAGCGCGAATCGCAGGCCCAATTCCGAAGTACGTTGAGCAACGGCGTACGAAAGCACGCCGTAGAGTCCGATTACGGCCAACACAAGCGCCAGGATCGCAAACGAAGACAGCAAGGCCGCCGCGAAACGTCGGCTTGTCAGAGAACGCGAGACGATCTGATCCATGGTGCGTATATCAAAAACGGGAACGCCAGGATCGACGGACCAAATGGCCTCCCGAACGGCTGACGCGACGGACGTTGGATCGGCAGTTCGGGTACGCACAATAAAGACGGCACTGGTTGTAGCGCCGCTTTCGATTTGGTACACGGAGAAATAGGTAGTGGGATTCACAACAGAATCAATGGCCTTGATGTGCACGTCGCCGACGATGCCCACGACATTGAGTGTTCGTCCGCCCCAAACGATCCGCTTTCCGAGCGCGTCGCCATTGGGCCAGAGCTGGCGAGCCATCGATTCGTTGACCATGGCCGAAGGGGGCGACTGAGGCGTATCCTCCCCACCGAAGGTCCGGCCACGCACGATGGGAATACCCATCGCGGCGAAATAGTCGCCGCTGACCAGCGCATTGTCGGCCCAGCGGACGGAATTTGCGTCACCTCCTTCGAGAGTGAAAGCGATCTGCCGGTCGTCTGCGAGCGGGATGTGCGTGGTCAGCCCAACGGCAGCCACTGCAGGCAGCACCGCCAGCCGGTCGACCATCTGACGTTCGCCATCGTGACGCCGGTCGGCCGAAGGATAGCGCTGGCGATTGAAGGTCGTGCGTGCGATGAGCACGCAGTCGGGGGAGAATCCCATCGGTACACGGAGCACTTCGAGCAGGCTGTGAATCAACAAGCCGGCTCCGATCAACAGGACCACTGCACTGGAAGCTTCGAACACGACCAGCGCCCCGCGTAGTCGGTGGCGTTCCTGGGATGGACCCTGGCGCCCTGCCTGCTTCAGGGTTGCGCCGATATCTGACCGGGTCCATCTCAGAGCAGGTGCGAGGCTGCATAGGAGGCCGGTTAAAACGGAAATAGCCAAGGTGAACGCCAAGACTATCGGATCGATGCGCACTTGGGCCATGCCAGCAACGAATGACGGCCAAAGATTCGCGACCAGCTTGATGGTGGCCTGTGCGAGCGCGCATCCAAGCGCAGCGCCGACGGTTGCAAACAACAGGCCTTCCGTGAGCAATTGTGCAACGAGCCGCTGAGCACTTGCGCCCAGCGCGTTTCGCACGGCCATTTCGCGCTGTCGGACAGCGGCGCGAGCCAACAACAGGTTCATCACGTTCGCGCAGGCAATCAGCAGGACGAAAACCACGGCTCCGGCGAGCGCCAGAAGCACGGGACGGGCACGTGCTGCATCCTCGGCACCGAGGGGATCGAGATTGACCTGGAGGCGGACATTGCCCGCATAAATGTCGGAATGCTCGTGCTGGAACTCGTTAGCAACGCGGACCACATCCTGCTCGGATTGAGCGAGTGAGACTCCCGGTTGGAGGCGGGCAACAATGTGTACCGGAAATTCGGCGGCACGATCCTGGATTCTCTTAGGCGTAAAGGCCATGGGTACCCAGAGCGCCGGTGGTTCTCCAACGCTCGCCGCCGTGAAGGGGAATTCGAAGCCAGCGGGCATGATGCCGATCACGGTGTACGGCTGCTCGTTGAGCCTGACTACAGCACCGATTGTCTCCGCGCCGCCGCCAAAATGTCTCTGCCAGAATTCGTAGCTCAAGATCACCACTTTCGCGCCACCCGGCTCATCTTCGGCCAGAGAAAATGCGCGTCCGATAAATGGTCCAATCCCCAGCGTGGAAAATAGCGTGTGAGTGACCCGCTGTGCCTGGACATGTACCGGTTCGGCGCCGCCGGTCAGGTCGAAAACATCATCTTCATAGCCAGCAAGAGAGGAAAACGTGCGAGTGCGGTCGCGATAGTCCAGGTACTCGGCTGGAGAGGTGCCCAGGGAGATAGCGCCGAGTTTGGGGAACTTCTGATGGAGGGTGACGAGCCGCTCTGGGGCGGCGTATGGAAGTTTGCGCAGCAGCACCGTATTAACAACACTGAATACTGCGGTGTTAATCCCGATGCCCAGCGCCAGAGTGAGGACTGCGATGATAGCGAAGCCCGGATCTCTGCGGGCGGTTCGGAGCGCATAGCGTAGATCCTGGCCAAATCGTTCCACCGATGTCCATCCCCACATGGCGCGTGTGTCCTCCTTGACCAATGTCACGTTGCCAAAAGCGCGTTGCGCGGCATAGCGAGCTTCCTCTTCAGACAGCCCGTTCGCCCGTTGCTCGGCGGCTTCCAGGTCCAAATCCGCACTCAGCTCACGATCCAGATCGTCTTCACGTCCTTGCCACCACCAGCGCATCTCAGCTCTCTTCTGCCGGCCACATAATTCTCGCAATTGCACTTACCAGTTGCTTCCATCTGGACTCCTCTGCTGTGAGCTGCCTTCTGCCGGAGGCGGTGAGACGGTAATATTTGAATTCGCGTTTCAGATCCTTGCCGGCAACTTCCCACTTCGCCGCGACCCACCCTTGTCGTTCCAGCCGGTGCAGCGCCGGGTAGAGCGATCCATGCTCGACCTGCAGCACATTGTCCGTGGTGCACTGGATGTGCTTTGCGATCTGATGTCCGTGGGCCGGACCGAACAGCAACGTGCGCAGGATAAGCATGTCGAGCGTACCCTGCAACAACTCGACGCGGCTAGAAGTTTCCTTTCGCATACGCGAATAGACATTCTACCGAACAACTGGTCTCACAGGGTAGACGCTCTACCAACAGTTTGGTTAGCAAGGGAGCGTTAGATCCTGCTTAACGCCGTAGGGTTTACCAGGCGTTTGGACCACATCGGCGACCCGTAGAGGTGGCGCGCTCATTCAAACTCCCGCGAGACGGCGATCGGGGAAGCGCGCCGGATTGCCCGCCACCCAATTGAGCCGCATCGGGCCTGGCCCTCTGCCAATCTATCGCTCGCTGTCCAGCATCTGCATCTGGTCGGCTCCGTAGCGCGTTCCGGCAATGCGCTCGGGATTGCAGATTTCTTCCAGGCGGGCGATCTCGGCGGCGGATAATTTCACTTCCAGCGCTCCGAGCGATTCCGCCAGTTGACAGCGCGTGCGAGCGCCAATCACCGGCACGATGTCGTCGCCCTTAGTCATCACCCAGGCGATGGCCAGTTGCGCGGGCGTCACGCCGCGGGCCACGGCCATCGCCGCAAGGTCCGCCACTACCTGGCGGTTGTGCTCGCCATTTGCGCCGCTGAAGCGCGGCAGGTGCGCGCGGAAATCGCTCTTGCCGGCCGGCTGCGAACCGGTGAGCAAGCCACGCGAGAGCACGCCGTAGGCCGTGATGCCGATCGCGAGTTCGCGCACGGTGGAAAGAATTTCCCGCTCGATGCCGCGGCTGGCCAGCGAGTACTCGATCTGCAAATCGCACACCGGGTGCGTCGAGTGCGCGCGCCGGATGGTGGCCGCGCCGGATTCCGAAAGCCCCACGTAGCGGACATAGCCTGCCTGAATCAGCTCGGCGATGGCCCCGACGGTCTCCTCGATCGGGACCGCGGGGTCAGGACGCGTGAGGCGGTAGATATCGATATGATCGGTGCGCAGCCGCTGGAGGCTGTAAGCGAGGAAGTTCTTGACGGCATTCGGCCGGCCGTCGAGCCCGATGAAAGCGCCGTTGGGCATGCGCATACCGCCGAATTTCACGGAAAGCAGCACGCGGTCGCGGCGGCCTTCGATGGCGCGGCCGATCAACATTTCGTTGTGGCCCATGCCGTAGAAATCGCCGGTGTCGAGCAGGTTGATACCGGCGTCGATGGCAGCGTGGATGGTCGAGATGCTCTCGGCCTCGTCACTGGGGCCGTACATGCCGGACATACCCATGCAGCCGAGTGCGAGGGCGGACACCGGCGGCCCGCCCGCGCCGAGCGGTCTGGTGATCATGATTAATAGACTATCCGACTACCTTGCCGGCTGCGGCGCGGGCATGGTCTCTTTGGTGAACCGCGGAATCATCTGGTCGCGGTTGGCGGCGTGCCAAACGGCGGCGGCGATGATGGCGGCGTCCTTCTTCACGTCGTCGGGGAGAATGCGCTCATAGGTGTCGAGGTTGGTGTGGTGCGTCAGGACGTTGTAATCGATGGGGTCCTGCGAGCAGCCCACGCCCGGCAGTCCGGCGTTGTTGAACGACGTGCTGTCGGTGCCGCCGGTGGCGCGGCTGTTGGTGGCGCTGATGCCGCCTACGCCGAAATCGGCGAAGTCCATGAACAACGGGCGTAGCGCCGCGGCCGCTTCCGGCGGGCCGAAAACGCTGGCGCCGCGAATGCGGCCGGTGCCGGTATCCACGTTGAAGTAGACATCCAGCTTTTGCCATTCCGGCTTGGGCTCTTCGGCGGTTCCGAAGTGCTGCTTCACGTAGGCCAGCGAACCGAGCAGCCCTTCCTCTTCGCCACTCCACAGCGCCACGCGGATGGTGCGCCGCGGCTTCAGGCCCATGGACTGAATCACGCGCACGGCTTCCATCATGATGGCGGAGCCGATGCCGTTGTCGGTGGCGCCGGTGGCCGCGTGCCAGGAATCGAAGTGGCCGCCCAGCATGACGATCTCGTCGCCTTTGTCGGAGCCGGGGATCTCGGCGACCACGTTGTTACTGGTCTTGCCTTCGGGATAACTGTGATTGACGATGTTGAATTCGAGCTTGACGTCTTCGCCATCGGCGAGAAGGCGCTCGATGCGGCCGTAGTCGTCGTTGCGGACGACCGCGGTGGAAATGGTCTTGGTGACGTCGTAGGCGTTATGCGCTTGCGCCACGATGATGCCGTTGGGCCGCGCGGCGTCATTGAGGCGCACCAGCGCGCCATTAGCCAGCAGCATGGCGTCGATCTGATCCCGCACTTCGTTCGCCGTCATGCGGGTGGGATCCGGCTCGCCGCCTCTGCCCCGTCCGCCGCCGCCGCCGCCGCGGCCGCCCCGGCCGGCGTTGGGATTGTTGGGATCGTAGCGCTGCATGTTCTGCGCATCGTCCACGCGGCGCGCCGGCGGCTCGCCCATGATGTCGACCACGGTCTGCTTGCCGACCATGACGATCTTGCCGCGCACTTTATCTTTGTTGGCGGCGATCCACTGGGCGAACTCTTCCTTCGTGGGCTGCAGCCGCTGGGGCCCGCCGCCCCGCCCGCCGAAACCGCCACGCCCGCCACCGGCAGCCTGGGCATTGGGGTCCACCGGCACTTCCGGCCCCTGCGGCACAATCAACTGGATGGCTGAGCCGCTCACGGTGCCGTTGGTGGAAGGTGTCCACCCCAGCACTTCGAACTTCAGGTTCTCTTTGACGGGCGAGGTGATGAAACCCACGGCCCGTTCGTTCAACCAGCCGGCGCGCGCGAAATCCCACGGCTCGGTGTGCGCGTTCTTGAGACCAAACCTGGTAAACTCGGCCACGGCCCACTTGACGGCCGCTTCGTGGTTGGGCGACCCGGTAACGCGCGGCCCGTAACGATCCGTGATCATGTGCTCAATGCGCATGATCTGGGAATGCTCCATTTCTTCACTGCGGATTTTGGCGGTGGTGACCTCGTCCACTTTTTCCTGCGCCAAGAGCACGCAAGATACGACCCCAAGAGCAAGCAGCAGTCTTTTCATAATGGATAAGCATATCCTAAAGCGCGCCCCGGCAGGGGCATGCTTTAGCTTGCCAGACCTCTCAATAACCACTGGTAGCGCCGGCGGTCATCGCCCCGGCTTACCAGGCACGCTACCGGCGGTGCCCGGATTGATTCGCCGGGCACCCATTGGTTATCGTCAGAAATTGATTCTCGCCGCAATCTGCAACTGTCGCGCGCCAGACAGGTTGTTGTTCGTAGCCGTAGGCGCATCAAAGCCGGTAGGCGTGAAGTTCTGCGCGACGCAGTTATTGACGTGGCCCGCGCAGACTCCGCTACCCGCGGCAGTGTAGTTATACTCCGTGAAATTCACGCTGTAGATGTTGGTGAAGTTGAACAGATTGAAGGCCTCGCCCAGGATCGAGAATTTGAAGCGCTCGTTGAGCTTGAACGTGCGGCCAATGCGAAGATCGACATTCTTGATGCCGGGCTGCGTAAAGGAGTTGCGAGGCTCGTCGTAGACGCGAGCGCCGCTCAGCGCGGTGCCGGAATTGTTATTCGTGCCGCCTGTCAAACCGCCGAGGATGCCTCCGGCCGGAGGATTGGCGCCGTTGATTTGGCCACTGAAGGGCTGACCGTCTGCGGCCAACACAATCGTGGAGAAGGTCCACCCGCTCACCACGAACTTGGCGGCTGCGTTGGAAAAGTTCTTTCCCCAGTCCGGAGTCCACACCACGGTGGTGGAGAAGCGGTTGCGTTGATCCAGATCGGAGCGCGCATATTCCAACGAGCGGTTCTTGGGGTCCACCGGGAAGTTCTGGCCACCGCCATTGAAGGTTCCGAACTGCCCCTGGATTTCGCCGCCGTCCATGGCCTTGGCCAGCGTATAGTTGACGATAAACTCCAAGCTGCGCGCATACCGCTTGCGGAACGTCAGGGCCATGCTGTTGTACCAGGAGTTGATGTCGCTGAGGCCCGTGAGCACTGGACCGGTAGGGTCGATGCGCGAGGTGTAGAAGGGCACCGTCAAAGATCGGATGGTGGTTCCGGTAAGAGTCGTGATGTCGTACGTGCGGGTGGTAGTGGACGGCGCCAGGTTTTGATCGATGAACGCCGGCAGACGCATTCCCCGGCTTACCACGTAACTGGCCGAAATGCTCATGTTGCCGGGCAACTGGTGCTCGAAGGAGACATCGCCTTCGTGGGCGCGCGGGTTCGCGAAATCGGGGACTTGCCCGCGCGTGGTTTGCGTCAGCGCAGGCGGAGTGAAAGACGTGACCTTAGGAACGAGGGCGCCCGCGAAGGGGGCCGCCGGCTGGCCGCCCGGGGGTGCGAAAATCAGGTTCGGGAACGACAACGCCGGGCAGGTGGTGGGAGTGCAGTTGAAGGTCTGCTGGATCACTCCGTTCTCCACGCGCGTCGCATAGAACATGCTGTTGGAGGTCTTGGCGTAGAACAGACCGTAGCCAATCCGCAGTACGCTCCCCTTGGCGATCTCCCAGGCCGCGCCGATCCGCGGCGCAAACTGATGTTTGGGGATATTAATGGTTGAAGTATAGGCCGTAGTCAGCGGTGTCGCCGTGTTGGGTTTGGGCGGCTGCGGAATGGTGGAAAGGTCCCACCGCAAGCCATAAGTAATCGTCAGGTTCCGCCTGGCTTTCCAACTATCCTCGGCGAAGGCGGCGTAATCGTTGTTGTAGAAATCGTCCCTGCCTACGCCGGTAACCGGATCGTTTACCTGCACAAAGGTGCTGAAGTGCCGCCCGGTGAGGTTGTCACCCAGATTGATTCCCGACACATCCGCCACCCAGTTGCTGAAGTTGTTAGAACCGGAGTAGGTATAGACGCCGCCGCCCTGAAAGAGGTTGATCAGCAATTCATGGACGAAGTTCAGATCGGCCCCGAATTTCAGCGTGTGAGCGCCATGTGTCTTACTCAGGACGTCGGTAAACTGCAACCGGTGCTCGTCTGGAAACGCGGGACGCGGCAAAGCGTTCGGCATCCCGTAGTTGATGAAGTTCGTAACCGTCACGCTGGGAGCGGTGGCGTTGGCCCCAATTGTCTCCAGGTCTCGCGACCACTGAAAGCGCAGGTTGTTAATCGCGGTCGGATTGAGTATGGAACTCCAGTTGGCTACGAGGTTTCGCTCATGGAAGACCGACCTTCCGTTTGCCGAATTGGACGAGTTGTTGGCAGTCGTGGAGGAGATATAAGAATTCGGGGAGCGAAAGTTGTCAAAGTTAAAGGAGCCGCTGAGGCGATTCTTGTCATTTATGGAGTAGTCCAGCTTGCCGAAAGCAATGTCCTGGTTTTGGAATCGCGGGAAGGCCCCTAGATTGCCTACTATAAACGCATTAGCGGCCGCGCAGGTGGCCGCCGGGATCAGCGCCGAGCAAGCCTGCGGGTAGGTGCCGCTGCTGGTATAGGAGATGGGATTGACCTTGCGCGACCCATCATAAGTCAGAAAATAGAACAGCCTGTCTTTTACGATCGGCCCGCCTATGCTGCCGCCGAACTGCTGTTGCTGATGGATCGGCTGGGTATAAATGCCCTTGGACTTCTGCAACGAATCGAGAGCGTTCAGGGTTGGGTAGCGAAGATAGTAAAACAGATCGCCGTGGGTCGTGTTGGTGCCCGCCTTGGTCACGGCGTTGATGACGCCGCCGGCGGCTTGTCCCAACTCCGCCGAATAGTTGCTGGATGCAACCTGATATTCCTGGATCGAGTCGAGACTGTAGACATAGGGCAGCGTGGTGCGTCCCTTCTGCTCGGAGAAGAACGCCTGATTATTGTTGGTGCCGTCCACGTTGCTGCTGTTATAGAGCCCGGAGATGCCGCGGTAGGAAGCCAGACCGGCTCCCCCGTCATTGGTGACATTGGGGGTCAGGAACTGGAATTGCGCCCAATTCCGTCCGGCCATGGGAAGGTTGTCTTTGGAAGTCTGGCTGACGACTTGAGACACATCGGTCTTCTCGGTGTCGACCAAGGGCGCCGCGCCCGTCACCGTCACTTCCTGCTGCGACGCCTGCAGGGACAACGCTACATTGATCGCCAGAGTCTGTCCCACCTGCAGCGTCAGGTCTTTGTGGAGCACGCTTGCGAATCCCGCCTTACCGGTCTCCAGACTATAGGGGCCCGGTGGCAGAAACGCCGCAGTGTACACCCCGGCATCGCTGGTCTGGGTTCGGCGTTCCATGCCGGTATCGGTATTGCGGATGGTCACATTCGCCGCGGGCACCACCGCGCCCGTCGCATCGGTTATGCTGCCGGTAATAGTGCCTGAACCGGCGCCTTGAGCAAATGCATGATTCGGACAAATCATCAGGCAGGCCAGCAATCCGCCGGCTGCCAGAAACCCTTGAAGCCAATTTGATCTGCGCATTTATAACCTCCCGTATAAACAACCGTTTGGGGACCGAAATGTCCTTTATTACCCGCAGACCCGGGCGGGCAAGGCTCTCACATGAACTGCACTCCAAAGCTGCACACACCACAGAGTAACCGAATTCGGTGACAGGCGTATGAAAAAAGAAGTGGCTTCTGACATGTCGCTTCCTCCGGAGGTAAACACCTGTCGCTTGCGGCCGGGTCCGAATGGTACAGGTGGACTGTGCGAGACTGGAATGTGCGAAAAACCCTTCTCGCAC